>CACVKW010000802.1 GCA_902749685.1 Olavius sp. associated proteobacterium Delta 1 | reverse complement strand
ATCCAGCATCCAGCATCCAGCATCCAGCATCCAGCATCCAGCATCCAGCATCCAGCATCCAGCATCCAGCATCCAGTATCCAGCATCCAGTATCCAGCATCCAGTATCGAGCATCCAGCATCCAGCATCCAGCATCCAGCATCCAGTATCCAGCATCCAGCATCCAGCATCCAGCATCCAGCATCCAGCATCCAGTATCGAGCATCGAGCATCCAGTATCGAGCATCGAGCATCCAGCATCCAGCATCCAGCATCTGTCTGCAGATTGATTGATTTTATTGACATTACTTTATCAGAAACAAGCACTCTACAACCGAAGGTAACCCAATGAACGGCAACATCATCATCAAAAACGCATCGGAATTGGTCACCTGCAGCGGGTTTGCAGCCAAAAAGGGCCAAGAAATGTCTGAGCTGCACATCATTCCCGATGGCGCAGTGGTTGTTAAAGAAGGCATGATTGAAGCCGTCGGGACGACAAAAGAGATCGAAGCAAAACTGGCGAAGGCCGAATCTGATCCTGCCGACTTTGATTTTATAGACGCCCAAAACAAGGCCGTGCTGCCCGGCTTTGTAGACTCGCATACTCATTTTATTTTCGGCGGTTATCGGGCGGAAGAATTTTCATGGCGCCTGCGCGGCGACAGCTATATGGATATTATGAAACGCGGCGGCGGTATCGCCAATACGGTTCAGGCGACGCGCGCGGCTTCAGCCAACGAGCTGCTGCAGGCTGGAATCAAACGCCTGGACTCGATGCTTTCATTCGGCGTAACAACCGTTGAAGGTAAAAGCGGTTATGGCCTGGATAAAGATACGGAAATCAAACAACTTGACGTAATAAACCATCTTGGCGGCATACATTATATCGACATCGTCCCCACGTTTTTGGGCGCCCATGCGGTGCCCGAGAAATTCAAAGACCGGGGCGACGATTTTATTGATTATATGATCAAAGAAGTTATGCCGCCGGTAGTCGAGCGGAAATTAGCGGAGTATTGTGATGTTTTTTGCGAGAAAAATGTCTTTTCGGTCAGCCAGTCAAGGCGACTGTTAACCGGAGCCCGGGAGCTGGGTTTCAAAATCAAACTGCATGCCGATGAAATTGTGCAACTCGGCGGAGCCGAGCTGGCTGCCGAGCTCAATGCGACTTCGGCCGATCATTTGCTGCAGGCTTCGGATGAAGGCATTCGGCAGATGGCGCAGGCCGATGTCGTTGCCACCCTGCTTCCCGGCACCGCCTTCAGCCTGAAAGAGCCATATGCCAGAGGCCGCTATATCATCGACAGCAATTGCGCGGTAGCCCTGGCGACTGATTTTAACCCGGGAAGCTGTTTTACGGAATCCATACCGCTCATCTTTGCTTTGGCGACCCTGTATATGGACATCACAACCGAAGAGGCCGTATCGGCCCTGACAATTAACGCCGCGGCAGCGCTCGATAGAGCCGATACCATTGGCAGTATAGATGTCGCCAAACAGGGTGATCTGGTTGTACTCGAGTACCCAAGCTACAAATTCATTCCGTATCATGTTGGGGTCAACACGGTAGATAAAGTCGTCAAAAATGGGAATCTGGTTTTTGACAAAGAAAAAGGAGGGATGACATATTGTTAACCAATCAAAAAATAACTGATTTTTTACAAAAAACGGCCGCAGGCACCGCCGTGCCGGGTGGCGGCTCCGTTTCAGCATTGAGTGCGGCGTTGGGAGCAGGCCTGACGGAAATGGTGGCTAATTTGACCATCGCTAAAAAGGGCTATGCGGCGGTTGAAAACGAAATGAAAGAGATAGCTGAAACAGGGCAGAATCTCAGAGAAAAGCTGGTGTCGGAAGTAGACAAAGATTCCAATGCCTACAAGGATGTCCTGGCAGCATTTAAATTGCCCAAAAACACCGACGAAGAAAAAGCGCAACGAATAGAGGCGATTCAGGATGCCATGAAAAATGCCGCCCGGGTTCCGCTGGCAGTAGCCAATGATGCATTACAGATTATGGAATTGGCGGAAAAGGTAATTAGAAACGGCAACCGCAATGCTGTCTCAGACGGAGCCGTAGGGGTTATGATGGCACGCACAGCGGTTCTGGGCGCCTTATTTAATGTAAAAATAAACCTGGCCTCCATCAAAGACGAGGTGTTCGTCGAAGACATGATGCAGCAAGTAAATAAACTGGAAAGCCGGGTGCATGAGAGGGAAAAAGAGATACTTTCACACGTAAACGTATAGGAGTGGTTTGTGGAATGCAAAGTGAAAGAATGCTGATGATTATCGACACGTTGCACTGATAATGAAAAGAATTTTGGTTTTCTGAAATCGCATTACTTATTTTTCATCTTCTTCAATTCAGTAGCGCAGGCAATTAAATCGGGCCTGCGATTTATATCCATGACCAGGATCGCGCTGATTATTCCTTCTTTATCAATAAAAACCAGGGCCCGCTCGGACAACCCGTCGGATCGCAATACACCATATTTTTCAGCAACAGCACCATGCGGCCAAAAATCTGAAAGGACTTCAAACCACAATTTTCCCATCTGACGGGTCCAGGCAAATAGTGTCGGTATGTTGTCGACCGTGATCCCAAGCAGAATGGCATCTGTTTCGGCAAACATTTCTTGGACAATATTATAGCCCGGCCATTGGTCGGAGCATACCGGCGTGAAGGCAGCCGGCACGAATGAGAGCACAACATTTTTTTTGCCTCGATACTGACTGAGTGAAATCTCCTTGCCCGATACGGCCGGCAGGGTAAAGTCCGGCGCTTGCTGCCCGGCTTTTACCTTCAGCTCGCTGTCTCTGGGTTTTAAGTTTCCCGGGTTATAGATGTTGCCTTCCAATTCCTTTGACTGCCCGAATGCGAATACGCTCATCAGCAGAAACCATATTACGCAAACGACGCTCGCTTTAAAATACAACTTCATTGATTATCCTCCTTTTAAGATTGACGGGGTTCGAATTTTTAAAAAATATCAGATAATTAAATGGCCCGACTTCCGCAAGGTGTTCTTTAGCAAATCCATATGGGGCAAGCATGTCGTCAACCTCTTCAGGAGACAATCGGATATGCAACGGAGGTCCCGGTGGCCCATCTATTTTTTTAAACTCAACGATTGCCAGCAGGCCGTCTGCTTTCAATACCCGGACAATCTCATCCAGCACTTCTTTCGATATTTGATCTTCTACGAAATCATGTAAAACGGTGGCCATCAGACAGACATCCACCACCTGATCATCCACCGGGATATGCCGCCCGGCATCGCTGACAAAGGCTTCAATATTCAAGGCATTTTCTTCAACCGCACGCGCCTTGAGTTGCTCGATACCCTCTTGCCACAGATCTACCGCATAAACGGTCCCGGTTGAGCCTATAATTTCAGAAGCTTTCAGACAATAGGCGCCCCGGCCGCAAGCCACATCCAGAAATGTGATGCCCTTTTTAAGGTCAAGCTCCCGGTAAAAGGCTTCAACATCGATGAGATCGAAACTGCTTTTACCGGCACCGGTGGGTTTTCTGTGATTATTCGTCACCACTTTAATTTTCCTTGATTTTTTATATGCAGATTGAATATTTTAAGAATCCTATCGATTTAAATTGAAAAGACAGAGCGTAGCGATACAACAAATCTTCAATCGTCAATATTCAATTCCGGCTTGTCCGGGTTGGGTTTCGATTCTAGAAAATGAATCTTTCCCTTGCGCCTGGAGCCTTATGCCTTGTGCCACTTGAAACTGGCAGAGAACTTCGAATTGGCCAAAACTACTTTCATGTCTACATAAATGACGAACTGTTAGTATTGCTCCACCCCGCTTGCCGAACGCACCATCTACGGTACCGAGTGAAAAGATAGACTTGCAGTCCGAGCGCCAGATAAAAAATATCGCGAATAATTGTGGTATATGAAGAAACACTATTTCCGGAATTTTGAAGTTCAAAACAACCGCAATTGAATTCATGCCCCCGCAGGAGGTTGATCGAAAGGAGAATGATAAACGCCACCAGCAGCGCATTGACGATTAAAACAGCGGATCGGGGATAGACGCCGATGATCAGAGCAAGCGCCGCTAGGAGCTCCAGAAAGGGCAAAATGATTGCAATCAGGTTGATGAGCGCATGGGGAAACAGGTCGTATCCATATATTATTTTGGCAAAATCCGCCGGGAAAAGGATTTTGTTGTAGCTCGCATAAATGAATGTCAGCCCGAGTATCCAGCGGGATGCCAGTTCCAACCAGCTATTTTGAAGTATGCTCTGGATATGCTTAATCAATGGGATAGCCCTCAGCTTCCCAACCCGGGAAACCGTCTATCATCACGCTGATGTTCATATAGCCGCGCTCCATGAGAAGCAGGGCCAGGTGGTGGCTGTCTTCGCAGGTTCTTCCCGAGCAGTAAGTTACAATCGGACGATCAAGGTCGTGAAGCTCCAGAAAGCCATCAATTAGCTCATCGTATTGTCCAACCGGAAGGGATACCGCGCCTTTAACATGACCGTCATTGTGATCTTCGAAGGATCGCGCATCGACAAATAGGACATTGCCGGTGTCATATAGTGCCCTAGCATGGGTGACGTCGTCAATTTCGAGTTCATCCATGACCACATCGTTTTTCCCGATAGCGCTAACCACGCCCTGGGAGGTGTCCCACTGCCCCACCAGGGCAATGCCATTCGGCGAAAAATAGTTGACGCCGAATGCCACAATGACTGAAATTGCGGTGATGATGCTGACTTCTTTTAATATTTTCATGAAACACGTGCGTGTTATGCCGGATGCGTATGTTTAGCCCCCGGTTTTTATTCCGTTTATCTCTTTTAGCATCGACATTAAAGTATCGGTTGCAATATATCCGGGTACACTAAAAATAGGCTCGCCCATCTCAGTCAGAAAAACGGTAGTGGGCAAGCCGACAACGCCATAATTACCCGCCGTCTGCGGTTCCCTGTCGGTGTTTACCATAATCGGCATATAATTATCATTCAGATAGTTGATCAACGAGGAATCTTTGAACGTGGTATTGGCCATCTTGCGGCAGAAACCACACCAGTCGGCATAAAAATGGAGAAACACTTTTTTTTTCTCAATTTTGCTCAATACCATCCCTTCTTCATATGAGCGCCAATTGATCGTGTCAGAGGCGGCGGCGAGGCCGGCAACACACACAATCAGGCACAAAGTCAGAACTCGAATGCAGCGAATATAGTTTGATTTCATATAGAATGTTTCCTTTTCCCGAATTACTCCGCCCAGAAAAATAGCATATTCAGAGTAGGCCTACAGGCCGGATGGGTGGCCAGCATTCCATCGTTCCAATTTCAGGCGCAGCCCTTAAGATCTAAATATATAAATGCATAAGGATAATGTCAATTTGAGAGGCATTAGAAGGTGGAAGTCGGACCCGCCCCGGGCTTTGTGTTTTCGCTATGATTACGTGCAGGCGGCATGGCGCGGCACCGATCTTGCCGATTGGGATGAGCTACAGGAAGCGTTGCGGTCTTACTGCAGCACTCGTTGCCGTCAGGGCGGATTAATTAGGGAAAAACAGTGTCACAGTGGTACCGACATTCGGGGTGCTATCAATTTGTATTCGACCGCCATGGGCTTCCATGATTGTTTTGCACAGGCTTAAACCCAATCCATAGCCGCCGGTGTCCTTTGTGCGGGATTTATCCACCCGGTAAAAGGGCTCGAAAATAAACGGCAGCTCATCCTGCGGAATCCCGATTCCGTGATCAGCGATTTGTAAAACAATATTTGGCGGTCGGTCTTTTAGCCGGATGCTCACCGGCTGACTGTCCGGGCTGGAAAATTTGATGGCATTCGTCAGAATGTTTTTGAAAACGATTTTAATCTGCTCTGGATCAACCTGAATTGCGCTACCGGTGGGTATGTCGTCGGCCTGAACTCCGGGAGATTGGTTTTCAAATTCAGGTAATACCTCTTTCAAAATATCAGTCAGCAATACGCGCTCCACTTTCAGCTTACCATGCAGATGATGCATCCGGGCGGTTTCCAGAATTTCATTGATCATCTTTTCCATTTCAACGACATCGCCGGTGATGCTTTCCTTTGCCTGACCATCCGGCATAAACTCCAGGGCTACTTTAACACGGGTAAGCGGCGAACGAAGTTCATGGCTGACATCCAGCAGCAGCTGCTCTTTGCTGTGGAGCATATCCCGGATACGCTCTGTCATGTCATTAAAGGCTGCCGCAAGATCTCTGAGTTCATCGGACCTTTTTAACGGAACCCGGTATTTCAAATTGCCCTGGCTGACTTCCCGCACCCCTTCATTCAGCCATCGCACCGGCTTAAGGATCCAGCGAATGGATAAAAAGGCACCGGCGAGAATCAGGGTTAGCAGGGACAGCAATATGATCACCAAACGCTTGCGTTCCGGATCCAGCTCGAAACTCTTGTCCAGGCCGAAAACAAATCGTCCGGATTCGTGGATTAATTCGACGAAATGATGGCCATGGTAACTTCCTAACCGAATGATAGGGTCCCGGCTCCAATCGCGCCAGTGCGCCTTCTGGATATCAGAAAAATTTTCAGCGGTGGTCCAGTTCGTGTGCATGCCGTCGTAGTAAATTTGAAGAGACGCTTGCCGGCCGATTTGCTTTGCCCGCACAAGGTCTGGCGGACTTCCTAAATCGTCGACGATATAGTTTAAATACTGTAGGATATTCTTATGAAGCGGACGCCCGGCTGCGCTGCGATGAAGCCAGAAAAAGCCAACCACCACAAGATTTATACAAATACCGGTTAATACAATGACCACCAGCAGTTTGGTAAATACCGATCGGAGTATTCTCTTGAACCAATTCATAAATTTTTGCCCCATTATCTCAATATGATCGGAGAAAATACTATGATTATAATGAGAACCCTGAATTGCATATTTTCTGGGATCGATTCCCTTTTGCTCCGTATTTATTCTAATTGACAGAATACATTATTCGATGCTTACAGTCCGCCTCTGGTGGATTGGACGTTCAATGTTCGATGTTCCTTCGTTTCTTTTCAATTAGACTGGCTCTTTCTCAAGTCAGGTGCCGGATTGATCACCAATAAACACATACCCGGTGCCCCAGACAGTTTTAATAAACCTGGGTGATTTGGGATCATCTTTTAATTTTTGGCGCAAACGGCTCATGGTAATATCCACAGATCGGTTAAATGCATCACAGTCAATACCCCTTAATTCCTGTAAAATCTCGTCACGGTTAAAGACTTTCCCGGGGTTGCGGGTGAGCAGAGCCAGCGCGGCAAACTCGTTGGTCGTCAAATCCATATTTTCTGCATCCAGTGTTACAATGTGCTTGGTGAAATCAATCTCCAGCGGCCCGAAGGATTGGGGCCGGGTATCATCGATTTTGTTTGCCCGGCGAAGCACCGAATGAATCCGTGCCACCAGTTCCCGCGGCTCGAAAGGCTTCGGCAGATAATCATCGGCTCCCAATTCGAGACCGACGACCCGATCCATCAACTCTCCTCTGGCGGTGAGCATAATAATCGGCACTGACGAATTTTGCCGGATCGTCTTACACACCTCAAACCCGTCCATCCCGGGCAGCATCACATCCAATATGACCAGATCCGGCGATTTGTGCTTCAGCTTTTTTAGACCGTCTTTCGGATGGGTGGCACTCAGCGTGTTAAAGCCAAAATCACCCAAAAACTCCGTCAGAAGTTTATTCAGCTTCTCGTCATCGTCTATAATAAGAATGCTTGTTGCCATATTTTTGGATCCGCTTTTGGCGATAGTTAATGCGAAAAAGAGAATTTGATGTCAAACTTCGATGCCTATCGACCGCTTTGATTGAGTAGGTTTGGATTTAGGAATCAATAAACAGGGTCTCCCCGTGTTTCAGATCAATCAGCTTGTCAAGAAGGCCTTCTTTTTTTAGTTCCTCTTTGATCTGCATCGGAGGGAAATGCACCGGCTCGTTGCCCAGGCGAAAGGTTCCCCAATGGACGATCATCATTTTGCCGGCTTTTAATTGTTTAAACGCCTGAACCGTCTCGCGCGGATTCATATGGCTTGGCGCCATGAACCAGCGCGGTTCATAGGCGCCCACGTTAAACACGGCCAGATCGATTTTATATTCACGGCCCAGTTGTTCAAATCCATCGAAATAGGCCGTGTCGCCGGAAACGTAAATGGTGTAGCCGCTGGCCAATCTTATCAGATACGACCCCCACAAGGACCGGTTGGGTCCGGTTATCGGACTGCGCATGGTCCAGTGATTGCATGGCAGCAACGTAATGTTGAGTCTTCCATCGTTAAATGAATCAAACCAATCCAAACGCGTCCGGTTTTTCATGGATAGGTCTTCAAATATGTCATCGTAACCCAGGGGCGAAAGGACATGGCTGTTTTTATTCAGGGAAGCCAGTGATTTTTTGTCGAGGTGATCATAGTGGCCATGGGTTATTAAAACATGCTGCGGCCTGGGTATTTCCCGGGGTTCAAAATTCAGCGGGGTAAAATCCTTGATGAACCAGAAGATTTCAGAAAATATCGGATCGACAAGGATATTGCGATCAACGTCTTTAATCATCACACTGGCATGTTTCAGAAATGTTACCGAACTGCCGCTGTGTTCTCGAACCGAGTTCCAATCAATGGTTACAGGCGTCACCTGCTCATCAGCAAAGAATGGTTTGAATTTATTTTCACTGAAAAGCTTCCACTTCATCACCTCCCATAAACGGCCGTCGCGACCCAGTCCGATGGGATTCACAAAGCCCCCGGAATTATGGTGTTCTTTTGCACGGGCAATCTCACGCAAACTGCGCCCGTTAAGCGGTTTATAATGCAAAATTTCCGGTCCGGAATCAGCGGAAACAGCCGATGAAGATGAGTTAGGCATAAGGCTTACGATCGACAAACTGTGTAATGATGTTATCAGTAATTTCTTTATAAATTGTCTGCGGGTCATGATTATAACGCTCACGGGTAGTGTCGGAGTTAAACATGCTACAGACCATAATCATTCCGGCAATTAATGTCATCACCCGTAGCCATTCCACTTCATCTTTAGATTAACCAGGGTCGGCACTAGGGCCACGCCTGACGGCGGAACACTAGCACCGACCCTACTTTTTATCTCCCTGCTCGCAACAGGCCACGCGCATCCCGCAACACGCAACACGTACCATGCAACACGCAACACGTACCACGCAACACGCAACACGTATCACGCAACACGTACCACGCAACACGCAACACGTATCACGCAACACGCAACACGCTCCCTATTCCCAACTTTTACCATGCCATTTTTTGAAAGTTTCAATTTTGGCAACCAACTTTTCCTTTTGCTCCGGTGTCAGTGTTTTGTGAAACTCGGCTAATCGGTCCACAATAAGATCGATGATTTCATCCATCTGGTCTCTATGCTCAGCAACCATAGATTTCACCCGCACTTTATCGATCTCTTCACCGCGCAACTGCGCAACAAGTTCTTCATGCATTGATTCCTTGTTGGTGTGCATTTGTTGAGCTTTTTCCATGAGCTCATCTTTAATCTGTTTCAACTGCTCTTGTTGGCTTTCAGTTAAATCCAGTGTTTCGGTGATGTAATCCACCATGAACTCTGCTTTATGTGCATGGGAATGACGGCGGCAGCCGGAAAGACCCGTAACACCGGCAATCAGCAATGCAATCATTGCAATGTATAAACCTTTTTTTACCATGATTCCTCCTTTGCTGTAATACAGCGTCTATCGATTAATATAAAATCCGTTCTAGCCGTTTGATACAATATTAACCAGACTTAAAGAGGAATGCTTTTCTGCGGTGTAACAGTTTGTAACAATTTGTAACAGTGAATTAAATCCATTCCGGGGTTGATAAGGTTTTCATCATAATATCGGCTATATATTTAATTTTTTTGTTGAAAAAAGTTTGGCTGACTGATCGTGACCGGACCCGTTCGGTCACCTAAATTTAAACTTTTAAAGAATTGGCTCAAGAAAAAAGCGGATTTTGCCGAATAACAAGGTAATAAATGTCTAAACCGAAAACTGAATAAACCAGTGTGGATACGAAAATGGAATCTGACGACATCAACCTGGATGACTCAGCTGAAGAACTCTACGCGCAGCTTGGCGGAGTGGAAGTTCGAAAACTGGAAAAGCATGATTTTAGCGGTTCAGACCGGCTGGAGCAGGGGCTTCGTGAGGAGCGACGGCGCTATGATGCCTTGCGTATCCAGATTGGCAACCTGGTCTACCAGGTTAGCAGATGTCTTGACGGTGGCTCCAAAGCCTGTAAACAAGATCTGGAAAGAATGATCCTGGTCCAATTCGAGAATATTTTCGGCTCCCTCAGTATAAATCCGGAAGTCGGCAATAAAACCCTGATCCGATATAAGGGTGCTTTTGGCGGAAACCTGGTCGACAAAAAAACGGACTACGAAATACTTTCCGGAGATATCTCCTTCGATACTGAGGTGGTGCGCGCCATCTCTAAAGGGCAGGGAACAGACCCATCCAAATTTCTGGAGAAACTCAACAGAGGCTTTGAAACATTCTGGAATCACAGCATTAACAATCTTATTTTAAAAATACCCCAAAACAGGCAGGAACTCAAACGCCTGCTGGTATCGCTACAGTTTGCAGCCCGCTATTTCACTGCAATAGAAAAAAATTCGCCCATCACCATCTCAATGCGTGGCAAACCCGTGTCACTTCCGCCAATTCATAATGAGAACAACGTACCCGACTTGAATTTAACGCTGCTGGCTGTGCTCAATGGTTTGCATCCGCAGAAAATGCAGGCAATGGTACATAAAGTGGATAGCCTGATGCGAAGTACGGAGTCTAACGCTAAAAAATACAGCTACACCAGTATCTACGATGCAATCCTGAAAATTAAACGTTTCCGCTCAAAATTGAACCCTTCACCCATCGAGGTCAACAATATAAAATGGCTGATGGTCAGTGATGGGCAAGCTCCTGTATCCGATCAGATGGCCAATGTTGCCCGGCTGGTCATGGACAGCTCTGGCGGATCCAGCACTGAAACTGCGCGTGTCCTGAAAAGTGTTTACGGCGAAGACTATGCCAAAATTGATTCTCAACAAATTGCCGAACGGCTTCACCTCACCTCCGGTTTGCTAGAGACCATCGATACAAAATCCAAAGGCGCAGAAATAAAGACTGAAGTCTTAAACAACATGGAAGAGCGGCTCAGTAAGGTGAACGAAAATGTTTACGATAATCTTCAAATTGAAGGCAACGAGATCAAGGCCTACACACCGGGCAAGGGAACGTTAACCGAAAAGGTCCACACCAAGATTGGAAAAATTGTTACCTTCCAGAAAAATCGGTCAGAGACCAAAAAAAAGATGACGCAAATGGTCCACCGCGTAATCAAATTTGACGTGCGGGATTTTGAAACCCTTGCCGAGGATTTTAAGGTATCGGTGGACCAGGCCAAAACTCTCGTAAAAATGCTTAAAAGCTGTTTTGACAGCCAGGGGAATTTCAGTAAAAGTACATTTGGAAGAATCATTCCTGATCTGGAGCGCTATGAAAGAAGAATATTTGATTTTCTTTGGCATAATCTGAAAGAATCTCTGCATCAAAATGACCGATCCGCTTTCCTGGACTCCCTTCAACTGCTCGTGGACCGCTTAAAACAGCCCAAAAATTCACTGTCTGTCCTGTTGGAAGACCTCTTCCAAAATCCCTCGGTGATCCGATTTGCAGACAGAAAAGCCTTCATGCTCGGTAACCGTCTGGTGCGATCATATTCCCAGGAAATAGTGAGTTACCAGATTACCCCGGAAGATGTTCTTTTGACAAACAAAGGGATCGACCAGAAAATTACGCGCTATGCCGCCTGGAAAATCGATAAAAATCAAGACAAATTTTTTGAAAAAATTGGAACAATTCACCGCAGACTACTGGAGGATCTTGATTCTGACGAGGATCAAAATAGTCTGATGGATGTCCAGGAATTACTGGCTTTAGAGAGAGAGAGCTATATTTTCATGGCCCTGGTGGGTGGCAATACCAGCAGATCGATTCTGCTAAGTGCCCTTAAGGAATACGGTCATCCGGAATCCGATCTTTACCAACTGAGTAAAAGCCAGAAACACATGGCGGATATACTCCAGCTTTTGAAAGTCGTGATACGCGGTGTCGGTAAGGTTGGCGACAGCAACGAAGTGGCATTTATTGAGGGTATCAAGGGTCGGCTGGACGTTTTTTCACAATTAACCAATTCGCTGCATGAAACGGACCTGATCAATCAATTGAAGGAATCCGCGGATTCTGCCAAACAAAAACTTATGGCGAAAACTTGAGCATAGCTCTGTTTGCCCATTGGATAGATTAGACATTCCTAAGGATATTTTTCTGTATAATACCCTCCTTTTACCGCCTTACCAATAGGTTACCACCTGAATCCTGCATGAAAATTAACGAGAAGCTGGAATAGTTTTATAAACCAGCAGATTAAGAGATATAAATCAGTAAAGCCAATTACCGGATGTGTCAATCAAGTTTATATTTAGCTGTATATTTGATTTGCAGATACATCTTTCTCCAACCATCCGGCCTCAATTGAACAAAACCAACCTGTTTACAATTAAATGCAATATAAGAAGGTTACGCAAATTCCTCAAATCAGCAATATATATCGCCTGCCTGGCATGATTTGTGCGGAACTAAAAGTAACTGGGGATGATTTAATTTTTACTGAACTTCAACAAAGGAGGTGGGTTATGATGACAAAGCCTATCTATGAAGTCAGATACAACGAAAACGAAGGATGGAAAGAGATCTCTGAGCTTGAACTTATGGATGGGTTGTACAAATTATATCATCGGGTGACTCCTGCCATTAAAGAGATGTTAAAAGGGAAAGAGTTGTGCACCCCGGATGCTGATTACCGCTTAAAATGGTAGTTTGGAAAAGGCTGCTAGAATGCGAAGGGGCCGACCGAAAAAAAAACACATATCGCCGGCCCCAATCCAACCAGGACCCATCAAGCTTCTGTCGGCAGATTGAAATCAGCAAATTCAGCCTGAATTTAGGGATCCTGCAATCTGTTTATACTACAAATTTATTTTCCCGGCATCTCTCAGGCGACGGCTTAGGATGCGTGCTATATTTGTAATAACCACAATGTAGGTGGTCAGATCCTTGCGCAAAACGGCAGCGAAGTCCACCCGATCGATTGACCAAATACCAACTTTGGTGACGGCTCTCACGGTAGCTGATGCGGGTTCTGCATCGATCAACGACATTTCTCCGAGAACATCGCCCCGGAACATGTCACCAAATTTCCTGTCACCGCTAAGGGTGGCAATTTTTTGGTCATCGGCATAGAGACTGAGGTCGCCTTTGAACACCTCGACTTGACCTTTTTCGATTACCAACAGGGCGTCTTTTTGCTCACCCTCCTTGATGATCACTCCCCCCGGCTGATATTCCTGGTACGTTGCAACCTGAGCAAATTTGTTGAACGCCTCACCGTCAACCCCAATAAAAAGCGGTCGGTCTTGAAGTTCGTTAAAATCCGGCATTATCCTGGCCTCCAGATTGGAATGTTTAGGAAAAACTTGTCATCTTTTTTATCGGTCAATATGGACTTTTTCTTTAGAATAAGATTCACATTCGATGGAGCGAAAACCTCCGCACCGAGGGTGCATATAGCGCCGGACTCTGCTTAAAAAACCAATTTCTCATCAAACAATCGGGATAGGTTCGAAAAGTTGACGGCCACCGCAAAATACCGTGAGTATCAGCCCGGTGGGATCATTATCCGGGAAGGTGAGCAGAAGGATGAGATTCTGCTCATTGAAGAAGGACAGGTGGAGGTGTTTAAATCCGGACCCAAGCGCGATAGTAAAAATCACAAAATCACAACTCTGGCCGGCAGCAACAAATTATATGATCTGTATCAGGGGGATGTTCTCGGAGAAATGTCCCTGATTGACGTGGAACCCCCATCAGCCAGTGTGAGGGCAGTCACTGATGTCGGAATATGGTCGATGGACCGACTGGATTTCAACGCTGTCCTGTGAGAAAATATCGAAGCCTATAATACGATCCTGACCAATATTGCCCGCATTCTAAGCCGTC
Organism: Olavius sp. associated proteobacterium Delta 1; assembly: GCA_902749685.1. Taxonomy (GTDB): domain Bacteria; phylum Desulfobacterota; class Desulfobacteria; order Desulfobacterales; family JAFDCJ01; genus JAFDCJ01. The sequence continues at coordinate 34,234 of CACVKW010000802.1, read as the reverse complement.
GCCTGCGGGATACAACTGCCAAACTGGCCTAAAATTCGAATGCGCCCCGTCTGCGGAATCCAGCAGGGTCGAGGTAAAAACATGGTGTCCGCTCAGGGTTCAAGGTTATTAGGTTCAGGTCCAATCTGAACCCTTGATTCCTGGACTCTGAGGGGAGCCGAATAAAATCAGAGAACAATTTACAATCCCGAGGAGTCTATATTTCAGGGCGGATTAATTAACCGTCAAATTTTCGGGTAAATATATACGCCGTTCCACCCCATCCCAATCGGGCGGGGGAGGCGATTCGAGATAATTATTTATTCGATGCAAATAAATCGCATATAGTCTCAGTGGATTATTGCGGTACAGGGTTGCCATGACATCCTGGGCCCTGTGAAACTTTTGGTCGCGATAGTCTGCCACCGCACTTTCAAAAGCCTCGACCTCTCTGATCAGAGCTGAATCCGGCGTTCCCTCAACCAGCGGCTCGTAGATCATCACCGCTTTATTTTTGCCCTTCACCCTGACCTTGTCGATAAAACGGCAGAAAAATTGATTGCCCAGTTCCGCTTTCAATGACAGCTTGGCCGGATTGTCAATAAGCTGGCTGACCACCCGCGGCGAGACATAGTGTCCGAAGGCGCTTCGAATAACGCTTTTCTCCCGGCCCTCGTAAAATTAGTTGCTAATGCTTACCGCCAGAAAAATGACCAGAAAAGAAAAAAAGGGGTAGACGACCCCGACCAGCATATTCTTCAGAAAAAAACATAGCTGTAAACGTCAGCCTGGGCATCTTCAATTTCTCCGGCAGCCGCAAGGCCGATCCGATTGGCGCCGGATAAAAAAATCGACTCAATTTTCAAGTTTGTGTTATTTGAATAGCCAGTCTTTTCTGGGTTTGGCGCCTTTGCCCTGCCACACGACATCGCCGATGGCCGTATCCACGATATCGTTGGCCGGTGCCGCATAGACATTGTCGTCCCAGATAGAAGTTGATGATTAAATCCCCGGGGTCCGCTTTAAAGGTTTGCATTGATTAAAAAGTGAAGTATGTTTATTCTAATCAAGGCTCACCGCATTAAGGGGCTGGGATTTAAGCCCTTTAAAAATGCCAAGGCTTAATTATCTGTGTAATCGGCGGATTAAAAACAAAAATTACGGTCCCTTTACGATGAGTACTTATTTACAAACATTCGCTGAATCTGCCTTTCGCCTCAAAACGATTTTTGGCCGAGCTGCAATTGCCCTGTCGTTGCTGTTGATTTTGATATTTGTGACAACTCGATCACATGGTAACGGCTGGGAGCATGGAGCCATTCCATTCGAGGCGCTTGTCAAGGCCCTGGAGTCCGAGTCGCCGGAAATGCGCATGCGGGCGGCCCAATCATTGGGCGTTCGCGGTCAGCCTGAAGCCATGGAACCGCTCCTCGACTGCTTGGCCATACCGGAAAAAAATCCCCTGGTTCGCTCAGCACTCTATACCGCACTTGGCAAACTGGGAGACCGGCGCGGCATACCTGCACTTACGGTCTGTCTGAATAATGAAACACGCGAAGAACTGCGCAGCGATTGTGTGGCGGCTCTCGGAGCTATCGGCGAAGAAAGCAGCCTGCCGATGCTTCTAACAGCCCTCAAGAAAGATTCATCGTTCCTGGTGCAAAGCAGTGCAGTTGATGCTCTGGGTGGTTTCTCAACCGGGGCGTCGGTGCAGAATCTGGCCGCACTGGTAACCGGTACCGGCAACCGCACTTTGCGTCAGCGGGCAATCCGGGCAATCGGCAAAACCGGTTCGCCGGCAGCCGTCAATCCGCTTTTGCTCGCGCTGTCTGACTCACCCGGCACCCGCGAGCGTCTTTTGATAGTCAGTGCCCTGACGAACCTGCGCTCAGCCGAAGCAACGGAGCCTTTGACGGCTCTATTACACAAAACCGATGACCCTCAACTCCGCAGCCAGATTGTAATCGCGCTGGGCGCAGTCCATGACGGCGACGCTTATCCAACTTTAATTGAGATGTTGACGGATAAAGTTCCGGCGGTTCGCTATTTCGCAGTTAAAAGTCTGCACGATCAGGGGTACAAGGAGGCCGCTTCACCCATTAGCCGGATGTCATTAGAAATCTCGCGGCGACTGGTACGGCAGTCGAACCGGCAATTATTATCCGAACCGGTCCCGGTGGTGGCCGATCTCAGTTTCCAGGTTGTGGCTTTGCAGGCAATTGCAGATCTTGGCGCTCCCCTAGGGCTGCAAGCGCTGCTGCAGGCCGCTCGCCCACGTCCAATTCCAATCCCGCGGGAATCAGCTGCCGCGTTAAAATTGGCCGAAGGATTCTATCGACAGCGCAGGGCCGCCCTTTACGGTCTTGGATACACAAAATCCCAGGAGGCTGCCGAATTTCTAGCTGGGCAGGCGGGGATCGGCGATCCCGATTTCCGTTTGCGGGCAGTTGCGGTACGTTCAATTGGTGTGCTCGGTTTTCCGGGGGCAGTCGATGCGGCAATCGCTTGTCTCGATGACCAGGTGGCTGAAGTCCGCTGGACGGGTGCGGCTGTGCTCGGCCGTTTGCATGATCCTAAGGCAGTTAAAGCGCTGATTAAGGAACTTTCTGACATTAATTCCGAAGTCAGGCGACAAGCGGCATTGAGCCTGGGCTATCTGGCTGATCCGCTTGCCGCCGTTGAGCTCAACCGTCTTGCAAAAGCAGATGAAAACCAGGATGTCCAGACGGCCGCCGCCTATAGCTTAAAACTGGTGACACGCCAACCCTGAACTATCTCAGAAATACCCGCTCGATGACCCACCATGAAGCCACCAGCAAAATCGCGACCGAACAGGCACGTGTCGATGGCCGGTACCAGTGTTGTCGACTCCACCAGATGATTGGCACGAAAAAAAGGACGATGATAACAAGTTGACCGGCTTCCACCCCCAGGTTGAATGCCAGCAAATTGAGTGCCATGTCGTTTTGTCCCAGGCCGAGGTCGCGCAAGACACTGTAAAAGCCCAGTCCGTGGATCAGACCGAAAATACCTGCCAGAACCCAGCGATGGCCGAAGCGCTGTCTGACAATGTTTTCGATGGCCACAATGGCAATGCTTAAAGCGATTGCACCCTCAACTAGGCGTGAAGGCAGATCGACAATTCCGTACCATGCCAGGGCCAGCGTGATGCTGTGAGCCACCGTGAAGGCCGAGGCAACCTTAACCATTTGCCAGAATTGCTTCGCGACAACCAGCAGGGCAAGTAAAAAGAGAATGTGGTCGTAACCCATAAGAATGTGCTCAACCCCGAGAACAAAAACGCGGCGAAATTGTTCGGTCCAGGATCGGTTCGGCGGTTGGATTACCTCCAGTTCAAAGCCCGTGAGCGAGCGGTCGAAGAGAAATTGCTCTTCGCCACCGGGTAAGATGAGCCGTCCCAGGCTGCGGTGAGTCAGATCGATATCGAAGAATAAAAGATAATTGACCTTTAGCTGTTCGATCCTTGCGGGGCAATCGTAAACCAGCAAAAGGAGCAGATTTTCTGGCAGAAGGGAAAAATCGACGGCAGGCGGTTGGGGTGGACAGGGCGAATTTTGCGCCAGAATTGAAAGCCGCTCCCCCAGGTAACGATTAAGCGGCTCTAAGCGCTCTTCGAAGGCCGCCCGGGGCACCGGAGTTATCAGGTCGGTCTGGATTCCCAGCGCAACGGCCAGATCATGGGCGGATACTTTTAGCTCGACAACTGCTTCTCTACCGGAGACGGAGATTTGCGCAGCGGTTAGACTGGTTTTGTGCGCCAGGACATTATCAAAGGTTATTACAGCGAGGAAGGCCCCCAGAAAAAAAGCCCAGAAACAGTGGCGCTGAGTCACCAGAGCCTTCCCTGCTGTCCTCATTATTTTTCACAAAGGGCGATCACCCGGGCGGGTCCACCGGTACCGCGCACATGTTTCAATGCGCCCACAATCAGGGTGCAGCTGCCCGGCTTGGCCATGGCAAGCTGCCCCAGGTTAGCGGCATTTTCAACGTATTTCCAGCCACGCTGCAGGCCGCGTTTATGGCCATACCAGGAGTCGGTCCATTTGTCGTCCACACCTTTGGCACTCTCGCCGGATTCGATACCGATATTGTCTGCGACAATACCCTGGATTTTTATGCCTTTCTTGTTTTCAATATCGATTAATTTATCGATAGCGGCGTGACTCATTCCGGGGTGATTAAAGGCATTGATATAGGGGTCTTTGACAAAATCAGCCCCCTGGAAGAAAAAATCCGACCAGCCGTTGTTAATAACCAGCCAGACACCATTGTCCAATTGGTCGGCAATTGCTGCGATATCATCCGCGGTAACCACATTAGACGATTTTTCACCAAAGTTGGTAATTTTCAAATCGGGGCTGGGTTTGCCGCCATTTTTTGCCAGCTCGCTTTGGACCCTTCCGCTGATATCGATGAGCACGACCCGGCCGACCAGATCATCGGCGTTGAGTTTATCTGCGGTCGGCCGTTTAGCCGGGGGGATACCGTCTTTTTCCATGGTTTCGGGTGTATTGACATAATGGGCCGGAGCATCCATGTGGGTGCCGTGATGTTCTGCCAGAACCAGCAGACCGAGATCGAAGGTTCCCCAGGGCGTCGGAAACTGCGAAAATGAAAGAACCGTTTGTTGCCCGAAGCTGGGAATGGGTTGGCTGTTTTTCCAGGGCTGTCCCACATCAGGTTTCATGGGATCACCGCCCATGGGCTTGAAAGTCGGAATCGGGTGAGTGAGATCAACCATATAGCTGCCCGCCAAAGCAATATTGGCAGCAAACGCCAGCACCAGCACCAGTGTGGCCATTGCAAATGCTTTCTTTAACATTGTCAATCCTCCTGAAATTTAGGGTTAGAATTAAAAGTAGCGTGCAGAAAACTCAGGTCAAGCTAAGAGGAGAAATCGGATACTACGACATAACGCAAAGTACTACTATGTGGTGAAATAATATAGGTGCGATGAAATAACGTGTCAAGAAAAATTTCTCATACGCTAATCGCCACCCCAAGTGAATGGATTTAGTTCGTCATGTGTTATTTGAAATCCGTCTTTCTTTATTTGATAATGTTGATTCAGTATTTAACATGATTGATAACTTGAGTTACCGGCATGTCTGCTTTATTATCAGTTGTTATTCTGTATCGGCAAATAATGGTAGTAAAGGAAATTTTAAATGAGAGACAAAGCCCTTCAAGAGAAATACAGGTCAAAGTTTCGCACAGCCGATGAAGCGGTTCGTATGATCCGTTCGGGTCAAAGGGTTTTTATCGGATCTTCCTGCGGCGAACCCCAGCATCTAGTCAATGCATTGATGGATAATGCCAACTTCTTTTCAGATGTAGAGATTGTTCGTCTGTTAAGCCTGGAAGGATCTTTAATATCATTGATGGCGGATGAATACAGGGGCCACATATTCCATGTTCGGTCAATCTACCAGGGTTCCGATCAAACTAAGAACCTGCGGGCAAATCAACGCTTCATCACACCATTAAATCTTTGCGCGGTTCCCGATTTGTTCAAAAAAAGAATGCTGCCGCTTCATATTGCATTAATTCAGGTCTCACCGCCGGACGACAATGGCTGGATGAGCCTGGGCATTTCAGTGGATGTCACGCTGGCAGCCGCCCAATCCGCTGCGGTGGTTGTCGCTCAGGTGAACACGATGATGCCCAGAATTCCGGGACACAGTTTTATTCATCTGGATGATGTCGATGTTATTGTCGAACAGGAAGAAGAATTGCTCAGTGCATTTAATTTGCCGGCCTATGATTCAGCTTCCGAGATTGCAAACATAACTGCTAATCTGATTGATGACGGCGCTACCATTCAGCTCGGCCTGGCGGAACTTTCCCAACCGATTGCAAAAGCACTGGCCCAAAAAAATGATCTTGGCGTTCATACGGAAATATTAACCGATGACCTCATGCAGCTGGTTTCACAAGGCGTGGTCACCAATCGCTATAAAACTATAAACGAGGGAAAACTAATTGCCAGCGGCGCCATCGGCAGTCAGGAATTATACCAATCGCTGCACAATAATGTCGTCATTGAATTTAGACCGTCGGATTATGTCAATAATCCAGCCATAATTTCACAAAACAATAAGATGGTTGCGATCAATTTTGCCAGAACCATGGATCTCAGTGGGCAGGTGTATGCGGATGCCCTGCCGCAAAATCATTTTTCCGGGGTTACCGGAATGTTTGATTTCATTCTGGGAACATCCATGGCCCCCGGCGGCAAATCCATTATTGTTATTCCTGCCAGAAGCATCGATGGAAATACCAGCAGAATAATTCCGAAAGCCGACGGGGGTTCCATCGTGATACCCAAAGGTTATGTTTCTTATGTGGTCAGTGAATTCGGCATGGCCAACCTTTTAGGGAAAAATATTGAGGAGCGGGCCATGGCGATGATCAGCCTGGCCCATCCGGATTTTCGGGACGAACTCTTTCACAACGCTCAGGAAGCCGGTTTGATTGATCGTAATCGAACACTCAATGAATCCTTATTCGGCGTCTATCCGACCAGAATGGAGGAAACCCGGGTGTATGCCGGCCAGCCGGTGACTTTTCGACCGGCGAAGGCGGTTGATGAGCGCCTGATCCAGGAACATTTTTACGACATGGATGAAAAGGATGTTCAAACCAGATTTTTCAGTATACGTCGAAGTTTCTATCGGGAAGATATGGAGGACATGTTCCAGGTTGACTACATCAAAAACCTCTCAATTGTTGCCGTAACCGGAGAGGTCGGGTTTGAAAAAATAATTGGTCTGGGTATGTATGCGCTTGAACATGGTGCCGTGGCCGAAGTCGCATTTTCCACCGCCAAAGAATGGCAGGGCCAAGGAATTGCCAGTGTCATGCTGGAAAAACTGGTCGAGGCTGCTCGTGAAAACGGCTTTACCAGCCTGGTTGCCTATATGCTTACAACCAATAGCGGCATGATCAAGCTCTTTAGAAAATTACCTTATAATGTGAAATCTATATTTGAAGGGGAAACGTTGGTGCTCAGATGTGACTTTGATGAGTAAAGACAGGGGATGACCCTTGAGCGCTAAGTTGTTTTGTAAACAATCGCATTGATCATGGGGTTTATTTTAGTTTTGGCAAACCAGTAAGAAGATGCCAGGTGTGTAGTTCCGGGTCATATTCCCAGAGTTGGTCATCGGCCATGGAATTGACGACCAGATCGTCTTTTTTGAAGTAAGATATTTTCACCACCTGGCGAACACGGACATTCTCTTCTACAACAGTCAAGGTTCGGGGTTCATAAGCGGTCACCTTATATTGGTTCAGATGCTCAATTTGCTCTGTCACTTTCTGTTCATCTTCATTTTTCAGAAAAGTAGCGGCAACAACATATTCCGACCAGCTGACGGCCTGGCGATAGGCTCGATTGGCTTTGTCGAACGCATTCAGGGGGTCTTTGATTTTCAGGGAACTGCAGCCGATAATGAAGCCAATTAATAGTATGATAGCAAGTGTATTTCGATTCATAAATTTTCCTCGCATGTTTTAATTATAGACTCTACCAAAATTTCGAATAGAATAACAGCAATCAATCGCACAACCCATTATATGCTTTTATCCTTGCAGATTTAATAAATTTGGTACAAAATGGGGATGTCGGGCGGAACGGAAAAACAAATAATTCCAGAATGATATATATAAATTTAATAGAGAACTGATTTTAGTCCTGGCACGGGAATTTTAATCATGGATTTAAAAAAAATTTTGGTGGTGGATGACGAAGCCGATATGAGAACCTTTGTCTCAACGGTCGTGGAAACCAGAGGGTATAATCCGGTGACTGCCGAAGACGGAGCGGGGGCAATAGCCCTTGCCCGGTCGGAACCGCCGGCCCTGGTAATCCTGGATGTCATGATGCCCGGGATAGATGACGGCATCCAGACCTATCAGCAATTTAAAACAGATGAAAAGCTAAACCGGATTCCGATCATCATGCTGTCTGCCATTGCCAAAAAAACTTTTTTTCATACGATCAGAATGCTGACTCCCCAGAAAGGCCAGACCGTACCCGAACCGGAAGCGTACATGGAAAAACCGCCGGATGCGAATGAACTTATCAGGCTCATCGATGAGCTTTTAGCCGGTGAAATGTAAAGATGCTGAAATTAATTAAAAAATTTCAAAAAAGCCTCGTTGCCAAACTCATCGTCCTGGTAGGACTGGTGTTGCTGATCTGCCTGTCCGGCTGGGCCTATTTCAGTATCAACTATCAGAAGAAAAAGGTAATGGACAGTATCATTTCCGATGCCGACAGCTTGGCAAACACGATAAAGCTCGGTACTCACTATGCGATGATGCACAACTTAAGAGATGATATTACGTCGATCATTAAAAAATTTGCAAGCGAACGGAAACTGGAAAGTCTGCGCATTTACAATAAAGAGGCCCAGATCAAATATTCGAATATTAATTCGGAAGTTGATCAGGCAACCAATATAAAGGCCGAGGCATGCAACAACTGTCACCAGTCGGATCCACCGCAAACACATCTCAGTTTGCCGCAACGGACCCGTATCTTTTTTTCCCCGGACGGGCATCGGAAGCTGGCAATAATCAGTCCGATCTACAGCGAACCGGGCTGCTCATCCAATATGTGCCATGTTCACCCGCCGGGCAAAAAAGTATTAGGGGCTCTGGATGTGCTGGTATCACTGACCGAAATCGATAAAGAATTGGCGCATTTTCAAAAACTGATGCTGGCCTTTGGGCTCTCTGTATTTTCAATCACCGCCGGTATTATTTTCTTTTTTCTTCATCGATTTGTTAAGCGCCCCATAAATAAAATGATCGCGGAAACTGATTTAATCGCCAACGGACACTATTCGTCTAATTTTAGCATAGATCAAGATGACGAAATCGGCCGGCTGACATCGGCAATTAGCAAGATGGGTGAAAATATCAGTGAAAAACAGGAGGAACTCAACAAGCAGCGCGATGAATACCAGAGTCTATTCGAGCTTGTTCCCTGTATAATCACGGTGCAGGATCGAAACTATAAACTGATGCGGTACAATCGGGATTTTTATGAAAAATTCAATCCCAAGCCGGGCGACTACTGTTATCACGCTTATAAAGGCCGTGAGCTGAAGTGTGAAATTTGTCCGGTGGAAGAAACCTTTGAAGACGGCCTGCCGCATTTCAGCGAAGAGAGAGGCGTTGGTAAAGACGGCACGCCCACCCATTGGATTGTCAGAACCTCTCCCATCAAAAATGAGCAAGGCGAAATCGTGGCCGCCATGGAGATGAGTGTCGATGTTACCCAGCGAAAACTGCTGGAAGAAGAGTTGAAAAAATCCGAGAAAAAGTATTATGCCATATTCGACAATATCCCGAATCCTGTTTTTGTGCTGGACATGAATACACTTGAGATCCTGGATTGCAACCATAGTGTCAAAGCCGTTTACGGCTTTGATAAAGAAGAGATTATCAGAAGTTCTTTTCTGAATTTTTTCAAAAAAAAAGATGGCGAGCGGGTTGCTTCATTGCTTAAGACTTCGACGGTTATTAATCGGGCCCAACACATCAACAAAACGGGGCAGACCCTGTTTGTAAATCTGCGGATATCTCCCTCCGAATACCCGGGGGGCCGGGTGCTTCTGGTGACGACCAGCGATATTACCAAACGGCTCGAAACCGAACAGCAATTAATCCAGGCCAGTAAAATGGCAACTTTGGGAGAAATGGCCACCGGTGTTGCCCATGAGCTCAATCAACCGTTGTCCGTCATAAAAACCGCCAGTCGCTTTTTTATGAAAAAAATTAAGAAAAAAGAGAAAATCGAAGATGAAATTTTTCTAACCATGTCAACTGAAATTGACTCCTATGTCGACCGGGCTGCAAAAATCATCAATCACATGCGCCAGTTCGGCCGCAAGTCGGATATAACGCTGCAAAAGGTTCAGGTGAACGAAACCCTGCAAAAGGCCATGGAAATTTTGGGACAGCAGCTCAAGGTGAGGGGAATTGACATCGAATGGGATCTCGAGGAACACCTTCCCCCGATAATGGCTGACCCCGACCGGCTGGAACAGGTATTTATAAACCTTTTGATAAATGCCCGGGATGCCGTCGATGAAAAATGGCAGTCCCAGGACCGCCCTGAAGGTGAAAAGAAAATTACCTTTAAAACCGAATCCATCGGCAACGAAATTGTAGTTGCGATAAAAGATACCGGACCGGGTATTTCAGATGCGATAATCGACCGCATTTTCGAACCCTTTTTTACGACCAAAAAAGTCGGTCAGGGCACCGGCCTGGGACTATCTATCAGCTACGGCATTATACAGGAATGCAAAGGAAGCCTTAAAGCATTTTCTAAAAAAAATGAAGGTACCAGCTTTATCATGAAATTTCCCGTTGCGGACGATACCTGATGGAAAAATCTATCCTATTAGTCGATGATGAAGCGGGGATTCGCAAAGTTCTGGGAATCTCTCTAAGGGATATGGGCTTCCACGTCGTTACCGCTGAAAACGGTCAAGAAGCCCTGCGGATCTTTAAAAAGGTGTGCCCCTCGATTGTTCTGACGGACATAAAAATGCCGGAGATGGATGGCATCGAGTTGCTGCGGCGGATAAAGGAGCATGACCCTGAGACGGAGGTCATCATGATTACCGGCCACGGCGACATGGATTTAGCCATCAAAAGCGTTAAATATGAGGCGACCGATTTTGTGACCAAACCGATAAATGATGACATTCTGGTAATCGCTCTGCAAAGGGCCCAGGAGCGGATCGCAATCCGGCGGCAACTGAACGAATACACTCACAACCTGGAGCAACTTGTGCGGGAAAAAACCCAAAAACTGCTTGAGGCAGAGCGACTGGCAGCCGTTGGACAAACCGTGACGGATCTCTCCCACGCCATCAAAAATATTGCCGGAGGTCTCAAAGGGGGCACCTTCGTTCTGGAAAAGGGGATCGAGCTCAGCCATCGGCAATACCTGATGCAGGGCTGGGAAATGATAAAAGGAAATGTCGATAAAATCACGAACCTGTCGCTGGATCTGCTAAACTATGCCAAGGGAACCGAGCCTAAATATCAGTTGGCTGATCCCAACCAACCGGCCCGGGAGGTTGTGCACCTGATGGCGCCCCTGGCCAAAGAGCAGGGAATTGATATGAGTGCTGACCTTGGACGGGGTCTTGAAAAAATTTCTTTTGACCCGGAACTAATCCATCGCTGCCTGCTAAATCTTGTCACAAATGCCGTCGATGCCTGCAAAAGCGAAGATCCAGGCAATCAAAAAAAGAAAATTACCATTCGATCCCGCAACCAGCTGAACTGGGGAGTAGAATACCAGGTAGTGGACAACGGCAGCGGGATGAGCAATGCAATAAAAAAGAAAATATTTCAAAGGTTTTTCAGTACAAAGGGAAGTGCCGGCACCGGCATTGGATTAATGGCGACCAAAAAAATAATCGATGCACACCAAGGCGTGATCATGGTGAAATCGGATGAAAATGTGGGTACTGAATTTATCATCAGGATACCCAGGGGATTGAAGATTGAAGATTGAAGATTTGAGGCTCTCGCTTCGCTCGGTCATTTAATTATTATTTCTTTATCAGCCGCATCCAACATATAAATTACAATAGGACTAATAAGGCAGAATCCCGTGCTTGTTTGTGCAATAATCCAAGTCGATAAAGTTCCTGCATTGATTATCGAAAAAATTTGCACCGGATCATTTCCCAAAATACAATTTCTTTCATTTCAGGTACGATCTACGTGAAAAATTCAGATATTAAAAAAGATAGAATTCCACAAATATTCATTCTTCAATCTTCAATCTTCAATTCCTATGGATGATTTACTCATTAAATACAGCCAGCTTAGCGATATTTTTGATTACTTATCTATTGGTGTAATGGTTTTATCGCCGGATCGCAAAATCATCTCGTTAAACAACTCGGCCGAAATAATTACCGGGTATGCGGAATCGGATCTGAGAGGAGAATACTGCCACCACATATTTCTTGACCCACTGTGCGGCGAAAAATGCGTATATTTGGAAGCGATTAAAAGTGGCGACAAATCAATTAGTATCGATTTTGAGGTAACCGATCAGACGAATGAGAATAGCAGCATTACCAGAATCGTTTCGCCCATCTATGGTCCGGATGAAGCGCCCTTAGGGTGTATCGAGGTTTTTCAGGACCATTCAGCCTTCAAAGATCTCCTTGAACGCGTCAGACATGATGACCGTCGTCTAAAAAGCATCCTGGATCATCTTGATATCGGTGTTCTCACAGTCGATCGGGGGGGGCATATCACGCTATTCAACAGCACCGCTGAAAGCATTACTGGATTCACCCGCAGCGAGGTAATCGGCAAATCCTGCAGCAAACTATTCGGCAAGGCCACCAGTCAAGACCTGCTGCTGTTTAAAGAGACGATAGCCGGTGGTCAGCCGCGTTCGAACACCGATGGCGCAATAAATACCCGGCAAGGGCAGCCCATACCAATACGCGCCAATTACATGGCCCTTAAAAATGAGAGCGGCAGCATAGTGGGCGGTCTGGCAACCATTACCGACCTGTCGCTGAAGTACCAATTTAACAGCGAAATAAAAGGGCGTTATACATTTTATGATATGGTGGGTAAGGATCCTGCAATTCAGAAAATATTTGAAATTATTCCGGGAGTGGCATCAAGCGAAGCCACCATCCTCATCGAAGGTCCCACCGGAACCGGCAAAGATATTTTGGCCAAGGTAATTCACAACGTCAGCCCGCGTGCCAATAAGCCTCTGGTGAAGGTAAACTGCGCGGCATTGCCGGACAATCTGCTTGAATCGGAAATGTTCGGCTATGTGAAAGGCGCATTTACAGGAGCGGAAAAAGATAAGCCGGGACGGTTTCAGGAGGCCAACGGCGGAACCATTTTTCTGGATGAAATCGGGGATTTGCCGCTGGCGTTGCAGGCCAAGCTATTGCGGGTCCTGGAGGACAAGGAATTTTATCCATTGGGCAGCCGAAAAACCACCAAGGTCGATGTTCGAATCATGTCGGCCACTAACCAGAATCTGGGCCGACTGGTGCGGGAAAAGCGTTTCCGGGAAGATCTATTTTATAGACTGAATGTCATGCGGCTGGAATTGCCCCCTTTAAAATCCAGAAGAGCCGATATTCCGCTTTTAATATCCCACATACTAAAGCGTATGAGTGCCACCCGGGATACCCGGGCTGATAAGTTTACCAACGGCGCCATGGAAGTGCTTTTAAATTATGACTATCCCGGAAACATCCGAGAACTGGAAAATATTATTGAGCATGCCCTGATTGTCTGTCGCGACAAAACAATCGAACGCAGCCACCTGCCCCTTGCGCTTCAAGGAGGCATTGCAGCGCCGGTGCCGGCCGAAGAAAACCGGTCCTTTGAAAAAGAAATTGAATTCAGCGAAAGAACCCTGATTTTAAACATGTTGCGAAAGCACAACTGGAATAAAGGCAAAACCGCCACAGCCCTCGCCATTAATCGCACCACCTTATGGCGTAAAATGAAAAAATATGACCTAACCTCGATAGGGCGGAGTAATTAGAAAATTTCACGATGGTGACACTTTTGGTGTGATGCTGGATACTGGAATCTTGATGCCGGATGCTCGATGCTGGATGTTACATCCTTGATTCTGGATACTGGATCCATGATCCTGGATGCTCGACCCTGAATAACACCTGGTTAAATATAGTTGCAGCGATGCGCATCATTTGTTGCATTTCGTTGCAAAACGTCTTTCCCCTTCACCTATCAGCCTTTCCCCATCACTCACTTAAATCTATTTATTTGAAATAATATATTAAATTGATTAATAGTCATTTTATAAAGATCCATTCCCGCCTCTAATCTACCAGCAGGATGTTTCATATCTGCAACACCAATTCCCCTCCACCAACTGTCAACCCAAGGCACGAGTCCGTTTAACATTTTGAAATTTATACATATTTTTTTTGTCTGATTAAAAAAAATATTTTGGCACAAATCATGCTCAACAGATTGATAAACACGACCGTTCTTAGATGCAAGCAACCCGACTCATAAACGAAAGACCGCTATGAATGCTGTCTCACTAAAAAAGAATGGCGCCATCGACCACAACGGAAAAGGGGTGGCATCGGATATCCTGAGTTATCTCAGCTCACAGATAGAACTTGAAGACGGGTACACACTGAGGAGCTTCTTTCAGATGCTCGATCAATACCGATCGCTGGTCGATTTGAATACATTTTTCCCCACCTATACCGAGCAGTATCGCATTTGCCCGCGAGAGGGATGTGCTGTCGGCGCACCCGATTACCTTGAATTCAGTAAAACCGTTGAAATGATTGGGTTTCCAGAAAAACGACTGGAAATATACAACTCTTTTTCAGGGGTCCATGATAACGAAGCATTTGAAATTAGATCCTTGCAGCTGGAAAGCCTGTTGGACTTGCCGGTAAAGCTTGGACGACTCAAACACGTGATTTTCGGAGACTCAGTCGACATATTCGAATTTGATACCGTTTTTACGCTATTTGAGTTCATCGATGGGATTGCATGGCAGCTCAGCTTCCACCTAACCCCAGCCCAGTGTGAAATGAGGAGGTGAAATATGTTTAACAAAATTCTTTTTGCCACAACGGCATCACCAACTTGCGACAATGCCGCCAAAGTCGCGTTTGATTTAGAGTTGAAGTGGGATGCCCAACTATGCGTATTCCATGTGCTCGGAATCCCTTCCCGCGGGTATAGCCCGTTTGTGATCGATGCCAGGACCGGTGAGTTAGAGCAGCCAGATCCGGATTACATCGATTGGGTTAAAGAGGAGATGAAAAATACCTATGACGTATTGCTGACCGATTGCGACAACGTCTCCATTGAAGCCGCCGTCGGCGTTCCTCACCGGGAGATTTTAAGGAAAGCGCGCAAAGATGACATCGATCTAATCATCATGGGCGCCCATACCCGCCAGGAAGAAGTCGGCGCCGCCCGCTATCGAAGTGTGGCCGGCAGTACCATGCAAAAAGTCGCCAAGTCCGCGCGCTGCCCGGTTGTGATTATCAGCAGGCCTTGTACCACCTGCTGGAAGCTGTTTTCCAATATCATTTTTGGTACCGATTTTTCCAAAGCCTCCGATTATGCATACATGTTTGCCTATAAGCTGGCCAGAGAGGTCGGCGCCAAGCTCCATCTGTTCCACGCCTGTGATATCAACAGCCACGATTCCGGGCGCATCATGGGGCAAACCGAAATAGAAGAGATGATCGAAAAAGCCAAAGATGAAATGCAAAAACGGTATATCTCCAAAATGAACGGCTATGACAATTATTCATTGGAGGTTCGTGAAGGGCTTCCCTACGTCGAGATACTCAAATTCGCGCGTGAAAAGACCGGCGATTTAATTGTAATGGCGCACCACACCAGAGAAATTGATCCTGAAAAAGCAGTCCTCGGAAGCACCGTCGAACAGGTTGTTCTGCGGTCGGCCTGCCCGGTGGCCAGTGTAAATCATCCTGACAAAGTCGCCGAACCCTGATCAGCGGCGTTTCTCAACTGCTGCCATAAAGAGGATTAGGTAGCTAAGTCGCCATTTATGTAAATTATATGGCTTGGCCGGGGCGGAGGATCGAGATATTTTTGCTATCTTGTAACGATTGAAAATTTAAGGTCCGCGGATCAATATTAAAAATGACGGAGCGAAGCGGCATCAACAAATATTCAATTTGCAATCTTCAATTTTCAATTCCGGCTTGCCCGGGATGAGGTTTTTGAATGAAAAGGAAAACGGTCCTTATCGTTGAAGATGAATTGGATATGCGGATTTTCATATCCACATTACTGGAAACCAGCGGGTACTGGCCGGTCTTGACGAAGAATGGCAGCGAAGGTCTTCGCAAGGCCAGGGATATTTATCCTGATCTAATTATTTTAGACGTCATGATGCCCGGTGAAGGCGGTGTTCAGATGTACCGGCAATTAAAAACCGACGAGAACCTGATGAACATACCGGTTATCTTTATGTCTGCCGTCGCAAAAAATACCTTCGCCCATTATCTCAAAATGCTGAACGCGCGCATAGACAGCTCTATTCCGGAACCGGCCGCTTATTTGGAAAAACCGCCGGAGGCTGAAGAAATTTTAAAGCTGACTGAGCGCCTTATCGGATGAACGTCGAAGGGTTCAAAGTTCAGAGGTTCATAGGTTAAAAAGATAGAGACCCGATGAACAAAAAAAGTATAAAGAGGCCAATCCTGGATGATTAATAGTCAGAACATAGACCTGGCCGATCAATATGAAAGAAATTAAATGTGAACCGAAACCCTTTAACCTTGAACCTCCAAAAACAGGGAGCATAAGCAATGCAGGAAATAAACAACTGGGATTGGGATATCGGCAACCGAGAAATTGCAGATATCAACCAATGGAAGCAGACCTTCAACTGGGTCGAGGAGCCGTATCTAAGTCCGGATGGAGAAAAAATCGCTGCAATCGTCAATTTGGCGGAAAGTGAATTCAACGTCTGCGTCAACGGCCAAACCTGGCAAAGCATATTTGATAAAATATGGTATCTTCGGTTTGCTCCCGACGGCCGTCTGACGGCACTGGTTTCGGAAATGGGTGAGTGGACGGTGGCAGTGGACGGCATACCCTGGGAAAACAAATTCGGCTATGTCTGGAATACGTTGTTCAGCCCGGATGGCAGACATATTGCGGTAGCGGTTCAGCAGGATATGACCTACTGCATGGCCCTCGATGATGTCCCATGGAGTCAAACCTTTCCCAATATGACGAACCCCACGTTAAGTCCCGATGGAACCAAAACGGCCGCATCGGTTCAGGTAGTGGAATTCGCAGAAGGAGAAATCCATAAATTCCAACAGGGTGCATTCACTGCAGCCCTGGACGGCAAAACCTGGGATTGTCAATATGTCAATGTCTGGCATACGGCGATTAGTGCCGACGGCCAAACAATGGCGGCCGAAGTTAGACACAGTCTTACCGATTATACGATTGCCGTAAATGGCAGGTCCTGGGAAAAAACCTTTGGTTGTGTCTGGGAGCCCGTTTTTCACCCACAAAATGGATCGGTCGTCGCCCCGGTGAGGGCAAACGGTAAATGGTGCCTGGCCTGCGACGACCAGATTATCTGGGATCGCAAATTCTTCCAGCTCTGGCATCCGGTCTACAGCCCGGATGGCAGCAAGCTGGCTGCGATCGTTGCCCCGAAGTATGGCAAATGGACCATCGCAATAGACGGCAAGCCCTGGCCGGTAACGTTTGGTGACCTCATCACGGATGTCGTATTCAGCCCCACAGGCAATCAAATTGCGGCGATCGGTAATACGAATGGGAAATGGACCGTTGCGGTGGATGGTCTGGCGTGGAAAAACACTTTTGACATGGCCTGGCGGCCTGTCTTCAGTCCCGCCATAAATGATCTGGCAGTTAAGGTCGAACGCAACGGCAAATATACCGTCGCATTCAATGATCGGATTTGGCAGACGGAATATGATGCACTCTGGGATCCTGTATTCAGTCCCGCAGGAGATAAGATTCTTCTGCGGACAGTACAAAACGGCAAGTATTCACGAGAAGTCATACCTGTAAAAAGTATTTAAGGAATCGGGTTTATTATTAGACCAAAAAGGAGGGTTCATGCACAGCCTGTATAATTTTGTAAGCGGCCCGCTGGTATGGACGGCATTTATTATTTTTTTCGGTGGCAGCCTTTACAGACTGATCAAGCTGTTCGTTTTAATTCATAAAAAAGAGCCATTTATCTATAGCTATTTCAGCTTGAAGTACAGTCTGCGTTCCATTCTTCATTGGAGTACGCCATTTGGCGCCGAGAATATGAGAAGACATCCGCTGTTTACGCTCGCCACCTTCGCGTTTCATATTTGTCTATTGTTAACACCGATATTTCTGCTGGCACACGTCACGATGATCGATGATTCCTGGAGTTTAAGCTGGTGGAGCCTGTCGGAAGCCGCAGCTGAAATTATGACCGTAATTGTAATTGCCTGCTGCGTTTTTTTTCTGGTCAGACGGTTGGTGAGCCCGGAGGTTCAGTATGTTACCTCTGCTTCTGACTATATCATTCTGGCAATCGTCGCCGCACCATTTATTACGGGATTTATAGCTTATCACCAGTGGTTTGATTATCAAACCATCGTCATTTTGCATATCCTCAGCGGAGAAATCATGCTGGTGGCGATTCCGTTTACCCGCTTGAGCCATATGCTGTTTGCGCCGCTGACCAGAGCCTATATGGGTTCCGAGTTCGGAGGGGTAAGACATGCCAGGGATTGGTAGGAGAAAGGTTGAAGGTATAGGGTTTAGGGTAGCAGGCTGAGGATCTGAGCGGCAATCAAATCCTTTTCATCATTTTCTCTGGCGGGTTGGACGCTTGATGCCGGATGCTAGACATAAATGAATTTGGGAAACAAATTATTCAACAATTATATATGACAAGACAAATGGGTATAGGGAGACTTCAATTATGGCTGAACCTGCGCAACAAAATGAAAAGATAACGATGGACCAGGGCCTGGAAATCGGGGCGCAAAACCTTTCCAGCGAACGGATTGAAAAAGTGATCAACAAGGTAATAAAAGGTGAAGCCGGCGCCCGCCTCAAAGCATATGTCGACACCTGCATTCACTGCGGACTGTGCTCGGAAGCCTGCCATTATTACCTTTCCCACGATAAGGATCCCCGCTATTCACCAGTGGGCAAAGTGAAACAAACCTTATGGCAGATGATAAAAAGCAAAGGCAGGGTCAGTGCCCGGTTCATCCAAAGGGCATCGGAAATCGCCTCCACCGAATGCAATGCCTGTAAGCGCTGTGCCATGTATTGCCCGTTTGGAATCGACATCGCGTATTTGATGCTGACGGTTCGGCGAATTTGCCATTTACTTGGCGTAACCCCGCTTTACATTCAAGACACCGCGCACAGCCATGCCGCTACCATGAATCAAATGTGGGTCAAAGATGATGAATGGCCGGATACCCTTCAGTGGCAGGAAGAGGAAGCCCAGGCTGAAATACCCACCTTACGGATCCCCCTGGAAAAAGAGGGTGCCGACATCATGTATTCGGTAATCGGTCCGGAACCGAAGTTTCAGGCCCAGCTTATCTACCAGGCGGCTGTCATTATGGATGTCGCCGGTGTAAACTGGACCATGCCGGCCACGCCCGGCTGGGACAACAGCGACATGGCCATGTACACCGGAGATAACGAGATCATGGGGCGCGTCAAACGGGCCCATTTTGAAACGGCCGCCCGGCTGAGGGTCAAAAGAATCGTCATGGGAGAATGCGGTCACGCGTTCCGCTCGGTGTATGATATGGGCAACCGCTGGCTGGGCTGGCGCATGCCCCCGATTCCCATTGTCCATGCCATAGATTTTTATTATGAATTGATCAAAGAAGGCCGGATCAATGTAACCAAAAAATACGAACCCCCCGTTACCCTGCACGATCCATGCAATGTGATTCGGGGTGGGGGATTGGCCGATAAGGCTCGCTATGTGGTCAATGCCATTTGTGATGAACTGATCGAGATGCACCCGAACCGGGAACACAATTATTGCTGCGGTGCCGGGGGCGGTGTAATCAACTGCGGCCCTCCTTACAAGAACACGCGCATGGATGGCAACCGGATCAAGGCCGAACAATTATTCGCAGCTAAATCCAGAGGCGCAAAAGTCCTGATCGCTCCGTGTCATAACTGTCACAGCGGCCTGGAAGATATTAATCATCACTATGGGCTGGGGTATGAAGTTAAATTTATCAGTGATATTTTATATGAAGTCATGGAAAAACCGGTTTGATTAAAAGGAGACTTGTGAATGAAAAAATATTTACTACTGACTCTGATGGTTCCGGCGATCTGGGTTTTCCTGATTTTGCCGGCACTATCACAGGAAGACATGGCGGTGGTTAAAGACGATGGTTTTCAAAAAAGGCAGCGTCCCCCGGCGGTATTTAAACATGATGATCACAACGAGACGGCTGAAATAGAGGAATGCAATGAATGCCACCATATTTATGAAAGCGGAGAGATACAGGAAGATGAGTCGTCTGAGGACCAGCTTTGTTCGGACTGCCATAGTGAACATCCGACCGATGATCAGCCTGGCTTAAAAAAGGCCTTCCATCTCAACTGCAAAGGATGCCATCGTGCAAAAAAGAAAGGCCCGATCATGTGCGGTAAATGCCATGTTAGATAAGGTTACAAAAAAAGACCGTGATTTGTTTTGCTTTTTAAAGTATCTTCCATGAAAGAGAGGAAAGTCATGCCAAAAAAGATTCTCATTATTGATGACGATCCGGTAATTGTTAAATATTTAAAGGCCGTTTTCAGTGATAATGGTTACGCCACCTGCAGTGCCGGCAGCAGCATGGAGGGGTTGGATGTCGTCAAAGAAGAAAAGCCCGACCTGATCTGTCTTGACCTGCAGATGCCCGGGGAATGGGGTCCCAGATTTTACCGCAAGCTTAGAAAGGACAAGGAATTAAAAGATATACCGGTAATCGTGGTCAGCGGAATAGATGGTGACCACGCCATCAAAGATGCGGTGGCGTTTGTAAGAAAACCCTTTGATTCGGAAAAACTGGTCGGAATCGTCAAAAATACTATCGGCTAATTACTCCGCCCTTAAAAATAGGAGCTCAGGGATGGATAAATCATATTTGCTCTTTTAAATCTTAAGAAAATATTTTGGTTTTCCCCGGGCGGATTAATTATGGACAAAAAACTACTGCTGGTGGACGACGAAGAGGGTATTCGTAAGGTTCTCGGACTTTCACTATCCGACATCGGATATGAAGTGTTCACCGCTGAAAATGGAGACCAGGCCCTCGAAATCTTCCGTGAAGAAACCCCGCCAATCGTCCTGACCGACATTAAAATGCCGGGTATGGACGGCATCGAACTTCTGCAATCAATCAAGCAAGAAAATCCGGATACTGAAGTCATTATGATTACCGGCCATGGAGATATGGAACTGGCTATAAAAAGCCTCAAATACAGGGCCATTGATTTTGTCACCAAGCCCATCAATGATGATATACTTGAAATTGCGCTGAACAGAGCCCATGAAAAAATCCAGATGCGCAATAAGTTAAGGGAATACACCGAAAACCTCGAGGAACTGGTACGGAAAAAATCCGCCCAATTAATAGCCATGGAAAGACAGGTCGCGGTGGATCAGACCGTTGAAGGGCTGTCCGCCGCCATGAGGAATATTGCCGGTGATCTGGAAGGCGGCATTGATTATTTCAATGAAATGCCCTGTTTTGTCTCTATCCACAATCGCGATTTAAAAGTTGTGGCTG
Organism: Olavius sp. associated proteobacterium Delta 1; assembly: GCA_902749685.1. Lineage (GTDB taxonomy): Bacteria > Desulfobacterota > Desulfobacteria > Desulfobacterales > JAFDCJ01 > JAFDCJ01. The sequence goes on along the minus strand of CACVKW010000802.1, from coordinate 12,878 downwards.
CCAATCAGCTATACAGGGACCGGCTGGGCGATAAGGCCGGCGCCAATAGCTGGGACGTATATACCGCTGATCGAGGTGATCGCGATAAATGTCCGTCGGCCGAGACGTTTAAAAACCAAACAGGTCAGCGAACCAAGGCAACCGTTAAATACGTAAACGGTAAACAAACGCCGGTCATCGTCCATACCGCCCCCATTCGCAACCAGGCCGGTGAAGTAGAACTGGTCGTCGAAATAGCCGCTGATATGGCGGAAGTAAGCCGTCTCAGAGAAGAACTGCTCCATACCCAGCAACGCTACCAGCAGCTTTTCGATGAGGTGCCCTGCTACATCTCGGTTCAGGATAATCAATTTCGACTTACCGCAGCCAACCGGCGATTTAAAGAAGACTTTGATGTCGCTGTCGGGTCTTACTGTTATGAAATTTACAAACACCGTGATACGCCTTGCCCCAACTGCCCGGTCGTCAAAACGTTTGAGGACGAAAAATCGCACCAGGCAGAGATGGTGGTGACATCCAAAAGCGGTGAGCGCTACAATGTCCTCATCTGGACCGCTCCGCTGAGAAATGCCGCCGGCCAGGTTACCCACGTTATGGAAATGTCCACCAACATCACCCAGGTTCGCCAATTGCAGGATCACCTCTCTTCATTAGGGCTTAAAATAAGCTCGATATCTCACGGAATAAAAAGCATGCTGACCGGATTGGACGGCGGGGTGTATCTGGTAGATTCCGGTTTTGCAAAGGAAGACCCGACCCGGGTCAGGGAAGGCTGGGATGCCGTAAAGATAACGGTCGGCCGCATTCGAACACTGGTTCAAAATATCCTGTTTTTTGCCAAGGAAAGAGAGCTGGTATGGGAGCGCATCAGTGTCTTCGATTTTGTCTGCGACGTGGCTTCCGGTCTGGAGCCAAAGATAAAAGCCCAGGGAGTCGAATTTGAGTGTAATTTCGGGCAGTCCATGGGAGACTTCGAAATTGATACCGGCGTCGTGCGCATTGCGCTGATCAATATATTGGAAAATGCGCTGGATGCATGTCTGGAAGATGATGTCAAAATGGCACATAAAATTATCTTCAGTGCCGGTCGGGACCAGGACCACGTCTTTTTTGAAATATCCGACAATGGTATCGGAATGGACCGTGAAACCTGCAAAAATTTATTTACCCTATTTTTCTCATCAAAAGGCAACAAGGGAACCGGACTGGGGCTTTTTATTACAAAAAAGATCATTGAGCAGCATGGCGGCAAAATTTCGGTTGTTTCCAAGCCCGGTGCAGAGTCCCGTTTCAGGATCGTGTTGCCAAAGCGATTCCCGTCATCAATTTAAATTGACAACCCACTGTGCATTCGATACTTGGATGTTCTCTCCAATTTGAAACAGGTACCCGGTTCAACATTTAAAACGGTTATCAATATCGGATAGCTATGCGACGGGCGAGATCGAATTAAACCGGCACACAGATGCAGAAGACGACGATATTTTATGGGTGGTGGATTGTTGCAGCGTGTTTCGTGCTTTGTTTTCTGTTTGCCGGCGCAGGGTTTTATTCATTTAGCATTTTCATAAAACCCCTTGAAAATGAGTTCGGCTGGGATAGAGCGGCTATATCCTTAACCATGTCGATTCATTTTATTATCGGCGGCCTGATGGGACCATGCGTCGGAAAACTAACCCAGACTTTCGGTCCCAAAAAAGTAATGACCCTGGCCGCCATCGGTTCCGGTGCCTGTTTTCTGCTGGTCAGTCTCACCCGATCGCTCTGGTATTTTTATATCATCTATGCCTTCCTGGCCCTCATGTTGTGCGGTATCGGGGTGGTCCCGGTCAGCAGTCTGCTGGCCAACTGGTTCAACAAACGACGCGGAACGGCAACCGGGACCGCGCTGGTAGGTATTTCTGCAGGCGGCTTGCTGCTGGCACCCCTTCTGGGATCTATAACAACCCGTTTTGGATGGAAAGCATCCTATATTTTTCTGGGATTGATGGTTTGGGTGATCGCACTTCCGGTTATCAAATTTGTGATCAAGGGCAACCCGGCCGAGCTGGGTATGTCTGCAGACGGTGACAATCGCGAAACCGCAGTAAATAAAGCTGAAGATCGTGTTCCGAAAAATGATCCAACCGGATGGCAGTCCTGTGCAGCGCTTCGCAGCCGAACATTCTGGTGCATTGCAGCTTCATTTTTCCTTGCCCCTATGGCCCAGCTAGGTGTTTTGCAGCATCAGGTGCCGCTAATCATTGACTCCGGCGTCTCCCAGGCAACAGCGGCCACTGCACTGGGTCTGACAGCCGGGATCGGGGGACTGGGAAAGTTGAGTTTTGGCCGCTTCTCAGAAATTATGCCGTTTCGATATGTTGTGACGCTTTGTTTTGGCCTCCAGGCCCTGGCGGTTTTTGTCCTCGTCAATCTCAACAGCATGGCCATGCTTTGGCTATATGTAGCAATTTTCGGGTTTGCAATGGGTGGCGTCGTCGTCCTGTTGCCATTAGCCGTCGGGCATTTTTTCGGTCTTGCATCCTTCGGCGTTCTCCTGGGCATTCTGTGGATGATCAACGCCATTGGGGGTGCCATCGGAACCTATGCCTCCGGCTTGATTTATGATTATACCGGCGCTTATCAATATGCCCTGTATTTTTTTATTGCCGCTTATCTTGTCGGGATATCCAGTATTTTCCTGGCTGGAAAACCAATACCCGATGGTAGATTGTAAAACATTTGACCGCTGTGTATAACGACCAAACATCTAATTGCCATTCATTTATTAAATCTCACTTGACACATTGGATGATTTCTCTTAAACTTCACCGATTATATCGTTAGCATGCTCAGCAATATTAACGGAGGAAAAAGGAGTAGGGAAAGGAGACTAGAATGACTAATAATTTAAAGTGGTTAGTTGTGGCTATGACAACTGTTGCTCTAATTATTCCGGGAGCAGCCCTGGCAAAAACCTATAAAATCGGCGTTACCCAAATTGTTTCCCACCCCGCCTTGGATGCAGACCAGAAAGGCTTCGAGCAGGCCCTGAAAGATGCAGGCATCGATGCCAAATACGATTACCAGAATGCCCAGGGTGATATGTCAAATGCCCAGGCCATCGCCAGAAAGTTTAAAGGTGATGACCTCGACCTGGTTCACAGCATCGCAACACCCACCTCCCAGGCAATTGTCAAGGTAATTACCAAAACCCCCGTGGTTTACTCATCGGTAACAGATCCTGTCGATGCCGGCCTGGTAAAAACCATGGGCCCTGCCGGTGGTAATGTGACCGGCGTGTCCGATGCCTGGCCCTATGAACGACAAGTCAAACTCCACCACGAAATGGTGCCCGGTGCCAAGAAGTGGGGCACCATCTACAATGCCGGGGACGCCAATTCAGTTAAAAGTATGACCTGGGCCCGGGCGGCCATGAAAAAATTCGGGCTGGAATATATTGAGGTGACCGTATCGACCTCGGCCGAGGTGCATATGGCGGCCCAATCGCTGGCCGACCGGATAGACGCTGTCTTTATCATCTCCGATAATACGGTGGTTTCAGCCTTCGAATCCCTTGTGAAGGTATGCAATGACAAGAACAAGCCCCTTTTCGGCGGCGGCACCGAATCAGTGCCGCGCGGTTCGATTGCAGCGTTGGGTTTCGATTATTACCAGGTGGGTTACACCGCCGGCCTGAAGGCAGTTCAGATTCTTAAAGACGGTAAATCCGCAGGGGATGTCCCATCCAGTCTGACGAAAAGGCTGAAACTCGTTGTAAATCTTAAGGCCGCCAAAGCGCAGGGAGTCATGCTTGATGAAAAATACATCAAAATGGCTGATGAAGTTGTTAAATAGGGCTGAATAACGACAAGCCGCGTCCCCTGAGCCTGCATTGAGCAATTTTTAATAATCGGCAACTGTTAAAACCGATCTATCGTTGGGTGGATTCTGGCGCCGCGCAGGATCTGGCAACTCATTGCTGCCAAGAATGGCACAATTCAGGTCAAGGCATTTTTGGTGCATGCCGGACGCGGCTTTTTAAGTCAGGGGCTTCGCTTCAATAGGAATGTTGGAACAGTGGAATGATGCGTTGAACGAATAAAGTTACAAAAAGCACGAGAGCTCCAATCAGTTATCGAATTAGCACGACGCGTCATTAACGAGGATCGGCATGCTCAATATTATCCCCATATCTCTGGAACAGGGCCTGGCTTATGCACTGGTGGCCCTTGGCATCGCATTTACTTTTCGCGTGCTGTCCTTCCCCGATTTGACAGTTGATGGCAGCTTTCCGCTAGGTGGTGCTGTCGCAGCCAGGCTGATCTTTGACGGAATGGATCCGGTGTCTTCCACTATGATCGCCATCGCGGCCGGTTTTATTGCGGGGTGCCTGACCGGAATATTTGCCACAAAATTTAAGATTAATTCCCTGCTGGCCGGCATCCTGATGATGACCATCCTTTATTCCGTTAATCTCAGAATAATGGGTCGTGCCAACATCCCGCTGCTGAACCGACCGACCATCTTCTCACCAATTGAAGCATGGGATATGTCGCGTGACATTCCGGTAATAATCCTCTTTTTCGTCATCGCTGCCGTGTGCAAGATACTGATTGATGTGTTCCTCCACACCGAATACGGCCTGGGTCTTCGGGCAACGGGCGACAATGAGCAGATGATCCGCGCCCTGGGGGTCGATACCGATAAGGCAACTATTTTTGGACTGGGTCTGTCAAACGGCATGGTCGCCCTGGCCGGCGCCCTGATTGCCCAGGACCAGGGGTTTTCCGATGTGGGGATGGGTATCGGTATGATTGTGGCGGGGCTGGCATCGATTATCATCGGAGAAGCATTGATTAAACCCCACACGGTCGTCAGGCTGACATTAGCCGCCGTAGTCGGATCGGTTGTCTACCGGCTTATCATTGCCCTGGGCATGCGCCTGGGACTGGCACCGACAGATCTCAAAATGGCAACCGGCCTGATGGTGGTCATCGCCCTGGCCATTCCAGCAATACGCGGTAAACGCGAGAAAAAATTAAAGCTGAGGGGAGTCTGAATCTTGGCTGATAGCATGTTGACGCTCAAAGAAATCACCAAAATATACAATCAGGGCACCCAGGATGAAAAGCGCGCCCTGGACGACTTTACCCTCGAAGTCGCAGAAGGGGATTTCATCACCATAATCGGCTCCAACGGCGCGGGTAAAACCACGCTGCTAAACGTTATTGCCGGTACAGATCAGCCGGATGATGGGCAAGTGAAGGTAGACGGTCAGGATGTAACGAGATGGCCTGACTTTCAAATGGCCAGGTATATATCCCGGGTATTTCAAAGCCCAACCATGGGAACGGCCGGTGATATGACAATCGAAGAAAACCTGTGCATGGCAGAGTTGCGGGGCAAAAAACGGGGGCTGAAGTGGGGCGTCACCAAGAACAGACGCACCGCGTACCGGGAAATCCTCAAGGTCCTGGACCTGGGACTGGAAGACAGACTGAAACAATCCGTCAGTCTGCTGTCCGGTGGACAACGTCAATCCCTGACACTTCTGATGACGACGCTGGCACTCCCCAGACTTCTACTGCTCGATGAGCACACCGCTGCGCTGGACCCGCGCACCGCCGCCAAGGTCTTGGACCTGACCGATTCCATGGTTCGCAAAAACCGCCTGACCGCCCTGATGGTGACCCACAATATGAATCAGGCGCTGAAATACGGCAATCGGATGGTCATGCTGCATCAGGGCAAAATTCAGTTTGACATAGAAGGTGAGGAGAAGCAGAAATTGACCGTAGCCGAAATCGTTGCCGAATTCGGCCAGACACTTAAAGACGAAACCCTGCTGTCGACATAAAGGTTTCAGGTGTCGGGTTTCACGTGTCAGAAATTCGGATGAAAATTTTTTAGAAGTAGGGTGGGCATCGCCCCCAAGATATAGGCTGCTCATTTTATTGGTTTTTGTGCATTCCTAAACGGCTGCGAATCAATTTCATGTTTGATCGCAGTCTTCTGGCAAAACTGAGTCGCTGCGCATGGAAAGTACTGAAGCCATATTTGACTCAAGCCGTAGCCTATGACGATGCCAAAGCCGGTGCTGCAGTCGCCGTATCCCGCCCCAGGCGGGAGTGATTTTCAAAATTTTCATCCGCTTTTAGATTGCAACTTCTTATATTTCGTTTTGAACTGCTTTCTGGCTTCACCAACCATCACATAAAGGAGGCAAAATATGCGCAAGGACATTGAATTCAAAACCGATGATCGTGTAACACTTCGCGGGTGGCTGTACACACCCGATGGCACCCAAGCCTCTAATCCGGCGATTGTAATGGCACACGGCTATTCCGCAGTGAAAGAGATGTACTTGGATTCTTTTGCGGAAGTATTTTGCGATGCGGGTTTTGCTGTTCTGGTATATGACAATCGCAATTTGGGTGCCAGCGACGGGGATCCTCGGGGTGAAATTGATCCCTGGCGCCAGGTCAACGATTACCGCGATGCCATCACTTATGCAGGAACCCTATCTGAGGTAGACAAAGACCGCATTGGCGTGTGGGGATCGAGTTATAGCGGTGGACACGTTATCGTTGTCGGCGCATTGGATCGACGGGTTAAGTGCGTTGTTTGCCAGGTACCTTTAATCAGCGGTCTGCGGAATGCAAAACGCCTAGTTCGGTCTGATTGGTTGGCGGCTTCACGAGCTGCTTTTGATGCCGACCGCGAGGCACGCTACAACGGTGAATCTCCGGGCACAATTCCGGTGGTGACAGAAGAGCCGGGTGCTCCCTGCGCTTTGCCCACCGAAGACAGCCTTCAATTTTTCAAGGAGGTCCACGAATCACGTGCACCGGCGTGGCGAAACGAAGTGACACTGCGGTCGATTGAAATGTTTTGGGAATATGAACCCGGCTTTTACATTTCACGCCTCTGTCCCACACCTTTTATGATGGCTGTAGCGGCCGGCGATCACCTGGTGCCGGTTGACCTTGCTTGCGAAGCCTTTGAACAGGCACTGGAACCCAAAAAACTGATGGTTCTGCCGGGCGGGCATTTTGAAGCTTATACCGGCGAGGCCTTCAAGCTGAACAGCGTGGCTCAGCGTGATTGGTTTGTACAACATCTAAAGCCCTGACAACCTTTAGAAAGAATTCAACGGAAAAGCCGAAGGAAACATCAATGATGTCATCATCGAAAATATGATGAATTGGCACCACAGCGGGTTCAACGTGTATTGTGGTAAAGCCATTTGGCCGCACTATGAGGAAGGACTGGAAAATCTATAATATTAATCCATTGGTGCCGTTTAATTGATGCCTCTATATGTGGGGCCACAGCCGAATCCGATGCACATTTCAGCATTTTCTTTTGATGCGCTCTGAAAAAGCAATGCCTTATCTTTTTTAATATGTGTAGTTTCACATAAGGTGTCAGGTATCGGTGATCAGCTTTCAGTGCTTGGCATCGCCACTCCCTGACACGTGAAACCCGACACCTGACACCTTAATAACCAGTCAACGCCGCTGCAACCTTGCTGATAAACTCCGGCGTCGTACCGCAGCACCCGCCGATCATATCGGCACCGGCATCTTTAATCTTTATGGCATCCGCTGCAAATTCAGACGGGGATTGCTCGTAGTAGCTTACCCCGCTGCGGGTGACCGGCTGGCCGGCATTGGGCTGGATTAAAACCGGTTTTGCGGTCGATGCTCTGAGTTCGGTGGTCAAACCGATTATAGCCGAACTGTTTAAGGTGCAATTTGCGCCAATCATATCGACACCGGCATCATCCAGCGCCGAAGTGCAGCGGGCAATATCTTCACCCATCATCGTATAAAAACCGTTTTGGGTCTGGTTAAAAGTAATCGATACCAGCAGCAAAACATCGCCCGCTTTTCTGACCCCGCTCACGGCTGCCAGTGCCTCTGCAAGCGAATACATGGTTTCGATGGTAATGAGATCAACCCCGGCATCAATCAGCACGTTGGCCTGCCTAAAAAAATTCTCCTGCATATCTTCCAGCGTGACATCACCAAAGGGTTTGAGCATTTTACCACACGGTCCCATGTCGCCTGCCACAAACCTGCCGGCGGGACACGCTGTTTGCGTCAGTCTGACACCGGCCCGATTCAACGGTTCCAGTTGCTGCTCAAGTCCTTCAGCAGCCAGTTTCAAAGGATTTCCGCCGAACGTATTGGTAATGACGACATCTGAACCCGCATCATAATATTGCTTGTGAAGATCGGCAACGAGCTCCGGCTGCTCCAAATTGAGCAGGATCGGGCTTTTGGTGGATACATGTCCGGATTCCATCAACATGGTTCCAAGCGCCCCATCAAAAATGATGGTCTTTTCCTTACATTTTTCCAATAAATTCATTTTGCCATTAGGCCTCTAACTGGGTATTTCTATCAATATTTTGTAAGAAACTGAAGGTTTCAGGTGTCAGGTTTCGGGTGTCAGGGAGTTGAGGCATTAGTTACTGAAACCTGAACACTGACACCTGAAACCTATTCCTTGCGCCACTAAAGAGACCGCCCGGCTGCTGTCCAGTGATTGGCTCCGGATTGGCCTTTATCGATCTAATATACCATATCTTCCGGTTTCACCTTACCTTTGAACAGGTTGTAAGCCCAGGCTTGATAGACCAATACGAGCGGGATAAACAAAATCACCACCACCAGCATTATTTTCAGCGTCAGGTCTCGCTTGAGGCGGCATTGCGCGCCGTCAAGCTATAGCTGGGATCGATATTTGACGGGAACATATTCGGAAACAATCCAATCACCCCGTAAAAGGTTGCTGCCACAATCGTCAGCGCCGATGCAAACCAGGCTTTGAACAACGCTCTTTGAGTTAACCCTAACATTGCATAAATTCTTATCATCTAGCCTGGCCGTTATGCCTGAGATCGTTGCTTTATCCGGGCAGATGCTGGATGCTGGATACTCGATGCTGGATATCTAACAGGACACTATCGGTGAATTTCAACGACATCCAGGATCCAGAAACCAGAATCCAGGATCAGTCAATACTTTCAAGGGTCTTCATATCAGCAGCTAAGTTGGATTTCAAAATTTTATGCAACTATAGGGTTAAGAATACCCTTATCCCTAAAAGCCCTGCAACTGCAAGCAAAATGATGAAGATTATTACCTGAATTTTGCACGAGTCGGAGGCTTTCATATTCTCATTAATTTTCATGCCACATTCAGGTATTAAGCCGGCTCAGGGCCCTTTTTGGCGTATTTAAAAATTAAAAAATACCCGATTGCACCGAGCAAGCCGTATACCCCTAGAAATGCTGCCAGAGAAACGGCAACCTGGGACAGCGCAATCGGGGAAACCCCATCCGAGGTTTTCATCAGGCCGTAAACGATCCAGGGCTGGCGCCCCAATTCGGCCAATAACCACCCCATTTCGATGGCAAGGTATGGCAGCGGGGTCGAGAACAGCATTATCTTCAAATACCAGGGGTTTTCCGTCAGGCGATTGCGCAGGTATATGCCGATCAGGGTTAACAGGGGAAAAAGCGTTCCCAGGGCCACCATGGTTCTAAAAGAAAGAAATGTCAGCAATACCGGCGGTCGTTCGTCTTGGGGAATATCCTTTAAGCCCGTAACCTCGGCATTAAAGTCGTGATGCCCCAGAAAGCTCAGAAGTCCGGGGATGGCTCCGATTTGAATGGCATTTTTTTCATTTTTCTCGTCCGGCAGGGCGAATAGATAGATCGGCGCACTTTCGGTTGTTTCCCACAAAGATTCCATGGCCGACAGGTTGCTGGCACCTGCCACTGGCCACATCACGGTCGCGTGGGCTTTGCGGGAGAGTTTTTGCCAACCGAATACCCAGACGCCAACCAGGGTCGACTCCAGGAAAAATGCCGCGGTGGCTTCAATAGCCAGCAGCGAGCCGAATACATCTCCCACATAGGCTGAATAGCGCGACCAGTTGGTTCCAAACTGAAATTCAAGGGTGATGCCCGTGACAACCCCCACGGCAAAATTTATCAAAAAAAGCTTGCCCCAGAACTTTGTCATCCTCAGGTAGGTTTCATTCCCGGTTCTGACATACTGGGTTTCCATAATTGCCACCAGGATGGAAAGCCCCAGGGTTAAGGGGACAAATAAAAAATGAAATAGAGTGCTGGCGGTAAATTGCAGCCTTGAAAGCAATAATACATCCGTTAATTACCCTCCTTCCTGTTTAATAAAATGGTTGAATAGTTAATTTGATTTCGGAAAATTTAATCGACTTATTCACCTCTATTGCCGGCCCTGTCAAGGGGGATTACACAACTGTCTTCGGTAAGCAAACTGGCATACGTGACCTCCCGCAGGGTGTCTCTAAGTTGGCTCCTGGCTTTTTCCCAAACTTGATGAATGGAACAGGCCTGGCTGCGCTGACAGGATTCCGGTCGAATCACACAGTCGTTAAGAAAAATTTCGCTAAAGAATATTGACAAAATTCCGATAATTTAATTCAGGAACTTTCCTGGATGAACCGTTGCCGGAGTTGAGTCTTCACCTCTAAAAAAGAGAATATCAATAAATATCAGATCATTCGGGGAAATTTTCCAATTTGGGAGAAAATCACTATGCGGTGGTTCGAATGGTGATTTCAGCCTGGTAATCGCCTGGGGGTTTTGGAGGAAATTTCTGGCGATGGGCAGCACCGGTAACGGTGCTGCCCTGGGGCGTTTTCAGTTTGTGGAATTCACCCCAATTATAAATGCCGGCTGCATCATAATTGCGGATGGTTGGAACGTCTGAATTTGATGGCATGGCTGTCAACATGTTACAAAAGGGGGTACGTATGAAGAACTATCCAGCCACAGGTGCGTCCATTTTCTCCTGCCTCTTACTGTTCATTTCTCTTATTTCCTGCAGTCCGAAGTGTGTTGTTCGGGGACGTGTCGTTGATGCTGAAACACGGCAACCGATCCAGGGTGCGGCTGTGGCAATCCGGTGGTACACAAACGATACCGCAAAACAATCTGCTGAAACCGGAACCATTGATGCTGTCCAGTCTGTAACCGGTGATCGGGGCGATTTTAAAATCCCAAAGTATCCTGATAGACAACATATTTTGGGAGTATATAAAAGCGGTTACATATGCTGGAGCAGTCAGGATATCTTCACCATCGACCCGGGCGTATCCCGTATGGACGAATATCGCCAACGAAAAAATCACCGCATCAAAGAGGGCATGGAGATTGAGTTGGAACAGCTTCAAAAAAGCCACCCCAGAGATTTGCACGCCGGTTTTGCAGTAATGGTGGCCGGAGAAAGTACGGACTCCGATTTAGGACCGTTTCACCAGGCCATCCAAACCGAATATCAACTGTGGCGCGAAAACCTGCGCAACGATTTCCAGCAACAGGTGGGTACCAAATAAGCACCTGGTTGCCGGCAGCTGGATACCGGTTTCCGGTGGCTGATTGCAGAGCAGCTCGAGGTTAGTTTAAAGATAAGAGGTCAAATAGATAAGGCGAGAATGCAGGGCTCGGGGTTGAATCGAAACCGAACCCTTCACCCTATACGTTTTAAATACCAGATATAACCTCGAAAAACAAATGTTCCCTTTTTCTCGGGCAAAAGGGGACCTAATGCGGTGTGCATCCACATTTTAACGCCTGCCGCAGCCTCTTTTCCGGTGTCAATCGCCACAATGACATTCGACTGGGTCATGATAAAATCAATATACTCATCCAATGAAAATATAATGTCATTCGAATACGGTTCATCGTTGATAATATTAAAACCATATGAGCCACATTCTGACAGTGTTAAGGGGGATTCATCTCGCGGTGGTTTGGGATAGCGGGTCAAATACTGTTCCTGGTACCACCGGGTGTAGGCTGGATTGTCATGCATGTCCTCTGTGATGAAATTCTCGTAAATGATGACCCACCCGTTGTCCTTCAGGATCCGATTGGCCTCGGGCAAGAACTGCGATCGGTCGATCCAGTTAATGGCGCCACAGACGGTGAGAATGTCGAATGACTGTTCTTTGAAAGGAAGATGTTCAGCCGGAGCATGAAAATAGGGAATCTTCTCTTCGTTCTTAGCCTGTGCGACGGTGAGCATCGCGTGAGAATTGTCTGTGCCGGTGACATGTTCTGCAATTTCTTGAAGCGCTATGGTAGATAATCCCGTTCCACAACCGACATCAAGTGCGTTTTCGAATTTTCCCTCAAGACCGGTACATTGCCGGATTTTATTCATAATCAGCGGATGGTAATATGGACGATACTGAGCATATCCTTTGGCAACTCTCTCAAACGTAAAAAAACTCATGCCTGCCCTTCTTTCAAGAAACCGTCTACAATGTCGGAGGGCAGCGGCCTGAATAATTCTCAGGCTTGAACGGCCCGTTTCTCAAACCGCCATCCTCACACCGCTGTGCCGCTGGGAGGCGCCCAGGATCAAAGACGGCTCTGTCGGTCATTCATACGCTATCACCCGCACCAAACCGATGGATGCGCCGGAATCATCGGTGGTACAGGTGTCACTGACAGAGATAACTGTTTGCACATTCTTTTCCTCAATAAAGCGGTTGACCATTGCATCGAGTTCCTCGAGTTCTTTTTTGGCCTGAAAGATTTTTAGCGGACTGGCAAATGTTTTAACTTTAATCATGATTAATTCTCCTTTCTTAAACAAATATCATCTGCCGCTTGTATTGCAGGTAATGCTCGGCGATGAAATTTAGGGGTTTCTTAGCTTTTTAAAAATAATACGTGCAATCGATAGAGCAAGCTAAATTTCCTTTACACCGTCAGTAAACACTTTATATTATGAAACATTGCTGTCCAAAATAATTTGAAAATCAAATACTGCCTTTAATAAAAACAGGCAGTTATAAACGGGAAATTAGTGATTTAGAAATCAGGTTGT
>CACVKW010000801.1 GCA_902749685.1 Olavius sp. associated proteobacterium Delta 1 | reverse complement strand
TTGATGCTGGATATCTAACAGGACACTATCGGTGAATTTCAACGACATCCAGGATCCAGAAACCAGAATCCAGGATCAGTCAATACTTTCAATGGTCTTTATTGCAGCAGCTAAGTTGGATTTCAAAATTTTATGCAACTATAGGGGTGATTCTTTGATACCGGTTACAACTCCCTAGAAGCTGACAATAAGGTCCGCTTTCGTTCCAGGCCAGCCGGCGGTTGAAACCGGACTGCGGTAGCTCGTGGCGATTTTCCGATTGATGTCTTCTGTCAGGAATCGCTTGTCAACCTTGCCGGTTTTAGTCAGGGGCATCGTTTCCACGAACTCGATCCTTTCGGGAAGATGAAGCACGGAAGATCCCCTGCCCTTCAAAAAGGCGATGATTTTTTCAAAGGTCAGGTCGGATCCCGGCGCAGGCTGGATGTAGGCACACGCCTTTTCTCCCATCTGCGGGTCGGGCATGGCCACAACGGCGACGATGACCACCTGCGGGTGCTCGCTGATCAGTTTTTCGATTTCCGTTGAGCTGATGCTCTCTCCCCCCCGGTTGATCATCTCTTTCAACCGGCCGCACAGGGTAATGTATCCCTTTTCGTCGATCATGGCCAGGTCCCCGGTCCGGAAAAAACTGTCCGGCAGAAACACTTTTTCATTCTCTGCGGGATTTTTGTAGTAACCCGTAAACACCCCGGGCCCCTTGATGACCAGTTCGCCGCAGGTATTGGGCAGCAGCTCATTCCCGCTCCCGTCGACCACCTTGTAGCTGTCGTGGGGGCAAGTGGGCCGGCCGACTGTCGCCTTCACGGTTTCAAAATCATCACCGGATCGCGTAAGGGTGGTCTGCCCCTCGGTGGCGCCGTACCCGTTGAAAAAACGGCAGTGTAACCTGTCCCTGACCTCCTGGATCAGGTCGGCAAGGCTGGCCCCGCCGCCGCAGTGCATCTTCTTCAGAGAACTGAGGTCATAGTCGCCCAGCCTTTCGAATTTGACCAGCCGCCTGGCCAGCGTGGGCACCCACACGATCGTGCTGACCTTCTCCTGCTCAATCGTGCGGCAGATGTCGTCCGGGTCGGTGGTATCGAGGAAAACACATCGGCCGTACGTCAAGACGCTCCCCAGGAACCCCTTGGAAAAGGTGAGGTCGTGGCCGATGGGGCCGGCCAGGAGGCAGACATCCTGGATGTCCATCTCCCAGGCCCCGGCACAAAATTTGGAACCGCAGACCAGGTCATTGTGGGTTCGCGGTACCAGTTTCGGCAGGCCGGTGGTACCTCCCGTGGGTCCCATGTGGGCCACCTGCATGGGGTCCGGGCGCCTGTTGGCCAGCTCGGCGAGTTTTGCATCCGACAGATCGGCGGCTTCGATGAGCTTTTCCAGGCTCAGATAGGCCTTGTGCCCGCTGCCGTTCACCAGGATCACGTTTTCCAACCGCGGGCTGTCTTGCTGCACCTCGTCGATGATGGGTAGATAATTTGTCTTTTTGTCACTTTCGGGCAGTATCCAGGATGTGGCCCCGCTGAGACCGGCCAGGTGCTTGATCTCGTAGGGCCGGTACCGATCAATCAAAAGGGTGTCAATGGCCCCAATTTTCTGGAGGGCGAAAAACGCCACCGCAAACGTGTTCCAGTTGGGCAGCTGCACCAGCACACGATCGGTGGGCCGGACGCCCAGATCCATGAGACTGACGGCCAGCCGGTTGACCCGGTCCCGGGCCTGGGCATAGGTCAGGCGACTGTCCGCATCGACAAAGGCCACTTTGTCCGGCAACATATCTGCCGCCCGGTCGAGAATGTCGCCGAAGGTCAGTCCCAGCCACCATTGCATCTGATTGTACTTCTCAGCATCTTTTCCGGCATAGGGGGTAAATCCGTCGATCAGGTCTACCATCGTTTTCCATCCTCCCGTTGGCCTGGTCCCGAATCAGGTCGGAGCCGGTTTTCCGAATCAAGCATGCAACGCCGGTTTGCGGATCGGTACCCTGCACGCCCGCCGCATCACCGATAATAATACTTCCAATAAATTCTCTTACAGCCGCAGCGCTCGCCTGACCAGAGTTTTCGCAATCTCGATCTTGTACGCATTCCCGCTCAGGGGCTCGGCATCCCGGAGAGCGGCTTCCGCCGCCAGCTCAGTCTGGCGTTGGTCCAGCGGCCCGCCCCTGACGACATCCTCGGCGCCCACCGCCCGGTACGGCACGGGGGCGACCGCACCCAGCACGATGCGGGCATCCCGGCAGACTCCTTCCGCCACCTCGAGCACCGCGGCCACACTGACCACGGCAAAATCGATGGACTCGCGCAGCCTGAATTTCGAAAACCGCTGCACGGCATTCGCGGCCGGCGCCGGAATCCGGATCTCGCTGACCAGCTCGTCCGGATTGAGAACCGGCCCCAGGGTATCGTAGAAGTCCGCCAGGGGGATCGTCCGTTCCCCGGCCGGCCGGATGGTTTTCACTCCGGCTTCCAGGGCCGCCAGCACGACGGCCAGATCCGACGGGCAGACCGCGTAACATTTGCGGCCCCCGAGCACGGCGTGATACCGGTTGTCGCCTCGAATGGCATGACAGGGGCCTTGACCCTTGCGATAGCAGGGCACGCGTCCCCCCATCTTGTCCGGGTAACGGTAGTACCAGCAGCGCGTATCCTGGCACAGGTTGCCGCCGATGGTGCCCATGTTGCGAAGTTCCGGAGAACCGACAGACGCGGCGGACAGGGCCAGCGCCGGGCAGTTTTTTTTGACGACCGGCGACTCGGCGATGTCGGTCAGCCTGGCCAGAGCGCCGATCCGTATTTCCCCGGCATCCGCCACAATGCCGCCCAAACCGGAAATGGTTTTCAGATTGATCACCGCCTCCGGGTAATCGGAAAAGATATCGGATTTGAGAACGCCGAGCAGGTCGGTTCCCCCGGCGGTCACGCGGGCCTTGCCACCGAATTCGGTCAGCAGCGCCAGGGCCTCGTCCACGGAAGCGGCGTTAAAATGTCTGAACGGTTTCATTCACACCTGCCTTTCGACCCGGCCCAGGGCCTCCAGGATCCGATCGGGCGTCAGGGGATAATGATGGAGGTGTAGGCCCACGGCATTGGACACCGCCATCAGCACCGCACCAGGGCCCGGTGAGGTGGAGATTTCACCCACGCCGATGGCCTTGAACCGATGGGTGGGAAAGGGGGTTTCGAGGATCACGTTTTCAAATTCGGGAAGATCATTGAAAGTCCGCCATTTGTAGTCGGTCATATTCATATTGAGCATATGGCCGCTGTTTCTGTCGATGACCGTTTCCTCGAACACGGCCGTATCCAGCCCGGCCGACCCCAGTGCGCCGTATAGCTGCCCTGCGAGGCTGGGCGGATCGATGATCTGCCCCACGTCGGTGGCGGTGAGTACTTTACGAACCTTCAGCGCCCCGGTTTCGGTGTCCACTTCCACCTCCACAAACAGGATGATGAAATTGGGTACCGAGTAATCCGCCTTGTGGGTTCCAAACCCCGTAACCGTGTGCATGATGCCGATCGCCTTGCTCCAGCTGATGACCCGGTCCGGATTTTCACGGATGAAAATTCTGCCGTCGACGGTTTCCAGTTCTTGCGGAGCCGCACCGAGTTTGGGGGCCGCCAGCTCGAAAAGTTTCTGCACGGCGTCTTGCGCAGCGCCAATGATGGCTGAGCCCACGGCAAAAGTTCCCCTGGAGCCGACAAGGCCAAAGTCAAAAGGGTTTACCAGGGTGTCGGGCGGCGTCATGTGGACATGCTCGAGCGGAAGCTGGAGCACTTCGGCGGCCATCTTGCAAAGATTGCTGCGCTGCCCCATTCCGGACTCGGACACGGAGGCGTGGATGGTGGCAGTGCCGTCTGCGTTTAACCGGATATAGGCCTCGGAATCATCTTCACCCACGTCGGCATTGCCGTGAATCCCGACGCCAACACCGATCCGATTCGCTCCGTCAACGGCTGTCGGCTTAAGCCACCCTTTCCACTTGTCTTTCCACCCGAAGGCGCGGGCGCCTTTTTCCATGGCCGCGCAATAGTCCTTGCCCCGGCAGGTCCAGTGCTTGCCTTCGCGCCAGACGTACCCGTCGCCGGGCTTGACGTAGTTCTTCATAAAGAATTGGACCGGATCCAATTCCGCCTGGGCCATCACATCAGCCAGAATCGGTGCCAGGGCCGACTCGAGCTCCTGCCCGCCGAACCCCCGGATCACCCCGGAGGCGCACCGGTTGGTGCAGATCAGCCGGGTCGCAAGGTCCCAGTTTTCGCACTTCAGCATCAGCTGGGCTTCACCGCAGCCGACGGCGATCTGGGATTGGGACATGTCGGAATAGGAGCCGGTGTCCACCATCCAGGTTCCCGCGACTGCCGTGACGGTACCGTCTTTCTTGATGCCGATCCTGCCGCGAAACCGGGAACCCAGCCGCAGGACGAAGGCACCGAAGTGCTCATCCTTGCTGTAGTAAACTTTGACTGCCCTGCCGGTCACTCTGGCCAGGGCGGCCGCATAGAAGAGACACTGGGGAGCATAGTTTTTGGATCCGAAACTCCCCCCGCACTGGGTGGTGATGGCGCGGATGTCCGGGAAACCCATCTTGGACTGCATGATCCAACGGTGCCAGGACGCGCTCTGGGTTCCTGACCAGACGGTCAACCGGTGGTCGTCCTCCCACTGGGCGATCACGCCGGGCGGTTCGATCGGCAACGGATTGGCAACGTTCTCGTACCCGAATGTACCCGCGCTGATGAAATCGGCGTCTTCAAACCCCTTTTCGACGTCCCCCCTGACGACCTTCGTCAGGGTTTTGGGTCCGAAGGCGGGAAACTTGCTCACGAGATTGTTTGGAAAATCCTCGTGCAAAAGGGGCGCTCCGGGTTCGAGGGCCGCTTCCATGTCGTAGACGGCGGGCATTTTTTCGTATGCCACCTCGATCAGATCCAGTGCTCCGGCGGCGGCCTCCCGGGTTTCGGCCGCCACCAGCGCCACGGCATCTCCCACAAAACGCACCTTGCGATCCAGGACCGGCATGTGCTTGGGCATCCCGGTGCGCCACGGCGGCACGTTTTTATAGGTCAGAACCGCTTTGACACCGGCGAGCGCTTCGGCTCTGGCCGTGTCGATGTGCCGGATCTCGGCATGGGGATACGGGCTTCTCAGCACCTTGCCGTGCAGCATGGCCGCAGGCCGGATATCGTCGATGTATTTCGCCTTTCCGGTGACAATCTCCAGGGCGTCTTTGCGCGGTGTCGCCTTGCCCAGGAAACGGTAATCTTGCGGCATATGCCTCATTCCTCCTTTTTGGCCGCCGCCATCACGGCATCCACGACCTGGTAATGACTGATGCATCGGCAGTAGTGCCCGGCAAGGGTTGCCTTGACCGTGTGCCGGTCCACCTCAGAGTTTCGATCGAGCAGCGATTTCGTGGCCATGATCATCCCCGGCGTGCAAAATCCGCACTGGAAGGCGGTGTGGTCCACAAAGGCCTCCTGGATGGGATCGAGTTTTCCGGATCGTTTGTCGGCCAGGCCTTCGATGGTGGTGATCTCCCGGCCGTCGCACTCCACGGTCAGGGTCAGGCACGACAGTATCGCGGTGCCGTCCATGACGACCGTGCAGGAACCGCAGGCACCCTGGTCACACCCAACCTTGGTCCCGGTCAGATTGAGGGTTTCTCTAAGGGTATGCGCCAGGGTATGCGAAGGGGCGACCTGAAAGGGACGATCCCCCACCTCCAGCTGGTGGGAAATCCCATTGACGGTAAGGGCGATGGTTGGTCTCTGTTTGCCTATGGATTGGTTCACGGCAGTCTCCTGTCATTTCGGATTGATGGGTCCACGTACGGTTCGAGCGGATCGCCGAGCCAGCGTTTTCGGGCGGATCCGCAGCGGGCCCGAACCCGATTACTTTTTTCCTTTTGATTTTGTTAAACGACTTATATTTTTAAGAAATATATAATCGATACCTTATTATGTTTTGACCAATAATTCAAACGAGATTACAAAATTACAGGCTCATTAACTCAGTTTCAAATAAAAAGACAGGGTCATCAAATCTAATCTGCTTTAGTGCGATTTTTTTTATAAAGTTTTTACCGCTCTTTTCCAAGGCACCATACCGCCGCGAAATTCACATTACCAGACTAATTTAAAAGACTCACCCTTTAGAATTTTTGGGAAGTTACGACTTATTTGTAACACTATTTATTATATTGTCACATATATCGAGCAATATTTTTTGGTTTTTAAATGACGGGCTTCATATTTATAATATATAATAATGATTTCAATATCATAAAAAAATTTCAAAAATATTGAAAAATTCCTTGACAATCTTATTTTGTTAATATGATGATTGTCACGTAAAAAAAGTCGGTGTCACATAATGTGAGCAATTATTCATAGCAGCATCGATTAATACCCATCATCAAGCTCATTGGGATGATTTTAAAAAAACACCAACTAAAATTCAGAAATACATACAAAGATGGATTTTAACGATCAAGATAGGAAAAAAGCTTTGAAAAAAGGTGACGGTAAGTATTTTTTTATCCGCTCATTTGCAAAGGGCATGAATGTTTTGGAACTTCTTTCAGAGAATGAATCCTTAACTGTCAGCCAAGTTGCCAAATTGATGACTATTAATCGCGCCAGTAGTCATCGATTTTTGTCAACACTCAAAGAACTTGGTTATGCCGACAAAGATGACAGCTCGCGGTATTTCCTGACATCTAAAGTGATTGAACTTGGCATGAAGGTGTTGGATCGATTTGAGATTCGAAAAATCGCCCGTCCATTTTTACAGGAGCTTTCTGCTAAATTCAATGAAACGATAAACCTGGGATATTTTAACGGTGAAGAAGTTTTAACGATAGACAAAATAGACAGCACTGAAATTTTGAGAATGGATGCAGGCATTGGAGGAGGCGAACCTGCGTACTGCACCAGCCTGGGTAAGGCGATTTTAGCTTTTCTGCCCGACATGCAATTGAAAGAATATCTTCAAACCATAGAGTTAACACCCTTTACTCCGAATACCGTAATTTCAAAAGATAAACTGAAGAAGGAGTTATTGCAGATAAAAGAAAACGGTTACTCTATCGATGACGAGGAATTGTCCGTTGGTCTGAGATGTGTCGGTGCGCCCTTGTTTAATCACAGTGGTCAAGCACTTTATGCAATCAGTCTTTCCGGACCTTCCATCAGAATGGGCAGCAAAAGAATTGAAGAAATGCAGAGGGCGCTTAAGAAAATCTGTCAAAATTTGTCCGGAAAAATGGGAAACCATTATTTCTAAAAAACCTTTATTGAATTTCGCCAAAAACCTCTCGAAAGGGGATTCAAAAAATGAAAAAAAAGAAACTATCACGGTTAGACCTTTTAAAAATGAAGAAAGCCGGTCAAAAAGTCATATGGATTACCGCTTACGATTTCTGGACGGCCTCCTTTGCCGAGCAAGCCGGTATGGATATGCTTCTAGTTGGTGATTCACTAGGCATGTGTGTATACGGGTATGAAGGCACGGTTCCGGTGACGATGGATCAGTGCCTCTGGCACTGCGAAGCGGTCCGGCGCGGGGCATCGAAGACATTTGTTATTGGGGACATGCCGTTTCTTTCTTATCAGGTCAGCATTGAAGAGGCGGTTAGGAATGCCGGCCGCTTCTATAAAGAGGCCGGGGTCGATGCCATAAAACTGGAAGGCGGACTAAGGGTTTGCCCGCAAATAAAAGCCATCGCCGATGCCGGCATGCTCGTTATGGGACACATTGGCCTGACCCCGCAAAGCTCGGGACAACTTGGCGGGTTTAAAGCCCAGGGCCGTACGGCCGAAACCGCCAAAGAGTTGATCGAAGATGCCCGGGCTATTGAAGAAGCCGGCGCTTTTGCTCTGCTGGTAGAAGCCGTTCCACCGGAAGTTTGCGGTCTTATTCGCGACCGGCTGAATATCCCCGTATACAGTATCGGTGCCGGATGGGAAGCCGATGGTCAGCTGATGATCAGCAGTGATGTTCTCGGAATTTTTCAGGCATTTACACCGAAGTTCGTTAAAAAATACGAAAACTTGGGCCAAAAAACCGTATCGGCTTTCGAGCAGTACGTGCAGGAGGCCCGGGACGGCGATTTCCCAAAAGATGAACACGCCTACAAGATGGTCGACGGAGAACTGTCAAAGCTCAAAGAACTACTTGATTGAAGATGACAACCAATAGACGCAGTTAGAGAAAGATTCATAAATTTTCACAAAGAAACCTGCTAATGCGAAGTGCGAGTTAAGTTTCAGGTGTGCGGCATTCTGTGGCACGGACTCGCATGCTTTTCGGCACGGCTCTCTTGAACACATAACCTCATAATAACAGGGAGTAAAACATGTCTGATGTCTTGAAACAGATTCGCGATTTTATGGAAAAAGAGGGCATCCCCGGCCGGGATGCCTATGACCTGCCGACTTCGACCAAAACCTTTCCCGACGGCGCCAACTACCGCTTCGAAATCGCCGGTGTCGAAAGAGCATCGACCATGGAGACCATGATCGATGAAGCCCACAAGCGAAACATAACGATTCATCGTGTCATCGCCGCGGTGGGCGGTTCTACCTATTGTGACTTCCAGGAGCTCAAGGACATGGCGCAAATGGCCGCCGCTGAGGGGATTGAAATGATCATGACCGTCGGCCACAGAAAAGGATGGGATGCCGGGTCCAAGGAAATCTCCACATCCGAAGGCGCCATGCAGGGCTTTCGGCTGAGAGGCTCGGACAATATCTCGTATCACATTGCCGACATCATGCGCAATATCGATGCCGGCCACCGCGGGTTCCTCGTTTATGACGAAGGGGTGCTTTTTCTCTTAAACAAGATGCGATCCGAGGGCCTTATTCCGGCGGAAACTATTTTTAAATTTTCGGTCTTCGGCGGCTACTGCAGTGCGGCCGGCGCAAAAGTGATAGAATCCATGGGGGCCAACTCGATGAATCCCATTTCGGATGTCCCGCTGCCGATATTAGGCAGCATTCGTAAGGCGGCGGATTTTCCGCTGGATGTGTACATCATCATTGTTGACTCGTTCGGCGGTATGTTCAGGGCTTACGAGACACCCGAGATCGCCCGCATTGCATCGCCGTGCTACTTTAAGTTTGAACCGGGCACCGCCGAAGGAGACATTTACAAACCCTGGATCAGCGAAAGCTGGCATCAGAATCTGATCCGGGAAAAAGTCAAGATTGCCTCGATCGTGTCGGAGCTCATGGAGCGTCACGCACCCGAAATCAAGACTTCAGCCAAACGGCCCGATGACCTGGTCCTGCCGGTGGCCACCTGAGAGGAGTGCTTATGACGATCGAAAAACAACTATCCGGCCGAACCCATGAGGTCGAGTGGTCGGGCATCCGCATCATGTTCGCCCTGGCCGATGAGATTCGCGATGTCGTGAACCTGGGGATCGGCCAACCCGACTTTGATACGCCCGAATTTATCAGAGACGCCGCCAAGCTAGCCCTCGACGAAGGGTACACCCGCTATCCGCCGGCCAAAGGTTTTGTAGACCTGCGCCAGGCTATTGCAGCAAAACTCAAACGGGAAAACAACATTATCGCCGACCCCGCTAGCGACATATATGTGGCTGTCGGTGCCATGCAGGTCATCTTTAACACCTGCCTGCATCTTTTAAACAAGGGCGATGAGGTGATCGTGGTCGACCCCGGATATGATTACTACAGCCAGATTCGGCTTTTCGGCGGGGTGCCCGTAACGGTGCCGGCCCATGAATCGAACCGGTTCAAGGTCGATCCGGCCGATATCGAGGCCGCCATCACGAATAAAACCAAGATGATGATCATCAACACGCCCTCCAATCCCACCGGAGCGATTTTTGGTGAAGAGATCCTGCGGGAAATCGCCCGGATGGCGCTGGAACATGATCTTATTGTTCTCTCGGATGAACCTTACGAACACATTCTTTTCGATGGGCACCGGCACATCAGCATCGGCTCCTTTGAGGGGATGGCCGAGCGGACCATATCGGCCTATACCCTATCCAAATCCTACGCCATGACCGGCTGGCGCGTTGGTTATACCGTTGCCCCGCCGGAAATCGTCGATGAGATGGAAAAGCTGATGGAGCATATGGTCTCCGGCGTAACGGCGGTAGCCCAGCGCGCGGCACTATCCGCCATCGAGGCCCCCCGGGACTGTGTCCGGGAAATGGTGGCGACTTACGACAAAAGGCGGCGCATCGTCTATGAGGGCTTAAACGCCGTCGACGGAATCAAATGCCTGAAACCGGAGTCGACTTTTTATGCATTTCCAAACATTAAATCCTTGGGACTCTCATCATGGGATTTGGCCAAATATCTCCTCAAGGAGCATAAGGTGGCAGTTGTACCGGGCAGTATTTTCGGCAAAGCAGGAGAAGGCTATGTCCGCCTGTCCTTTGCCGCAAGTATAGAGCAGCTGCAGGAAGGTATTGCCCGCATCGAGCGCGGGGTGAAAGCACTGAAGACCTGACAGGTTGGAAATGACTATTGAAAATATCCAATCATTTTGGGATAGGAGAAGATCATGGCCTTGTTTCAGGAAACAGAGTATCTCGAACGTATCCGTAACACTAAAAAGCGGATGACAGATGCCGGGATCGATGTGCTGATCGTCTCCGACCCGGCCAATATGAACTATCTGACCGGCTATGACGGCTGGTCTTTTTACGTTCCCCAGGCAGTCGTCGTATCCCTTGAAGCAGAGCAACCCGTGTGGATCGGACGCGGCATGGACGCCAACGGCGCCAGGCACACCACTTTTTTAAAAGAGGATCACATCATCGGCTATCCGGATGATTATGTTCAATCCCCGGTTAAACACCCGATGAACTTTGTGGCTGAGCAAATCAAACGCTGGGGCTGGCACAACCGGTCCATCGGCGCGGAGATGGACGCCTACTATTTCAGTGCCCGCGGGTTTGCTGAACTCCAGAAAGACCTTCCCCGGGCAAACTTCAAGGACGGCAATCTGCTGGTTTCCTGGGTGCGAATCATCAAATCCGACCCGGAAATCGAGTACATGAAACAGGCCGGCAAAATCTGCGAAACGGTTATGCAGACCGCCCTGGATAAGCTGTCGCCCGGGGTGCGGGAATGTGATGCTGTGGCCGCGGTGTACCGAGCCCAGATGGCCGGTACATCTGAATTCGGCGGAGATTATCCCGCCATCGTGCCGATGATGCCCACCGGTGAAAAAACCTCGGCGCCGCACCTCACCTGGACCGACGAACCTTATGAAAACGAACAAGCGGTGAATTTGGAGCTGGCTGCCTGTCGCCACCGTTACCACGCCCCGCTTGCCCGTACCGCTTATCTGGGCCAAAATCCGCCGGACAAGCTGACCCGTCTGGCCGAGCTTACGGTGGAAGGGCTCAATCTGACGCTGGCGGCCATCAAACCGGGCATGTTTTGCGAGGAAGTCGAAATCGTCTGGCGCAAGCATATTGCCAAAGCCGGACTGGAGAAGGAATCACGCATCGGTTATTCAATGGGCCTCAATTACCCGCCGGACTGGGGCGAGCACACTGCCAGCCTGCGCCCGGGGGACAAGACGGTTCTGGCGCCCAACATGACCTTTCACATGATTTTAGGCATGTGGATGGACAATTACGGATTTGAGTGCAGTGAATCCTTCAGCGTCACTCAAAACGGCTGTGAAACGTTTGCCGACTTTCCACGCAAGCTGTTTATTATTAACTAATCCGGACAAGCCGGAATTGGAAATTGAAGATTGATCCGCCGGAGGCGGAGTTGATGTCGCTTCGCTTCGTCCTTTTTAAAATCGATAGAATACCTTAAATATTCAATATTCAATCGAAAATATTCAATAGTTACAGGAAGGTTCCCAGTGATTTACACCACGCAAAAAGGACAGGTAAGCTCCGGCGAGGCGATCGGCATCCTGCTGCTCGAGACATCGGTGCCGTTTATCCCCGGAGATGTCGCCAACGCCACCACCTATGGGTTTCCGGTGCGGTATCAAAAAGTCAAAGGCTTCAGCGTGCGGCGGGCCTTGGGCAAGGATCCATCGGTGTATGAAGATCTGCGCCAAGCCGCCGGGGACCTGGTGCAGCAGGGCGTGCGCGCTGTGACGGGAGATTGCGGGTTTATGGGGATCCATCAGAAGAAACTTGCCCGCGAGCTTGGCGTCCCGGTGTTTTTGTCGAGCCTGCTGCAGATTTCCTTTATCTCTCTTCTGATCGGTGAGAATGCGAAAGTGGGCATTATCACGGCCGATTCAAAAAGCCTTGGTGCCGATTTATTGGCAGCGGTGGGCGTGTCCGATCCCACAAGCGTAGTTATTGGCGGGCTGGAAGATAGTCCACAGTTTTATCAGTTTGCTATTGAAGAAACCGGCTCGCTGGATGCCGGGGCTGTTGAAAAAGAGGTGGTAACCGTCGCACGGAATATGATTGCGGAGAACCCGCAGATCCGGGCGCTGCTCCTGGAGTGCAGTCTCCTGCCGCCATATGGTGCCGCTGTTCAGGATGCCGTCAAATTGCCGGTGTTCGACTATATCACCATGATCAATTTTGTATTTGAGGCCGTCGTCAAACGGAAATACAGCGGGTTTACGTAACATTCTAGCCACTTGATCCAATACGCCCGAGGTCCCGCTGACATGTAAAAATGATTTTGCGCTGCCCTGATTTTACGGGACAGGCAGAACTCCACCGCTTTTCTCAAGGAGTCGTCCGATGGAAATTGCCAAACTGCTGGCCGAATTTGCCGATGAAGTTATTGAACTCAGGCGCGATTTTCACCGGCACCCGGAACTGGGGCTCGAGGAGCATCGCACCTCCGAGAAGGTGGCCGCTTACCTGAAAAACTGCGGTCTGGAAGTTTGCCGCATGAATAAGACCGGTGTGGTGGGCCTCCTGCGAGGTGATCAGCCCGGTCCAACTTTGCTGCTGCGGGCCGACATGGATGCGTTGCCGATTACAGAGGAAAACGACGTTCCTTACAAATCCATTAACCCGGGTGTGATGCACGCCTGCGGCCACGACGCCCACACCGCCATGCTGCTGGTGGCGGCCAAAATTTTAACAAGTCTGAATCAACCGTTGCCGGGCAGCATCAAGTTTGTGTTTGAACCCAACGAAGAAAATGTCGGTGCCCTGGCCATGATCGAAGAAGGTCTTTTAGAAAATCCGCGGGTGGACGGCTGCCTGGGGCTGCACATCTGGACACCGCTTCAGAGCGGTCAGATCGGCATTACGGCAGGGCCGGTAATGGCCGGGATGGAACATTTCAAGCTGGTCGTCAAAGGCCGCGGCGGGCACACCGCCAGCCCCCAAAGCGCCATCGACCCGATCATCACTGCCGCCGGTATTATCCAGGGCGTCCAGAGCATCCAGACCCGTGAAATCGATGTGCTCAAAGAACCGGCGATCATCATGTTCGGCCGGATCCAGGGGGGTACGGCGTCCAACGTCATTCCGGATTGTGTTACGCTGGAGGGAACCTTGCGCTATCTGTTTGAGGGGGACCCGCAGAGCGAATCCAACCCCAAAAAGCGGTTCGAACGGGTTGTATCCCATATCTGCGGCGCCCACCGGGCCGAGTACGAACTGTCTTTTCTGTATGGCCATCCGACCCTGGTCAACCATCGGGAGATGGCCGCTTTGGTGAATACGGTAGCTGCCCGGGAACTGAACCCGGCACCGGAAATCGTCTCCTTCGTATCACTGGCCGGAGAGGATTTTTCTGAGTTCGCCGCCCGCGTGCCGGCCGCATTTTACTTTCTGGGGACCGGCAATTCGGCCAAGCAGACGGATTTTCCCCACCATCACCCGCGATTTAACATCGATGAAAGCGTTCTGGCAAGCGGAGTCGCGATGCATGTCAGGGGGGCACTGTCTTTTTTCAAAAACGCGGACAAGTTGAATTTTATTAAAAGGAGGTGATTGGAAGAGCAACTATTAGCAAAGGACTCGTTTAAAGCCGTAAATACGATCTTTTCACGAGCGTATCGAGTATTTTCATAAGGAAAATAATTACAAAGTAGAAACAACTGCATTGTAAAAACAAAAAGAAAGGAGATTTCTGATGAAAAAGATTCTAAGCATTGCAATGATCATTATGCTGGCGGTTACTGCCGGCGCGGCAACCGCCGGAATGTACGAGGGCAAGGCCATAAAGGCCAAACTGGCATCGGAGGAAATTGAAGGCGATTTTATGACGGTCTGGGCCAGAAATTTCTCCGAGCACATGAAAATGTGGTCCGACGACAAGATTGATATTAATGTGTATCCTTACGGAACGTTGGGGGCTACCGGCGATATCAACGAACTGGCCCAGATGGGTGTGGTAGAGTTTGTGTTTTCCGACTACGCCTGGATCAGCTCTTTTGTTCCCCAGGGCCAGGTCCTGGCGCTTAACTACCTCTTTCCCACCGAAAAAATCCCGCAAATTCTGGACTGGATGGTCAGAAACGGTGAATTTATGCCGCTAATGGAAAAAGCCTTCAGGAAAAACGGCCTGGTCCCGCTGTCGATCATGTTTGAAGGCTGGCAGTGGATGTCCTCCAAAAAGGCGGTCAAATCACTGGATGACGTCAAAGGCCTCAAGCTGCGCCTGATGTCTTCCAAGCTGCTGGTTGAGAGCTATAAGGCTTACGGGGCCGCTCCGACACCCATGAGCTACGGTGAGGTCTACAGCGGTCTGCAGATGGGTCTTATCGACGCCCAGGTCAATCCGCTGTTTGCCATCTACAGCATGAAGTTCTTTGAAGTTCAGAACTACCTGACCCAGCTCAAAAGCGAACCGTTTCTTGGAATTCCTACCGTCAATCAGGAATTTTTTGACGGTTTGACCAAGGAGGCGCAGCAGGAGATGCGTAAATTCTGGGTCGATGCCATCATCCCGGCAGGAAAATGGATTACCGAAAGAAATGCCAGCGATGGAGAAAAAATGAAAGCGGCCAAAGGTTCGCTGAAGTTCAACGTGCTGGATGATGCCACCATTGCCACATTCAAAGCCAGGGCGGAGACCGTTTATCCCCAATTTACCAAAATCGGGGGCGAAGGTTCCCAGCAGATTCTGGATGCGCTCTTAAAAGATATTACGAACGCGAAAAAAGCCCTGGGCATTAATTAGGCGGTTATAAAAGCACTGCGGCAGACCGGCTGCCGCAGTGCCATGCGCGCAAGTTAGGGGCTTCGCCACCATTGGAATATTGGAATGTTGGAATCGTGGATTGATGGGTTCTGGAATAATCCGATGTTAAATTATTGGTTAGGTCACCGGCAGGATTGACGATAAAATTAAAAGGACTAATACGCTTTTGAAAACCAATATGCCATCGTTCCACCATTCCATTATTCCATTTCCAGGAGCATATTCGGAACATCCAAAAAATCTCAATATCATCAGTTTGTTGTAGATATTTCAAGATATCTAATACTGGAGACTTGAACAATGAGTGTAAAAAGCAATGACCCCCAAAAGATGACCCCTTTTCAGAAAATCAACAGGTACGTTGGCTCAGTGGTCAATGGGGTGGAGGTATCCATTCTTGTTTTTTGCGTGGCCGCACTGGGAATTCTGCTCATTGCCAATGTGTTTGCCCGCACATTTTTCCAAAGTATCTATTTTGCCGAGGAAGTGTCAAAATTTTTGGTGATGCTGACCACCTTCACCGGGGTCAGCTATGGTGTCAGAAAGGCACGACACATCCGGATGGGGGCGTTTCTGGATGCCATGCCGCCGAAAATGGAAAAAATTTTTATTATCTTTATCTCACTTGTCAGTGCCATTGTGATGGCGATCATGACCTGGGCCTCTTACGAATATCTGGCCAATGCCATGAGTAAAGGCCACATGACGCCGGCTCTGCGGGTGCCGAAATGGACTTTTTACGTGATTATCCCGATCGGGTTCGGCCTGGCATGTATCCAGTATATCCGAACGATTATCAAGAACTTAACCGAAAAGGATCCCTGGCAGTCGCCGGATCAACAGAGCGAATACGAAGATGAAGAGATAGGGGGGGGTTAGATATGACACTTTTTGGAATCAGTCTGGCGACCATGCTGCTGATCGGGTTTCCCTTCATGGTGACCCTCCTGGGTTCTTTAATCCTTTATTTGTACATCTATATGCCGGATTTTGCGCCCAAAATGATCATTACCATGGTCCAGCAGGTCATCACCGGGGTGACACCGCCGGCCCTGGTCTGTGTGCCGATGTTCATTCTGTCGGCCAGCATCATCACCTCCGGTGAGTCCGCCGGCCGGTTAATACGAATGCTGAAAGTCTTTGTCGGCCATCTGCCGGGTGGATTGCCCATTACCACCAACGCGAGTTGCACGCTTTTCGGCGCCGTTTCAGGCTCGACCCAGGCCACCGTCGCGGCCATCGGCGGCACCATGCGGCCGATGCTGCTGGAGGCGGGCTATGAAAGCTCCTTTACCCTGGGCCTGATTATCAATTCCAGTGATATTGCTTTTCTTATACCTCCCAGCATCGGGTTTATCGTTTACGGGGTGGCCACCAGCACCTCCATCGGGATGCTCTTTCTGGCCGGCGTTTTCCCCGGCCTGATGATTCTGTTGATGTTTTCCATTTATTGCTACTTCTACTCCAAGTTTAAGAAAGTCAAGACACTGCCCAAGGCAAGCTGGGCCGAGCGGGTGTCCGCGGTCAAGGACGGGCTTCCGGTCATGGGGTTTCCGGTGATCATTGTCGGCGGTATTTATGCCGGAATTTTCAGCCCGACGGAGGCCGCCGCCGCGGCCGTGCTGTATGCATTGATTTTGGAGACCATCGTCTATAGAGCCATAACGTTTCAAAGAATTGTCGATGCTTTTTTACAGACCGGGGTGATTACCGGGGTTGTCTTCATTCTGGTTGGCGCCGGCCAGGCCTTTTCATTTTTAATCGGTTTTTTGCAGATTCCTCAGCAGCTGCTGCCGCCGCTGT
Source organism: Olavius sp. associated proteobacterium Delta 1 (assembly GCA_902749685.1). Lineage (GTDB taxonomy): Bacteria > Desulfobacterota > Desulfobacteria > Desulfobacterales > JAFDCJ01 > JAFDCJ01. The sequence goes on along the minus strand of CACVKW010000801.1, from coordinate 11,269 downwards.
TCGGTCCCGACCCATCCATGCTGTGGGTGATTTCGATCATTGTGGTCGTTTACTTTGTCGCCTGTATGTTTGTCGACCCCATCGTGGCCATATTTATTCTCAGCCCGGTATTTCAGCCCTACGTGGTGGGGGCGGGAGTGGATCCCATTCTGCTGGGAACACTGGTGACCTTGCAGGCTGCAGTCGGCTCGGCGACACCGCCTTTTGGTTGCGATATTTTTACTGCCCAGCTCATATTCCGGCGACCGTACCTTGAGGTGATCGGCCACGCATTGCCGTTTCTGCTGATTCTCATTCTGGCGACGATCATCCTGATTGCCTTTCCTCAAATCGCTCTGTTTTTGCCGAGATTGGCAATGGGCGGATAGCGATAACGAAGTCATCGGATTCTGGATAAAAGGGAACAAGCTTCTTATCCCATCCAGCGACCAGTATCCAGAAACCGGCATCCAGTATAAGGAGCTACCGATGCAATATCAAAATGTACTTGTATTGACCGATTTTTCCAAAGATTCCGATCAAGCGGTTAAAACGGCGGTCGATTTTGCAAAAAAATATAATTCACGTCTGACCATCCTGAATGTTGTTCGTGACACACACAACCTGACCTTTGTGCTATCGGATTCCGAATATCATAATTTAGAGCGAAAGCTCGGAAAACATGCTGAGGAGCAGTTTGACAAAATGGAAGCCGCTATCCCTGAACTGGCGCAGATAGGATATAAACGCAAAATTCGAAAGGGCACGCCCTATATCAGCTGTCTTTACGAGATTGAAAACGGCAATTATGATCTGGTGTTCGCCGGCTCGCATGGCAAATCGGATTTGAAGAAAGTTGTCATGGGGAGTACGGCGGAGAAAGTATTGCGCCGTTCTCCGATATCGGTCTTTGTTACCCGGAGATAGTAAAGTCGGGTTCTTCGATGCAATGACTGAGGTGGATCCGGCTGAAAACTAAGAAGGTTGGTGCGCCGGTTTACCAACAACAGTGATTTACAAACGGATGGTGATCTTATGCCACATATACCGGCCCTGCATGATGCGTATCAGGCGCAAGCACGCATAAAGCCGCTGATCTGGCAAACGCCGGTGATTGCATCCCCTGTTTTAGCCGAAAAAACCGGTGCCGCGCAGATCCATCTGAAGTTGGAATGCCTGCAGAAGACGGGCTCGTTTAAGGTCAGAGGCGCAGCGAACAAAATTCTCAGCCTCAGCGGCGAGGAGCGGAAAAAAGGTGTGATCACCTTTTCTACGGGCAATCACGGCAAAGCGGTGGCTTATGTGGCCGGGCAAGCCGGTCTCAAGTCGGTGGTCTGCCTTTCCGAGCATGTCGCCGCTTACCGGGTGGCAATGATCAAAGCGCTGGGAGCGGAAGTTTCCTTAAAAGGCCACTCCCAGGATGAAGCCGAAAAAAATTACCAACTGCTGATGGCCTCCCGTGGTCTGGTTCCGGTGGTTCCGTTTGATGATCCGAAGATAATCGCCGGCCAGGGGACGATCGCGCTAGAAATCCTGTCAAAGCTTCCCGATACCGATGTTTTAGTGATCCAGCTCTCAGGGGGCGGCCTCCTGGCCGGGATGGCAATGGTTGCCAAATCCATCAATCCGCGCATCCATGTGGTGGGGCTTTCGCTTGAGCAGTCTCCGGCGATGCTTGAAAGTCTCAAGGCCGGTAGGCCGGTGCAGGTGCCGGAAAAAGATTCGCTTGCCGATTCGCTTTTAGGGGGTATCGGCTTTGACAACCAATACACGTTGCCAATGGTCGAAAAATTTGCGGACGAACACCTGTTGATCTCCGAAAATGAAATAAAAGACGGTATGTTTCATATTTTCGATAAACATCGGTTGATCGTAGAAGGCGGCGCTGCCGTCGGTATCGCTGCGCTGCTGAATCAAAAAATTAATGTGAAAGGTAAAAAAGTGGTGGCTCTGCTTTCCGGCAGCACAATTAACGCTGATGAATATATTCGCATCATACAGGGCAGACTCCCCCGAGGCGCGAAGCAGTGATTCAAATCGATGGACTGGATCTCATGACAGGTCCGGGAACCTGCGCTCCTGATCCAGGCGGCTTATCGGAAATCCCGCAAGAACCAGGAGGCATCGATGAATAGAAACTTAATATTTACCAGGAACGAATATCAGCAGCGGGTCCGAAAGACCAAAGAAATGATGGATAAAGGCGGCATGGAAATGCTGCTGATAATGGATCCGGCGAACATGAACTATCTGACCGGTTATGACGGTTGGTCCTTTTACGTGCATCAAGGTGTCATTGTTTCCTTGGATGCGAAGTACCCGCTGTGGTTCGGCCGGGAACAGGATTCCAACGGGGCAAGGCTTACAACCTGGCTGCCGGATGACTGTATATACGGATATCCGGATGAATATGTCCAGTCACGCTATACTCACACAATGCGCTGGGTGGCGGATATGCTGCGCGGGCAGGGACTGGAAAAGAAACGATTCGGCCTGGAGATGGATGGGTATTGGTTTAATGCTCGGATGTATGTCACCCTTTTAGAGGAATTGCCCCAGGCCGCGCTGATGGACGGGACCAATCTGGTTAACTGGGTAAAAACTGTAAAATCCCGGGCTGAAATCGCCTATATGAAACAGGCCGCACAGATTTGTGAACAGGTCATGCAAATCGCCATCGATGAAATTGAGGTTGGCGTTTGGGAAAAAGATGTGGCGGCCAGGGTCTCTGCTGCGCAGATTGCCGGTACGGCTGAATTCGGTGGTTCATCACCGGCAATATTTCCGATTATGCCGTCTGCCGAAAGAACCTCAACCGCCCATCTAACGTTTGACCCGGACCGGCAGTATCAGCGAAACGATGTCGTGCTCCTGGAACTCAGCGGTGCGAGATATCATTATCATGCGCCGCTGTCTCGCACGGTTTACCTGGGTGATCCGCCGGAGGATCTGCAAAAAACAGCTGACGGGGTGGTAAGCGGGCTTCAGCAAACGTTGAAATTTATCGAACCCGGTGTAACGGCTGAAGAGGTGGAAGAATGCTGGCGCAACGCCATTGCGCATACGGGCCTGGTGAAGCCGTCGCGTGTTGGATATTCATACGGCCTGAATTATGTTCCGGACTGGGGAGAGCATACCGTCAGCCTCAGACCGGGTGATAAATCTATTTTGGAGCCGGGCATGACACTGCACTTTATGCCGGGTATTTGGCTGGAAACCTATGGTTTCGAATGTAGTGAACCTCTGCTGATAACTGACAACGGATGTGAGAAATTCATCGACTTTCCCCAGAAGCTTTTTGTCAAGTGAATAAACAAGAACACCACAACCTCATCACTACCTGCAATGGACATTTCCTGAGCCATCTCAATATGCTGGTTTTCCCGGCCGTGTTTCTCCCCCTTGCCGGGCGTTTGAATTCCGAACTAAAAGAAGGATATTGAAAATGGAAGTAGTTATTTTGACGGAATCCGAGCTTCGCCAGGCGGTCACGATTGACCACGAAACTGTTGCAGCGATCGAAGATGTTTTTGGACGGTTGGCAGAAGGGAAGGTTAACATGCCGCCGATCATGCACATCGAGGTACCAGAATTTGGGGGGGATGTTGATATCAAAAGTGCCTACGTGCGGGGTCTGGAAAGTTTTGCCGTAAAAATTGGGGCGGGCTTTTTCAACAATTACCAATTGGGACTGCCGAACAGTCCCGCCATGATGGTGGTAATCAGCGCGAAAACCGGTATGGCCGAGGCGATTTTGCTGGACAATGCTTACTTGACCGATGTTCGAACCGGCGCTGCGGGTGCGGTTGCCGCCAAACATCTGGCGCCTGAAATTGTTGACACGGCCGGCCAAATCGGCACCGGTGCTCAAGGCCTCTATCAGATGGCAGGATTGAAAACCGTTCGGGATTTCAATCGCATCATGGCATTTCAGCGGGCCTCATATCCGAAGATGCGGACATCGTCGAGTTGGGACAAATTATCTCAGGCGGCAGGAGCGGCCGTACGGGGAAAGACCAGATTACGATATGTGATTTAACCGGGACCGGGGCGCAGGACACGGCCATTGCCGTCCTGGCGCTAAAGAAGGCGGCTACTCTTGGACTGGGCCAAACCATTGCCATGGGGTGAGGCAGTTAGCCTGCATCCGGCCTTTATTCGCATAAACATCCAAATGGGCGACAAAAGGGTCAGATAACTTAGTTCCATGGCCATCTGCCAAGCATGTCACTTCGTGCCACAATCTCATGCAGACAGCGGGATTTCGATCCTTTTGCAACTTTATTTTTAGGCGTACAACCGCACTGCTGACAGAACGATATCGGTTCAACCCAAAGCAAAGTCGGCACCAACTCTCATCAGGGGCTCTGAACGCATCGATCGAATCAAATACATGGCCACATCACGCGGCTCGTTTTCACTGCCGCGGCGAACCGCTTTTAATGTGCTCGGATTTATCTCATAATACCGGCTCACTTCCGATATGATTGTAGCCGAATCCGGCTTTTAATGGATTGCGGTGGATGTAGCTTGGACCTCGACCTATCGCCAACAGTCAAGTGAAAAGGTATGTTTCTTCGCTTCTTTTGCTATCTGTTTAGAAGCCTTGGAATTTGTTGATATGTCCACATTATAATCAATACCGTGAATATCGAGAAATGTCCGCAAGATCACACCTTTTATGGCGAAATTCACATTCTGGGGAATGTCTCCAGTAGTTTTAAATACTTTTGCTGTGTCCAGCTTACCCATGACCACACCACAAACTTTACCACTATGGTCAAGCAATGGTCCCCCGCTGTTACCAAGCTGAACAGGGGCAGTTATTTGTAATAGTCTATGATCATCACCGATTCCTGATAGGGCACTGATTGATCCGTCTGTCACATTTAAATTGGAACCCAAAAGTCCTTTTAAAGGATATCCTGCTACCAGAATCGGCTCGGCCAGTTCCGCCCGTCTCTGAGTGCGGAACTTCACGAACCCATTTACGTCCCCCGAAACCCTCAAAAGAGCGAGATCATTTGTCTCGTCACTTGCTATTAAAATTACTTCCCGCTCTAATCCGTCTATTCGCGCTGAAATGCGTTCGCAGTCTTTTATTACATGGTGATTCGTGATCGCATAACCAGAAGCAGTCACAAAAAAGCCAGTGCCGGTTGCTGCCAATCTCTGTGATTTCGGTATTTCTTCTTTGGCTGTCGCACTTCCGCGCAGCAAAAAAGCCAGTTCTTGATTTATCTGACCTGTAGGTTTCAAACCAATATCTTTTTGGAAGGCTTTTATTGCTGACCGCGTTTTTTTTCCCATATAGCCATCAAGAGGTCCGGGGTCATAACCTGCATCCCTCAGAAGTTTTTGAATCTTCATCACTTGTTCCGAAGGTGGCTTTGTGGGTTTCACCCGGGAGACCGACGGTTTATCTGCTGGTACTTCACTATCGTAGACGCAAGGAAATGCATCGTAAAATGCTGACATTGCTAATCCTGAGCCCGCCAGGTTCCGGTAATCTGGATGAAGTTTCAGGTACTTCGAAAACACCTCCGTTAACTGTCCGAGTGTTGCATTGGTTGGTAAACATACTGTGCGCCGAAAATCTGAAAAAAGCAATTGATACGCTTTTTGAGTATCGTATACGCCAGCAACATAACCAAGGCAGAATCCTGAATTTTCGCCGTACATTTGGCAATTATCTATTAGGTGTTCACCAAAAAAAAAGTATCTACCCGTATCGTCTATACTCTGAGAGCATGGAAAATCATTGGTCAATGCTTTGAAAACAAGAGTAGAGCCTGACCAATGCAACTTTTCAGAATTATATCTTAAGAATCTGCTCACCACTCTGCTAAATTGATCTAAACGGGTAGACTTTGTGGGACGAATGACACAATTTACATCATTGTATAATTCCTGATAAAATTGATGGGTATCGTAGACAGCTGCTACATAGCCTGTACAAATCGGATCTATATTTGAGGAATTGCAGAACTCCTTAAGATCATTTCCGTCGTAAAAAAAACCGGAAGCTGTTCCAGAAATTAACAATATCCCAATGATAATTTGAATCCGATATACTAGAGATTTGTAAATTCTTGTGGCGCGGCATGGGCCTTTATTCCCATTCTTTAGTTTGTAAAGCGTGCGTAAGGATTTATTGAAATTCATGATTTTTTACCCGCAAACGAAATGCCAAGCCGTCCATTAAGGCAACTTGGCTTCCTAAATGAACATCGTCCTATCTATTCTGACCTCCACACCGAGTGGTACTGAATGTGAACTGCTGGCAATAACAAGAAGTATTATGCAATAATCATACAGAATTGGCAAGTTAAATTGTCGCTGTGTAATATCAGGGAGTTACGTACATATTAGGAATGGCTATCAGAATAATATCGGAAGTAAATGACATAAAGCTGGTAAATTTATTTCATGCTCCTGTCAATCACCCCTGCTATTCCGCTTGAAATAATGGAAAATAATGGGGACATACTTATTGCTCTACTATAATTTAACATCAGTTTTTTGGTTTCGTTTGGAACCATTTGGAAACATTTGACCATTGCGGGCACAATTTGGGCACAATTCAACCAAAGAATGATAGGGGTCATAAAAAAATGCATTTTTCGCCTTTTCTCTACAAGATATGCATATAATCATGACCCCCATACTCCTTGATTGAAATTATCCCGCCCGGTTTCTTCAAGACGCTTAAACCTTTCTATGACCGATTTAACCCCTTTTTCGTTTTGCTGCAGTTCGGTAAATTTATCGGACAAGCCCGATAGCCGCATATTGATCCGCTTGCGCTCTTCTGTAAAGGGGTTTACCAGGGCCGCCCGCTCCACTAACTGGAGAAAATCTCTACCAGGTGGCGACAATCGATATTTGGTAGCCATAGATCTCCTTTCATGAACCGTTTATTGACATTGAGTGTATACATCATCTTGCATAATAAGTACATATTTCATCTTACATATTTTACAAACTTACATAACCGGTTAATACAATTTCTTTGTATTTCAGTTTGTTATGAATTGTTCACAAAAATTGGCATGCATTTTGGTTATTAGATGGCTGATCATGCAGTAATCGAGAACTCAGCAGATTCAAAAATTCAACCAGTAAATATCGAAAAAGGAGGCTCAAATGAAAAAGACTATCACAGTAATTATTTTCCTGGCCGCACTTATCTTTACAGGAAACGCTTTCGCAGGAAATTCGATCCGCCACAGCGGTAAATCACTGTCTCATTCCGGTCAGTCAATCAAGCATTCGGCTCAAGGAGTCGGTCATGGTTCCATGGCAGGGGCTAAACTCACTTCGGGCGTCATTGCCATCCCGTTAAAGGTCGCGGGAGAGGTTTCAGCCACGGCCGGCCATATAAGCAATACGGCGAGCGAGGATCTCTGGAATACTGCATCAGGTAATGCCTTTGAACTGACAGATCAAAGCTTCATCAAAACCGGTCTACCGCCGCATGAAGCAATTCAGGAATAAAAAACAAGGCTTTGCCATATTGACCTCACACAAATCGGAAATTTTAGCCCGGGCCGTATGCCCGGGCTGCTCAGAAGCAAAGCAAGGAGCGGATGATATGAAAACATTAAAAGCAACCCTTCTAATTATTGTGTGCCTACTTAGTTCATTAAGCATCTCCATGGCCGGCAGCGCTCAATACAGCAACGATGCGCCAAATTTTACGCCTGAAGAAATCGTTCATTTTTCAAAAACAATAGAAAAAATTCTGGCAGAAAGGAAAGCGGCGGTTGCAATCGTCGGCAGAATTGGCCGACCCCAGAGGGAACTCCCAAAGGGTATTCGATTTACGCACACGGCATTTTGGGTCTACAGCCGGATTCAGACCCCGGAGGGCAAAATTGTCCCCGGGTATTCAGTCTACAACTTATATCAGCGGGGCGACCAACCTGATCGAAGCGATCTTATTCAAGATTTTCCGGTAGATTTCATGCTGGGTGTTTACGATCTCAAAGTGGGCATTATCGTCCCGAACAAGACGCTTCAAAAGAGATTGATAGATGTCATATATTCCGCCACCTATCAATCCCTGCACAACCCGGATTATTCAGCCATCGCAAGCCCGTACAACAACCAGTATCAAAACTGCACCGAGTTTGTAATAAACATAATCTTCGCATCGATCTACAAAACAAACAATATGCAGGATATCAAGTCCAGTGTTAAAGCCTGGTTTGTGCCCCAGAGAGTCGATGTTTCACGGCTAAAGCTTGCCCTGGGTTCGTTGTTCATGCCGGACATCAAATTAGATGATCACCATGACAAACCTGTGACTGCAACTTTCAGTACGATCGTTGAATTTCTGGAAGATGAAAATCTGTCGGAGGGATTATTGATAGTATCAAATGACGATCCCTTACCAAAGTTTAGCCTGGAATGAGGATTTCATCGATCTTTCGATGTTCATGCAAAGAACGGGATTAAAAATAAATTATGCTCAATATCTACAATAAAAAACTCCAGAGAAAAACTCTGGAGCTTTTTTATGTGGTGCCGAGGGGCAAAGTTTAAATCACCTCGGGCGATCGAATGCGCCTGAGGCGCACAAGCTGCCGAGACGGGGATTTTCAGACCAAATTTTTGAAAATCCAAAAAGGTCGTAATTACAACCAGTTGATTCTATTCAAATTTTTCATTTAACTTTTGGTTTCGTTTGGAACCATTTGGAAACATTTGACCGTTGCGGGCACAATTTGGGCACAATCGATAATTATTATGGATTTGATTCTTTTTTGATGATTCTATAAGTTTCTTCGTAGATAGTTTTGCGCGGTCCGACAGCGACAACGTCAATGATTTGTTTTGAGGATATACGATAGATTATCCTGAATCTGCTGATCCGGTAACTCTTTATGCCCTCCAACTCATCTTTGAGAGACTTGCCAGACTCAGGTTCAGTCAAGATGTGCCGCAACCCGGCCTTGATTTTCCTTTTTAGCTGCGGGTGACAGCCTCTGATTAAAGCGACAACCTCTTCAGGCACCCTGAGCTTTCTTCGAATGCGATCTTTCGATGCCATTGTTTATTCGAAAAGCTCCTCTAAAGTATATACTTTAGATTTTTTCTTTAGAGCTGAGATGCCTTTTTTTATCTCGCGCATCATGTCGCCATCAGCTTTTATTGCAATTGTTTCTCGCCAACCCTCAAACTCATCCGGGCTCACTAAAACCGCCGCCGGTCTTCCATTTTTAGTGATGATGACCTCCAGGTCGGTTAACTGAACTTTTTCAATGAGTTCGCTCAATTTCATTTTTGCTTCGGATAAAGAAAGAGTTTCCATACTATGACCTCAATTATAGTCAACTAAAATTATGGTCATACTTTAATGGAATATTTTGACCATGTCAATCAAATAAATAAGCCCGGGTAATTCCGCCGGGAACATCTGATTCTGCGCTCAAGAAGTCTAAAGAAGTCTAAAGAAGCTGCCGATATGGTGAAACGTGCCAAAAAGATTCGATCGGGTGGCAAAAAAATTGGAGGGGGGGCTCATGTGATTATATTAGCCCCGGTCCTCCGGGGTGAAGCAGCAGTACCCGATCTTGTCACATTCCTTTTTGACATCCTGCCATTCTTGCGAAGTAAGGGTTTGCAGGGCAATCTGGTAGATGACGTTGTCCTCCTTGAAAATGTGGCCTTCCAGCTCCCGTGCCAGGTATTCGGCCAGCTCGACCACCCGTTTTCTGAACTCGTCAAATTCGTAATCTTCGACATTGTGGGCGATCTGGTACAGCGCCTGCTTTCTTTTCCGGAACTCCACATGGTCCATCTTCATGATGTTGCCGGGCTCGGCGATGTCGTGCTTCTCCAGTTTCGGAAACAGGGCCTCTTCTTCCCGCCGGTGGTGGTTTTCGGCCTCCACCAGGTGATGGGCGACGTCCTTCAGGCGGTCCAGGTTCCCTCCCCAGGCCTTAAGGCTTTCGGCCTGCGGCAGACCGGCCGCCAGCGCACTCAGCTCCTTGAGGCTTTTGAGAATGATCTTGTGTTCCTCCATGAAGGAATGCACCGGGTGGGGGGCTTCAGCCGTCATGCGTTTTTCCACAAGCTTGTCCTTTAACGCCTCCAGGTGGATGTCGCACAGGTGAGTGCGGATCTGCTCAGGAGACAGCCCCTCTTTGATCAGATCCTGTTCCATCATTGCCAAGGACTCGGCGTCGAGGTCAGCAAAAATCTTTTTGGCCTTCTGTTTGGTATCCTCGGAGATTTCGCCTTCATTTAACTCTTCCAGCATCTGCTTGAATGGTCCTTTCTTGTTTTCCCGGAAAGCAATTCTTCTGGCCTCCAGATGCCACTCACCAGGCGCCCTTTGCTCGCAGGAAAGCTCAAATTCTTTGCTGGTCTCCAGAAGGTAGACCAGGGGCACGGGATTAAACTCCATGATAATTCGCAGAGTCTCGCCCTGCTGGATATTTTCAATGCTCGGAAAAATCAGGGCCTCGCGTTCATGGTGCTCAAGGCCCCGTGGATCGATGGTTTTAACGGCGCTCATTTTTTTCATCCTTTCTTGTTTCTACTTTTCCCATTACCTGATATCGGTTTATTTCACCAACATCTCGTTGACCTTTTCCATCCACAGGCCCTGGAATTGCCTGATTTCGTCCTGCTTGGCGGCCTCTGGTCCAGGTTTCAACTCCTGCATTCATTTTTGTACCTCCTGGGATAGGGTAATCATATACCGCATCGTTGCACTGCTCACATTGACTTAGGTCAAGCCGAAAATGAAAAAGGATGAAAATATTAGGGTAGGATTAGAGGGACGTCCTTTAGTTTGTTGGTTTAGATCGATGCTACCCCCAAAACAGAAAATGTGAAGGACGTCCCTAATAACCCTACGCGAAGAGAATTTTAGACGGCAATTTACAATGATTATTTTATGATGTCAAGGTGTTGCCTCGGTCAGGAGGTTATCGACAAAAAAACACTTTGTGATAAAAATGTGATCTTTTCGTGATGAAATAGGGATTTGGGCGCTTCATATTGGGGCTAAATAATTTTTTCTTTTTCAATTTTATCCGTTGGTTTCTGAAAGACCAACAAAAATGAAAGGAGGATGTTATGAAAACATCATTGATTTTGATTTAGGGTCGGCCTACACTAACCATCAAATATTATAAAAGATATTTGTTGATTTAGGCCTTCAAACGTGGCGATAAACCTTACATTTCGCACTTGTAAAAAGAAATTTCAGGAATTATGCGAGTTATGCTAATTATTGCTCTAACTTGCTTATATTACAACGAATAAAAAAATCTAG
>CACVKW010000800.1 GCA_902749685.1 Olavius sp. associated proteobacterium Delta 1 | reverse complement strand
GAAACTATTTTATATTTGCTGTTATGAAACCTCATGCCAGAGACCGTTTGCTAATTGCTGTGGGAATCTTTGGGATCTCCGGATTCCTGTACCTGTATTTGGTAAAGCTTTTCGGCCAACACGGTAAGCCCATCACCAGTGCGTTTATTGAAACCTATATCGGAAGACCGGGTTTAATCATCTTAAACGTGCTCATCTTCGCAAGTTTCCTCGCTTT
>CACVKW010000799.1 GCA_902749685.1 Olavius sp. associated proteobacterium Delta 1 | reverse complement strand
CTGGGTTCTGGGCATGATAGGCTCCTTTTTATGCTAGCTTTGGTCTTATATTCCACAAAAACTCATGGGTGTCAAACGTAAAGTGCCTGTCCCTATTCCTCTTAGCAATCGCCATCCCATTCTGCAGGGTGGTTTGACTTCGGCTGAGCTCAGTCGATGCCCGTGCGATTCGCCTTTAAGGTGAAGCCACCTCAACAATCGCTCAATTTAAGAAGAATTGGTCCTGATAAAAATGGAAAAACAAGATGAACCGTGTTTTTTATTAAGCTGCTAGCACCATATTTGGGCTTTCCTATCACGGCAAAAAGGAACGGGCAACCCCCAGGGAGGTTACCCGTCCATTCATTCTTGACCTCGCCTTGCCGGATCTACATTTCAGTCCGACACTTAATGCGATTCACTATTTCTTCTTCCTTCCCTTCTTCTTTCCCTTCTTCTTTCCCTTTTTCTTTCCCTTTTTCTTGTCACTGTCGTCGTCACTGTCTTTGTCACTGGCACTACAGACCACTTCATTAGCATGTTCCCAGATTTTGCGATAACGCTGCAGTGCTTTGTCGTACTTTCCGGCGTCTCGATCGACATCAGCATCCTCCAGTTGCCTATTCAGTTCCTTAATGAGCTCGCCTATCATAGTCACTGCCAGGATCCGGTCGGCCCGCACCAGGTCTTCCATGGCTGTTGATGCCAGCTCTGCATCACATGCACCGCCGCCCCCGTGCCCATGTCTGTGGCTATCGTCATCGTCAACATTCTGCAGATGCATCAGCGCCTTAACGGCATCACGCTCTCCGCTGAACACCCGATCCCCGTACCTGCAGTCAAGGAGAAGTCCCTCATCGTCCCAATACCTGGAGTTCAAGCTCTGGTCGATCTCTTTGATCACCTTTTTGAACGGTCTGCAATCATCTTGAAATGGCACCAGGGCGTCGATAACGCCTTGCTTGAGACCTCTCGGACCGAGCACTGTCACAGTGGCATCACAAGTATCTCCCAATTGCCCATCCGACACTGTCAGGGTGACCAGAGTCTCTCCCAACTGATATGGACCTGGAGGATCCTGGGACAGGGTAATTACATCGCCATTCGGATCATTTGATCCGGCGTCTACCGATGCTTCCGCACCATTGAACCCATCCACCAACACCACCGTTACATCCTGGCACTGAGCCACTGGCGGCAGGTTGCAGGGGCCGTTGATTACGATCTGCTCCTCACCGGCCTTGGTAAATGTGGTGCAGTCCTTCTCGGCGGGACCTAAAACAGGGCCCTCGCGGGTGTAGGAGAAATCCACGGTCATGATGGGGCTCTGTTGGCCGGATTCATCTCGATCGGACGCCCAGCTCTCCCAATGAATATCGTAATACTGGTTGGTGGTGATGTCGTGCAGGCAGCTGTCGCTCCCCGGGAGAAGTATGTCTACATCTCTCCGTAAGGATTGGAGGAGATCACCGAACTCAGAGCGAAACCGGGTTGTCGGTGCCGCGCACGTTCCAAACGCCCACCTGACTGCATCCGTACCCAGGTTGAAGACCGGACCCCGGAAAGTCCGGGTGATGGCGAGATTCGGTGAGATCTGGTCGACCAGGATCGGCTTGGTGAACGTAACAGGTCCCCCCATACCGCCCACTTCGGTCCGGGTGTACGAGAACTCCGGTGCGCCGGGATTCTGGCAGCGGGTATCACCCTTTCGTTCGCGACCACACGACCAGCTGTTCCAGTGGACGTCGTAATCCACGTTGGTGGTGGTGTTGCGCAGGCAGGTGTCGCTGCCGGGGAGGTTATCGTCCACACCACCGCCGGATCGGAATTCGTTTCTGATCAGGTCCGTGTGGGACGAATAGAACGCGCTGGTAGGCGCCGCGCAGGTTCCCGCCGCCCAAGATATGCTGTCCGAACCCCTGTTGAAGACGCCCTGACGAGATCCATCCCGATCAATGACGAGATTCCGTGATATCTGATCCACATCCGATGCGATGCCCTGCCTGTAAAATACCCTATCGAAAGCGCCAGGGTCGGGCGTTTCAGCGGCCGCGACACACAGCTCGTACTCGCCGTCGGCCAGCGCCGAGATGTCGAGCTCCTCGGGGAGTTCCGAGTTTGCGTAGGAGGCCGTAACAACGGGCGTTTGGACGGAGAAGTCATCACGGGAGTAGGCGAACCCGCCGGCATCACAGCACGACCAGCTTTCCCAGTGGAAATCGTAATCCACGCCGGTGGTGACGTCGCGCAGGCAGGTGTCGCTGCCCGGGAGATTGCTGTCTACACCACCAGATTGGAATTCGTTTATGATCATGTCACTGTGCGACGAATAGAACCCGCTGGTCGGCGCCGCGCAGGTACCCGCCGCCCATTGGATCACATCCGTACCCAAATTAAAGACACCACCGGAGGAACCCCGTGCGATTCGAAGGTCCGGCGTGATCTCGTCAAACACCGTGCTGCCGGTGCCATCCGGTTTCGTGAACGTGCCGTATCCGATAATAACATCCTGTTCCACGGTCACCTCGCCTTCCTGCAACTGCGAGCTGAGCAGTACGATCTGGGCCTCCATGCAGGTCGCATCCGCAGGAAAGATGTCAATGCAGGCCGCCGTTTCATCCTGGTCGGGGTTCGGAATGTCGGGACAGATGTCGCAGACATCGCCCACGTAGTCGCCATCGCCGTCCTCTTGGCCCGGGTTGGGGATGGTCAAGCAGTTGTCGTCGGCGTTCAGCACGCCGTCCCCATCGAGGTCCGGGTCCGGTGCATATTGTACAGCCACCGGGGTGGTGAAGGATGCCGTTTGAAAGGAATACTGAAGTCCGATCGTTCCCGTCTCATTCTCGATGCCGACCGAATGTCTCGATCGCGCCACCTGATCATCGTAGTGAATCTCAATGATGGCGGACCTTTCGAACAGCTTGTACTGATGCGTCGTCACGGGAGTGTTGTTGCAGCAGAACGGGACATCCGTGAACTGCACAATGAACCGCCGGTTCGGGGCTGTGCCCAGCGTCTGCGTGTGGATGCCGACGCCTGCCGGGGCTCCCTGGGGATAGAGGTCGTCCCACCACGCGGCGATGATAGCGTCAGGATCTCCCGCCGACGGGATTGCATCTCCACTGCAGCATCCTTGCGTTTGTCCGCTCAGGAAGCTCAGGAATCCGTTTGAGCTGATATAGACGTTCGTATATTTTATCCCGTAGTAGTAGAACGGAAAGCCGATTGCGTGGGGTCCGCTCATCGAGTCGTCGCCGAGGAATAATGGGCTCCCTGTCGCTGAGATGTCTTCGAAATTGTAGGCCGGGCCGGTCGGCTCGACGGAGTCGACAAAAGTGTAACTGAAAGCGTCAGGCCCTCCGGATGCCGCATGGGTCTCCGTGGCGCCGAACGTCGCCAGGGCGGTCACGAGAATCGTGAATAGAAATAACTTCTTCATGTTATTCTCCTTTCTATCAAAAGGTTCGACTTCCTGAATCCTTACTCACTCGGCGGCCTCGCGGCGAACAGAACCTGCTCCGGTTCGGACCCTCGCCCGGCTTCGCGCTCGCCGGCGCCGGCTACCGTGCCTTGCCGGTAACGGACTCATTGGCGTTTGATGACTCCCAGGCCCTTACCCGGCTGGATCGGTCCGCGCCATGAGCCCTCAAAGTACGGTTTTCTTTTTCATCGTTTTTCTCCTTTCGTGATTGGTGTGCGTCTCGTCGCGAGGCACACTGATAATAAATAATAGGAATTCCCTTTTGAGCGCTGGGCACCGCCGAACGCAAGAATTCCCGAAACAAGCCACCCGTTACCGATCCTTCGGGACCCCGGCACCTGCCGGGATAACAAGCGTTACAGAGCAGCATCGAACTGGAAAAGCAGTACCATAAACCGGGACCTAGCGGCGACGCCGAAGCGACATCCTCATAATCACCCCAAATGTTCAAATATTCCATTTCCTTGTTTTAAGCCATCCTGTCCCAGAAGTTTAGGGACCAAAACGAGGTCTTGACGAAAAAACTCCGTTGATTAACGGAATTAAGAGATTCTCGGAATCGTCAGAGAGTGGTTCGAAATGGATATCTTCCTGAGCGTGAAATTCAAACCGGGATCGGTTGGGTACTCGTTAAGGTTCCCCGTGCCAGGGATCGTCAACCAGATAAAAAGTCGAATTCTATTCGATTTACTTCATCATTAATACCGCCGTATCTTTGTGTGATAAGATGTTGCTTTTTATAGGAAGGACTGTAGAGAAATTCCCCTTGTGAGTCAAGGAGAGAGTAACCACAAATAAACCGTTATCGGGAGCCCCCACTTTGCGGAGGCTTTGAATCGTTCCCGGCACACCACAAGCAAATCTTTCTCTGAGCATTCTGCCTCGTGAAAGTAGAAAAACTATCCTGTCTAAAAGTAGCTGGAATGTTACGATAAAACTTTTGGGCATTTGGACCGGAGCTAAGGGCTCACTCAAAAATAACTTCACATTTTCGCATCCCATCTTCAGGCCGTCTTCGTCCGATCCTCAATCGCAAAGTTCTCGAAATACTAATAAATCACGTGGATTACGCAAAAAAGCTGGCACCGATGATGCGGTGCCGGCGCTCATCGAATCTGAGGTTTCGCCTAAAGCGTTCCGCCAAAATTGGGCGCGGCTGATTCAGAAAATATATCATGTCGACCCCTTATTGTGCCCTAAGTGCCTGGGACCTATGAGGATAATTTATTTTATCGAGGATTCGGAAAGAATAAAAAAGATTCTCAAACGCCTGGGATTGTGGGATGTCAGGCGCAAAGTACCGCCGCTGGCTCATGGCCCGCCGATTAAAGCTTACAACCTTGACGACGGTTCACCGATACCTTGCTTGGATGATTATCTGATCGATGCTGGCTACCCGGTTGAAGCATACCTATAGAGAAAAATCCAGTCCCAGGCAAAGTGGTGAAATAGGCCCAAAATTGCCTAAATGACCAAATCCGCGTCAAAAAATCAGTGTTGACAATCACGCTTGCTTTCGTTACCAGAATAGCTATTGTTTCCGTGTAACTGACGCCTCAATATGTGGGGGAAAAGCTAATGCTGATACACAATTAACCGTTCTCGATTCATCCTCTTTGAAAAAGCAACTTCTTATCTTTTATCTTTATCGTCGACCCCTAATCTCATTTTTGCTTTTCTAAAAGTTTCTCCCCTTTAAAATTAAGTTCAATGGTAACACCAGCCGGATCTTTAAAAAAAAGCTGGGTCAAATCAATCTCGGGAATAGTAACAGGTCTATACTGGATGGAATACTCATTGAGTTTTTTTACAAATTCATTCACGCCAACACATCGCATAGCGATATGATCCAAAAAGTCCTCTCCTTTGCGAGAAGTTCGGTTCTCATCTTCACTGAGATGGACCATTGCATTGGACCCAGCATAAAGCCATTGACCGGGCCCGCTTAATTTTGGCCGGAATCCAACTTTAAAACCCAACACCTCAATATAAAAATCTTTTACTTCGCTCAATTGCCTTTTTGGCGCCCTGATGTTGAAATGATCCAAATATTTTATTTCCACTTGACGATCTCCTTGTAATAATTCCTAAATCCACAGGCTTGGCGGCTACGTTCGGCCGACTAATTGCCCTAGCGACTCATGCCGGTTCTTTGCCTGGCCGCAACCGAGATGGTTGCCGGTAAGCCTAATTCTATCGTGAGCACAAATCCAACCGCCTAGAAACCAAACAAACGTGGCAGGCCGATGACGGCCACCGGAAAAAAAGAAATAATGATCAACACAAAAAGCTCCACGAAAAATAATGGGATGATCTGACGGGTCAGGCGTCCCAGGCCCACATTGGCGACGGAATCCGCCACGAAGAGACACAGGCCCATCGGTGGGGTGATCAGTCCTATCATCAGATTGAAGACGACCAGAATACCGAAATGAGTGGGGTCAACCCCCATGCTAACAGCTATGGGATGTAATATGGGCACTAAAACCAGCATCGCGGCGATACCTTCTAAAAAAAGCCCGGCAAAAAGGAATAGGGCCATCGAGGAAAGCAGGAACATCCACTTGGCGGTCATAAACTCCAGGGCAAAATCGGTAATCATGTTGGGGATGCGATTGTAGGTCAACAGCCAGTTGGCGGCGCCAACAGCGGACATGATGATCATGATAGCGGCACTGTCGCGCATAGAGCGGGCAAAGATCCTGGGCAGGTCGGTCCATTTGATTTCCCGCAGCAGGAACAGGCCGACAACCAAGGCATAGGCCACGGCAAAACTGGCAGCCTCGGTCGGGGTGACCACACCAAACAGGATGCTGCCCACCACAAAGACCGGCATCAGCAGCGGGATTATGCCCTGGAAGAGAATCTTTCTTTTGGATCCAACGGAATTTTCCGGTTCCGCTTTTTGGTAATCGCCGGCAAAGACCATTACATATACGGAAAGAAAAATGGCAAGCAGGATCCCCGGAATGACACCGCCCAGGAACATGCCCGGTACGGAAACACCGGTCACGATCAGGGCGTAGATGATCACCGGAATACTCGGTGGAATAATGGGGCCGATAACCGAGGAAGCGGCGGTAATCGCCGCCGAAAAATCACGCGGGTACCCCCGCTTTTCCATCTCAGGAATGAAGACCCGTCCAATGGCGGAGGTGTCTGCCACCGCGGAGCCGGACAGCCCTGCAAAAATAACCGATGCCCAGATATTGACCATGGCCAAACCTGCACGCAGCCGGCCGACGATAACGTTGGTGAAGGCAATGATCCGACTTGTGATGCCCGATTCATTCATAAGCTCACCGGCGAGAATGAACAGGGGGATGGCCAGCAGCGGATAAGATCGGATCGCGCCGAACATCTGGGTGGCAACGATACGAAGGTGGTAGGGGAATTCGCCGACCGCCATGAAATACATCAGGGCTGCAACAATGGAGAAGGCTACCGGCACACCGATGATTAAGCAAATAAATAGAATTGCATAAACCATGGTATCAGCCTCCGCCGGATTCAAGCGCTGCATTTTCAGTTAAACGTAAGAGGAGTTTCAGCAGGGCCGCAATGGTCAACATGACACCGCCCAATACCATTGCGGCCTGATAAGGATAATGGTGTCCGATCCAAATCAGGCTGTCCCACCCGGTCAAAGCCTTGAGATCTTTGGCGAGGTTGATAATTCCAGAAGCCTCCACGCGGCCCCGTTTAATGACAAACATCCAGCCGGAATAGGTTAGCAGCACTCCGTTAACCACCATAATCAGGTCGACTATGATGTAAAGCTTGCGGGTTAATGATTCCGACAGGAACCTGACCAACAGGGTGAAGCGTATGTGTCGATCCTGTATGTACGCCCAGGCAATCCCGAACATGATACCGTATATGGCGATGAATATCGGCAGTTCTTCGCCCCACTCAAAAGATTTGCCGATGGTGTAACGACGGATCGAGTTGGTGAAAACAATCAAAAAAAGCACAGCCATGGACAGCGATGCGCCGGCGGCGGCAAATTGCGAAAAAAAGTGTGTCGTTCGCTGAATGATGCGATGCATTGGCGCCGCCCTCTCTCTCTACAGTGAAACAGGAGATGCGATTCACTGGGCTGATATACGTGGCGGACGACCGGAAGGCAAATGGCCTTTCCGGTCGTCGCACCCTAAATGAGCGTAAACAAAATTTCGCTCAATTAGGGTCATAGGTTATCGCTGGTTATTTAGATGCTTCCATGATCGCCGCATCAAGTTTTTTAATCCATCCGGCATCGTCACCGAGTTCTCCAGCCAGCCACTTCTTCACGGCCGGCTGCGCCAGCTTCTTGAACTGGGCCAGGTCCGCCGCTGTCGGAGCATACACCTGCATACCCTCAGCCGCCACCTTGGTCACCCCTTCTGCAGTATTGAACTGCTGGATGGCACGCCCCATGACGCCGGCAATGCGGGCTGCTTTTTTAACGACCGCCTGGTCTTTCGCCGACAGTGATTGGAAGAATTCATCATTGATCAGAATAAAGTCGGCTGCGTAAACGTGGCCGTCTAACACCAAATATTTCTGCAATTTGTGAAGTTTGTTGTTGTAAATGACGCCGACCGGATTCTCCTGGCCATCAACAACACCGGTCGCCAGGGCATTGGGAAGCTCGGACCAGGCAATCGGAGTCGGCTCGCCTCCCAGGCCTTTGACCATTTCCACATACAGCGGAATCGGCTGAACCCGGAATTTGAGACCTTTCATATCAGCGGGTGTCTTGATTTCCCGAACGTTGTTGGTGAAATTCCGGAAACCCGTTTCTCCATAGGCCAGGGTTCGCAGTCCTGTCTTTTTGAGGCAATATTCTGCCAGCTCCTGACCGAACCGACCATCCAGGACGTCCCAGGCGATAGTGGGCGATGCGAACGTATACGGGATGTTCAGGACATCGGCTGCCTTGCAGACTGTTGACATCGCACCGGATACGATAGTCATCTGCGTGGTCCCTTCCTGAGCCTGCTGGACCAGACTATTTTCGTTACCCAGGGCTTTGGCCGGAAACAGCTCAACCGATATATCGGACTCCCCTTCGACGATGTTCTTGAAGATCACCCCAGCCGCCCCTTTCTTGGAACTCTGCCATGATGCAGGATCAACATGACCCAGTTTGATCGTCGGTCCCGCCATGGCCAGTGCCGGTGCAAATATCAATCCCAGCATCAGCGCCAGTGACAAAAGCCTGCCTAAATTCGAAAGATTTCGCTTCATTTTTTGCTCTCCTTTTTTTGTTTCGGTTGTGTGCATTTTTGAAAAACCCAATTACACTATAACTCAAACAGAACCTTGACCGTCTCTCCCTGGTGTTGTGCCTCAAAGGCCTCCGCGGCCTGGTCCATACCGAAGCGTTTCGTGATCATCTTCCGGGCGCTGACCTTACCGGAAACAACCCAATTCATCGCTCTCAAAAACTGGCGCGGAACCAGGGCCACATCGCCGAACACGGTCAGGCCCTTGCGTAACATCTGCACCGGGCTGAAGCTCGCTTCCGGATACAGACCGAACAACACCACTCTTGCCAGGGGTGCTGCCAGATCAAATGTCATCTGGGTCGCCTTGGGAGAATTGGCGGTTTCTATGACGATGTCCGCTCCCTGGCCATCGGTGTACTCTAAGACCGCTTCGACAGGGTCCTGTTCACTGATGTTAATGATATGATCTGCGCCAAGTTCGCCGGCGATTTCAAAGCGGTGGCGATCCTGCTCCAGGCCGACCATAATCACTTTAGAAGCGCCGGCCGCCTTAAAAGCCTGCAGGTGAAACATCCCCAAAGATCCCGGCCCGACGATTGCAACGGTTTCGCCCACCATGGGCCTTACTTTCTCCAATGATCGGACAACCAGGCTGAGGGGTTCCATAAAGGCGGCATCGGCGAAGTCCATATCATCCGGCATCTTGTGGGCCAGATTAGCTGGAAGACCCAGGTATTCGGCAAAGGTTCCGTGGCAGGTGATGCCGATATGCTCCCAATCCACGCACATGTTCTTAAAACCCTTTTGACACTGCAGGCACTTTCTGCATCCTGATAGAGCCTCAAGGGCGACCCGGTCACCCACCGCATGATCGACAACCCCCGGACCCAGTTCGGCAATCACACCGGCGCCTTCATGTCCCAAAATAACCGGGATAGGAACCGGCTTACGCCCTTTATACATGTTGTTCAGAATGGTGACATCGGTAAAGCAAATCCCGGTGGCTTTGATCTGAACCAGGATTTGACCCGGTCCAGGTTTCGGTTCAGGCATATCGGCTACTTGCAAAGATCCTGCTTCGCCGGTTGCCTTGATAATCGCTTTCATTTTTCCCCCTAAAGTTGGCGGTTTTTCATCGTCACTAATTAATTTTCGGATGGGCACTAATTAAAACGGGTATTCTTGATTTTAACGGCAAACCAATATAAGGGACTTCGATGACAAAATTTCAATTTTACGCACCCATCAGGGCGGAAATCCCAACACATAAAGGTGCTTGCCGCCATTGATCGGGCCCTTTAAAATTTCCTCTATCAATTTGGGATCGTGTTGTGTCATCTGTTCGATGGGCTGCAGTTTGCCGGGCGGAAATCGCTCTAAAATGTCGTCGTGGAGCTGGACCATCTAATCCATGAACTTCTCCACCGATGGAACCGCCTTTTTCGGATCGGCTTTACTCGGTTTTCCCAATACGCCTTGTGGAAACATGACGCATTCGATTCCGCCTGCGCCGACATGGCAGTGACCTGGAATGGGGTTACCGTAAATATCGCCGCCCCGATCGATGTGGCCGGGAGGCAAATAACCTTTCACGTCGGTATCCTCGGCGTTTTCAGGCTGGCATAGTTCCGGAAACAAAGCCTGAGAGATAGACTGCTCAGCTTCACAGGCATGCTGAAAGGGTTGATCATAAGGACCGCCGTGGGCTTTGTCCATCAGGGTTTCCCCCATGACACGCGGAACATCCACGAAAAAAAGCATGGCCGGAACCTGGTAACGTTTGCCGAACTCCTGTAACGCTGAAGGGATGATATACTCCTGACCATGCAGGCTGATCCAGATCTGTTTACGGAAACCGGTGTTCCAAAATCCTGCGATCATGGCCCGGATGTAATCGGAAAATACGTTGTCCGGAATGACAACCGTTCCCGGCTGCCCCAGATGATGGAATGGATGGGAACCATAGTGCAGCGGTTCTGCCACAGTACATCCGGTTGCTTTGGCTATTTCCTCGGCCATGCGGGTAACCACAAAGGTGTCTTCTCCGAATGGTCCGGCCGCCCCGTGGTTTTCAGTTGAACCCAGCGGCACAATCAGAATGTCGTTCTTTTGCAATCGTTCTTCAACATCTTTTTTGGTCATGGTTTGAAAGTAAATCCCGGACGGCTTGTCCATGTGTCCGCCTTCGGGGGGAATTTGCCATTTACCCATGATTTTTCCTCCTTGCTAATTATATTTAAATTTATTTGCGATGCCCGGGTAATTGCGGCGCATAAATCCACACAAATTCAAGGTCTTTGTCACCGGTATTGACGATTTTATGCATTCCTCCCGGCGGATTATAAACACAAACACCGGGTTCAAGGGGGATCTCTTCATTTTCGGTGACAAATTTGCCTTCACCGGATATAAAAAACATGACTTCTTCTTCCTTCTCATGTTTGTGCTCAGGCACCATTCCACCCGGATGGGTCTTATTGTACCCTACCGCCAGATTTTGGGCCCCCACTGTTTTTTCAGATACAAGGATCCAAGACGTACGGGGCGGTTCACGCCGTTCGCCTTCCAAATTGTTCATGTTGATCACTTTTAATCGCGCCACTTTTTACCTCCCAGTATTTATTACGGTATAAATAACCCGCCGTTCACATCCAGCGTTATACCGGTAATCCAATCGGACAATTGCGATGATAAAAACAAGACCGCATTGGCGACATCTTCCGGCAGACCATCTTTATTGATCACTCTGCCCACATTCCATGTCGCAAAAACCTCTTTTGGCACCTGTTTGGTTAATTCCGTCAGAATCGGGCCGGGGGCGATGGCATTGACGTAGATCCCGGACGGACCCAGTTCTTTGGCAAGAGAACGGGTAATCCCAAGGGTGCCGGCTTTGGACGCGGCATAATCGACCGCGACACCGGGCCGACCCGTACGTGCACCTAAACTTGAAATATTGACGATTTTTCCCCGGCCTATTTTTTTCATGATCGGAACAATCGCTCTGCTCATGATAAAAACGCCCGTGAGGTTCACTTTTATGATTTTCTCAAAATCGGCAACTGTTTTCTCCTCTATGGGGACGTGATGCAAAACTCCCGCATTGTTGACCAGAATGTCGATCCGCTCAAAGCGCTCCAGGATCTGATCAACTGCTTTTTTAACCTGGATTTCATCGGTCACATCCGCCTGAAGGGCGATAACATTACTGCCGCTGGCGTCTATGGCAAGTGCACGTTCCTGGCACTCTTTGACATTTATGTCTAACAAAGCCACTTTGGCCCCATTCTGGTAAAAGGCTTCTGCGATGGCAGCACCGATGCCGCGGCTGGCTCCGGTGATAACTGCAATTTTGTCTTTAAAATCGATTTGCATAATCGGTCCCCCCTAAAATTGATTTTGGATTGGCTCTACCGTCCAAATCTTTTTCATTTCCGCATTTGAAATATCAAAAACGGTATTATACGGCGGCAGTGGTTCGTAACGCATAAACTCCGGAACATCGCAGCGCTCTGTGTTTAGCCCGGCCTTTTTATTGAACGCGCGCTCGGTTGCCAGGCACTGTACACCCATTTGCTGCACATCTTCGAATGTGAGATTAAAAGCATGGCGTGCATTGAGCAGTTCAGCAAACAGGTCGGGTTTTTTTACAAACGCCGGCCGGATAAATAAACAGACCCCCAAACTGTCCAGAATCGCAGCACGGAGTTGAAGTTGCCGGGAAGCTTCTACCTGACCTTCCGGGCTCCTGGGATCCATACTGGAAGCCAGTTCCAAAGCATTTCCGGCCGTGTGATCGGCACCCATCGGTGAGGTAACGTAAGTTACGCCAATTCCTTTTAGAGAGCGCGGATCGTAAGCTGGAATGGCCTGTCCCCTGACGGCCGGCACTCTGCGGACACCGAAAACTTTTCCAGTGATCACAACGCCGTTACCGATAACGCGCCCCAGCGGCGTGCCCTGCAACGCCTGGCGAATGAGGTCTTTGGCCCCGTGGGCGTCGCCAAATGGGATCACGCCGGCCTCCATGGCAACCCCAATGGCAGCGCCCGTTTCAATGGCGTCAAGTCCGACTTCGTTACACAGGCTGTTTAGCTCTGCAATCGCGTCGATGTCGCTGATGCCGCAGTTAGACCCGAGCAGCGCGATATTTTCATACTGGAGCGACGCTACGGTAGCCTGACCTTCTGGATCGGGGAAGACATTGGAACATTGGATGACACAGCCTTCTATACAGGGTTGTCCTTTGCGGCCCATGCCGCCCCGCTGGTCGATGAGTTCCGCAATGGTTTCACCCGATATGGCGTCAACCTGGTCAAATTGACCCTCACTGAAGTTACGCGTCGGCAGGATACCCAGGGCGTTGCACACCGCTAAAACCGCAGGGGTGCCGTAATTGTGACGGTTTTCCGTTTTGGGGTCATCCATCAGGAGTTGAACCAGCTTCTTGTTGGCCGCGTTCAGGGCTTTGCGGTCATAGAACTCCGCAGGCGATGCGCCCGTGTCATCGAAAACAATGGCCTTGATGCCCTTGGAACCCATCACAGCGCCCATCCCACCGCGGCCGGCGAAACGTATTTGAACACCCGTTTTGTCGGTCGTCGCAACACCGGCGCCCGCCATCGTCATCTCACCAGCAGGCCCGACACAGATCGCACCGGCATCTTCTCCAAATTGATCGCGCAACCGGTGCAAACTCGCGCTAACGGCAAGGTTTTTATACTCGGGGGCTGTGATTATCTCAGCCTTATCTTTAGACACCACCAGTATTTTGGTTTGCGGGTTGTCAGGCACATCCTCCAAGACGACTGCTCGTAAACCGAGGCGAGCCATTCGCCGACCTGCGCTGCCGCCCACACTGGCTTCTTTAACCCCGCCGGTCAGCGGGCTTTTTCCGCCCACCGAATAGCGGCCGGCCGTCGTCACATTGGTGTCTCCCAGCAACCCGGCAGCCAGAATGAATTTGTTCCGGTGCCCCAGCGGGTCACAATTCGGATCAATCTCCATTAATGCAAGGTGCGCAATCAGCGAGCGGCCTCCCAGGCGCAGTGCGTCCGCAGAACATGCTTGCCACCGAATATCATTTGTACGCGTATTAACCTTTAAGATTTTATCCATGATCAATTTTCTTCGATTCGTATCGCCAGATCCTTTTTTTCCAGTAGCAGGTTAATCTTCTCAACTATCTGTGAATCCACTTCTATTCCCCGGGATTTGCTCGCATCCGCCTTGTCGGTTTCGATTTCTCCCGGCAGAAAAATCCGTTCGATGCCCACCGCTTTTTGGGAGTTGCGGATGGCCGCGGCATATTCCTTGACAAGGGTTTCGAAGCGCGTCAGGGGCATAAACCGGCCAATGTCAACCGCCATAAACATCGCGCCCACACCTGTTGGTCCGATCGGCTTGTGAAAGGTGAGCAAATCGCGTCCGTATTTGGATCCGGCAAGCAGGCCGCACATCAGGTCAATGAACAGAGCTAAACCGGACCCTTTGTGGCCTGCAATCGGCAGCAGCGAGCCCTTGAGTGCCTCGGCCGGATCGGTGGTAGAGCCACCGGTTTCATCAAGGGCCCATCCCTCGGGAATGTTTTCATTTAATCGCTGCGCACGTCGAATTTTACCCCGGGCTACCACACTGGCAGACATGTCAAGTACAATCGGGGCTGCGTTGGCAACAGGCGCGGCAATTGAAAGCGGGTTGGAGCCGAAAAAAGGTTCGGCGCCGCCCCACGGTGCCACGGACGCCGCCGCGTTGGTTGCACATATACCGATCATTCCATCGGCAGCGGCCATGCGGGTATAGTAGCCCAAGAAACCAATGTGATTGGTATTACGAATTAATGCCAGGGCGACCCCGTGTTTTCTGGCTTTGTGGATACTATGCTGCATGGCCTCGACAGCGGCTACCTGACCCAGGCCATTGTTGCCGTCAATGTGAATTATGGCTCCCTCATCGGCAATCATCGTTGTTTTAGTGGGAATGTCGAGAAGACCGTGGGCACAGCGTTCCGCGATGAGCGGCAAAAAAGCACAGCCATGCGTGCG
The DNA here is from genome assembly GCA_902749685.1 of Olavius sp. associated proteobacterium Delta 1. Lineage (GTDB taxonomy): Bacteria > Desulfobacterota > Desulfobacteria > Desulfobacterales > JAFDCJ01 > JAFDCJ01. The sequence goes on along the minus strand of CACVKW010000799.1, from coordinate 2,148 downwards.
AATACCCCGCAGATCGGCTTGAACCAGAATCTTGGCAACCAGCCGGGCCTCTTTATTTCCAGCCCCTATGGCTTGCAGCAATTTTGTAGTTATCTCCATCAGGTGATCGGCCGCAACTTTCAAAATTAATCCTCCACCAAACCAAGGTTTTGGAAAACCTGATCAAGTTTGTTAAACTCTACACTTGAGATCCCCTGCTTCAGAGCAGCCGTCTTTTCCTTTTCCTTTTTTACACGCAGACGAGCGGCCTCCAGGACCGCTTCCATTTCGGTCCGGGGAATGATGACAATTCCATCTTCGTCACCGAGCACCAAATCTCCTGGGTTGACAATTACATCTCCGAACAAAATCGACTGATTGACGGAACCCAACGTTTGCTTGACCGTACCCCGCATGCAGGTCCCGCGGGAAAAAACAGGAAACCCCATTTCAATGATTTCAGAGCTGTCGCGTACGCATCCATCGACCGCCAGACCGCCGATCTGTCGCGCCATAGCTGATGTGGCCATTAAATCGCCGAAATAGCCGGCATTGGGGTGGCCATCGGTGGCAGCAACGATGATGTCGCCGGGCTGGGCAATTTGAAGGGCTTTGTGCAACATCAAATTGTCTTTTGGATGACAGCGAACCGTCAAGGCTGCGCCTAACAGACGCATATTTATGTCCAAAGGCTTGATTGAAGGATCGACCGATCCTATTCGCCCAGCAGCCTCATACACGGTTGCGGCACCGAAATCTTTAAACTGTGCCACCAATTTCTCTGGAGGTCTTTGAATTTGAGTTATGACGTGAGCCATTGAATAAACCTTTCTTCAGTGGGGTAAGTCCTAAAAGGAAAGCTGCCGCATTGCGGAGATGGTTTTGAACTGCCATTTCGGCGCGATCGCCATCTCCCTCAATGATGGCATCTAGTATTTCGAGGTGTTCCTCTATCAGTTCGTTAAACCGTTTCTGACTGAAACGTCCGCTAAAATGTTTGCGAATTCTTATTATGTGATCTATCAAACCCACATAAGTATCCACCAATTTTTGATTGCCAATACTTGTGATAATATAAAGATGAATATCCTCCACCGGTCCCCAATTAAATTCTTTATCCTCAGCCCACTTCTTGGCATTTATCTCAAGTTCTTGTCTTTTCGTTTGAAAACCAATTTCGTCGTGTAACAAAGCCGCCCTCTTAGCGGCACCGCACTCGATAATTTCTCGGATCTCGAAAATATTGCGAATATCCTGAAATGTTATATGAGTGACAGTTGAACCACGTCCGGGTATATTTTCAACCAACCCCTCCCTTTCAAGCTGTCTTAATGCCTCCCGTACTGGTGTTTTGCTAACATCGAGGTTGCGGGCCAAATCCTCTTCATTAATCGGAAAACCAGGGGCGAGTGCACAGGTAAGAATGCGCTCTTTAATTTTTCCAAATACGAGGGTCTTTTTATTTTCCATTTTTCGTCAACCATAAACTGTAGACAATTCAAATTTAATACAATATGTTACAGCATTTATCTTCCTATATAATTTGATTATAATCTAATTATATTTAAATTATTCCGATGTCAATAAAAAAAATAGATTTTCTTCCTTTTTGGGCTGATTTCCCCGGGAGTGATTCCGCCAGATGGTAGAACTGCAATTGCTATAGCCAATAACACGCGCTTCTGATGTATGCTGAAATATAGTAAATTTGTTTGGTAAATGAAATGAGACTGCTGTGAGATCACAAAGTTGATGCGATGGGCAGAACAGCCTAGCAATGCATTATCTTCCCGTTTTATTAAGAAATCGATTTCACGTTTTTCACGGTCACGGTAATGAAACAGTTCATAGCGACCATCGCTGGCGTCAACTTGCGCCATAATTTCATTGAAGGCGAACGTTTCAATCAGTTTGGCGGAGCGATCGGAATCTAGGCGTACTGGGTCCATCTTCCAACTGAGCAGGAACGCCATCAGGCCACTGTCGACCATAAAGAGCCTGCTTTGTTTTCCGACACGGGCATAGTCTGTTTTCGTCCAAGGGTATAGCCGCTCAATCAAATAGACCCCTTAGTTGCATAAAATTTTGAAATCCAACTTCGCTGCTGCAATGAAGACCATTGAAAGTATTGACTGATCCTGGATTCTGGTTTCTGGATCCTGGATGTCG
>CACVKW010000798.1 GCA_902749685.1 Olavius sp. associated proteobacterium Delta 1 | reverse complement strand
CATTGAAAGTATTGACTGATCCTGGATTCTGGTTTCTGGATACTGGATGTCGTTGAAATTCACCGATAGTGTCCTGTTAGATATCCAGCATCAAGTATCAAGCAT
>CACVKW010000797.1 GCA_902749685.1 Olavius sp. associated proteobacterium Delta 1 | reverse complement strand
GAAGGTCAGCCAAATGACTAAGTATCTGAATTTATTAGATCTGGGATGAAAAATCGGGCAAAATGAAGCTGCTTTTTGCCTACAGACCGAAAACAAGAGT
>CACVKW010000796.1 GCA_902749685.1 Olavius sp. associated proteobacterium Delta 1 | reverse complement strand
TTCTCGACCCATTTCAACCCTTTTTCCGGCCCCAGAACAAAGACGGCCGTGTTCCAGGCATCCGCCACCACGGGATCCGGGTGAATCAGGGTCGTGCCGCTCAAACCTTCGGCCGGGTATCCGTCTTTGGGATCGAAGATGTGGTGGTACCGCTTTCCATCCTGGATAAAAAATCGCTCGTAGTCGCCGGACCCCATCACCGCCAGATCTTCTATTTCCACATACCCCAGGATATCATCGCCGCGCGGGCT
>CACVKW010000795.1 GCA_902749685.1 Olavius sp. associated proteobacterium Delta 1 | reverse complement strand
TGATATTTAGCGACCTGTCGGGTCGTAGCTCGAAGAGCGAAGCCTGAAGCGTTCCGCAGGAAAATATCACGCTTGACGAGTCATCTTATGGGACAACGATATTTTACGGCGACAAGCCCTTTATATGAATATCAGGCCACGGTGAACGCTTGATAATTAAGGATCTATGCTAAAAATAGCCCCGTTTTTTAGGCTTAAAGTGATATTTTCCATACCAAAAAGGGCGGTTTAAGAAAAAGCCAGCTACTGGACTTAAACCAAGCTGCCTTTTCCCTTAAATGCATCTTTTCGAGGGTAAAAAGGGCATTCTAAGGCCAAATAACGGCCTTGTTTTTAAGCTCATGCCTTAGTTGGCGGCATTCTACCTTGGTCCGACCCTACCAGTTTACATAACCCTCATCCCCAGAAAGAGTTAAAACGATATGCGGTTAGACTTGTCAGAGAATTACTGACACGAACGGGAGATACGCCATGAACACACTAACCTATAAAGGATATATTGCCAGAATTGATGCCGACTTTAATGACGGCATTTTGGTTGGTAGGGTAACAAACACAAGCGATATCATAGGTTTTCACGGTGAAACTATTTCGGAAACAACCGAGAGTTTTCATGCCGTTATTGAAGAATATCTTGAAGACTGCAAGCAAAAAGGAAAAGATCCGAATAAACCCTACTCTGGTAAGTTCAACCTCCGTCTTTCGCCTCAGCTTCACAGCGAAATTGCAGCTGCCGCGGCAAAGACTGGCAAGAGCCTTAACCAATGGGTTGTAAACGAGCTCGAAAAAGCGACTCATGCTATATAAAAACTCTCGATAGTTATGCCATCACCTCGATAGCATCAACTGCTGTTTTTTTTCGTGCTTTGAATGAAATAAATGTTTAAACCGCTGGTAGTTATCCGGATACAGTTTAGCGTAACTTGAAGCGGCCCTGCTCCAATGGCCTAATACGAGAAATTTTTCCGAAATCTTTGTCACGATGTAATAGGAAAGCACCATGCTCCAGGGCAATCTGCGCAATGCAACAATCCACAGGACTGTTAATCGTGACACCTTTGCGCCTCAGTTCAAAGTATATCCTGGCCGCCTCAGGCCAAGTATCCCGTGATGCTTCCAGGAAATATTGAGTCGAGAGGTAATCATCGAGCAAATCCCATTCTTTCTGATCACTTGCACCCTGCAGAAGTTCAAGCTGCTGAAATCGACTGAGAGCATAATTTTCTGCGCCAATGGTTTTTTGGAAGGTTTTGACAATATTTCCGGTTTTGTCTCTGAATATTTCGATCCAAACCGATGTGTCGACCAGAATCATCCTCTTAGCTTCCTTAGTTTTTTGGGGTCATAATTTTTGTAAAACCCGATAGCACCCGCCAGCTCCGTGAGATCCTTGCGTTTTTTTAGCCGAATAAATTCTGTTAAGGCCTCATGGATGAGATCTTTCTTGGTTTTGGCGCTGCTGACCAAAAAGGCCTCATTCAATAATTTGTCGTCAATGACAATGTTGGTTCGCATAATAGACTCCTTTGGTGTATTTGATTCACATCATACACATTCCATACACAAAGTCAAGAATAGCGAGGGAGCACTATTGTGACAACCGTACAAAAAAGCATTCGTTTGCCGAAGGAAGCTGTCCAAAACTCGTACCCAAGCAAGACCTGGCACCCAATCTCAGGATTTCCACCTCACCAATCCCCATTGAGCAAAAAACCAACAGAAACGGTGGATTTTCGTATTGACTTGTGCTAAATGCCTATTTAAGTAAGTAGGAAAAGGAACTTGGCGAGTTGCGCCGGAAGGAGACTTAAAGATGCGCTTTATTAATATTTCCGAACATGGTGAACCGGAAGTCATGGAAATCAAAGAGGGTCAGGCACCGGATCCCGCAAAAGGCGAAGTGTTGATCAGGGTATGTGCGGCCGGCGTGAACCGGCCGGATGTGATGCAGCGACAGGGGCTCTATGCGCCCCCTCCCGGTGCTTCCCCGATACTGGGTCTTGAGGTGTCCGGTGAAGTGGTGGCGACCGGCAATGATGTATCGGCCTGGTCGGTTGCGGACCGGGTGTGTGCCCTGACAAACGGAGGCGGTTATGCAGAATACGTGGCCGTGCCCGCTGGTCAGTGTCTGCCGGTGCCCGCGGGGCTGACCGTGGAAGAGGCGGCGGCGCTTCCGGAGACGTTTTTTACCGTCTGGGTCAATGTGTTTGATCGCGCAGGGCTCAAGCCCGGTGAAAGATTCCTGGTCCACGGCGGCGGCAGCGGTATCGGAACCACAGCCATCCAGATGGCCAAATCCATGGGTTCAAAGGTGTTTACGACAGCCGGCAGCGCAGAAAAATGCGCAGCCTGCCAACGCCTCGGCGCTGATGTCGCGGTCAACTATGCCGAGCAGGATTATGTCAAGGTGCTAAAGGAGGCCACTGACGGGCAGGGCGTGGACGTGATTCTGGATATGGTAGGCGGTGATTATGTGGAGCGCAACCTGGAGTTGGCAGCCATTAACGGCCGCATTGCGAGCATTTCATTTCTAAGAGGGTCCCGGGTTGAAATTGATATGATGCAGATATTGAGCAAAAGGTTAACCGTCACCGGATCCACGCTTCGTCCCCGGTCGGCCGAAGCCAAAGCCGGCATCGCGCAAAAATTACGCACTCATATCTGGCCGTTGATCGAAAGCGGAGAGATCAAGCCCCTCATCGCGGCCCGCTTTCCCCTGGCAGATGTTGTCGAATCGCACAAACTGATGGAGAGCAGCAAACATATCGGCAAGATTATTCTGACGGTTGCTGATTAAATGGCATTACGAAAATCCGATAGTGCAAATCTCTCCTTGACACAATGTATCATTTCTCCTAATCTTCGGGAATTGTAACTTCGAAGTTTCAGCTACGCTAAACTGGACAGACCTGTTCGAGTTTCGAGGTTATTTGCTTCAAGACTGGGGAATCACACCAATTTGTAGTCACATCAACCCATAACCATTAAAAGGAGGCCGATATGAAAAACAGGAAATACTTCCAGGTACTTGCAAGTACAATAATGATTCTGCTCTTTGTGTCCGTGTTTTGCCTTCAGGCTGCAGCCAAAGAGATCAAGGTCGGTGTAATCTTTGACTACACCGGCCCCTATGCAGCCGGTGGTTCCGAACCGGGGGCCGTCGGCACAAAGATCGCCATTGATATGATCAATGAACGGGGAGGTGTTGAAGGCTATAAGATCAATGCGATTTATGCCGACGCCCAGAGCAAGGTGGAAGTGGCCATCAACGAAGCGGAGCGATTGCTCCATCAGGAAAATGTGGATCTGCTGATGGGTCTCTATTCCAGCGGGCAATGCGTGCCGCTGGCAGCCAAAGTGGACGCTCAGAAAAAATTCATGTGGGCCAATATCTGCGTGTCTTCGGCCGTGTTCAAAGGGCGTAACCTGAAGTACGTCTTCAGATGCCAGGTTCACAGTGATACCTATGGTTTGGTTTCACCGGATTTTATCGCCCATTTCGCGAAATCGAGACTGGGCAAAGATGTCAAGGATGTCCGGGTCGCCATCATCCATGAGGACGGTCCCTACGGCAGCGGAATCGCATCCGGCAATGAAGTCGGCGCCAAGGCCCACGGCATGCAAATCGTCTTGAAAGAGGGATATGCCGCCACTGCTCCCGATCTTTCATCCCTGGTGACCAAACTGAAACGGGCCCGGCCGGATGTCATTTTACATACCGGATACAACCCGGATATTACGCTGCTGCTGCGCCAGGGTCGTGAGCTGGGCCTTAAATTCAAAGCGCTTATCGGACACGGTGCCGGTTACGGCCAGATTGATAAACTGATCGCCACTTTCGGCAGTGATGTCAACTACACCTTCAACGTCGATCCGGTTGCCGCGCAGTTGCTGGATCCCAAAACTCTGGCGCCCGGTCTTGGCGACCTGACTGCGGAGATGGTCAAACGTTATATAGCAGCCACGGGCGCTAAGGAGGTTCCACCGCATACCAGCATGGGTTTCAATCAGAGCTGGATCTTCTTGACCGATGTGCTGCCCAGGGCCATCCAAAAATACGGGGGCTATGACCCCGAATCCCTGCGCAAAGCCGCTCTGGATACAGACATCCCGGTCGGCGGGACCATCCAGGGCTATGGAGTCAAATTTTACCCGCCGGGTCATGAAATGGCCGGACAAAATATGCGGGCAACCCCTGTTGTGATGCAATATGTCGATGGGGAAACCAAGATTGCCTGGCCGATTGCGCTCCAGACCATCGATCCGATTCTGCCGCTTCCCGCTTCTCAGCCCTATGCCGCCAAGTGAGCTGTATTTTTGAGGCTGAAAGGAAGGTGCGGTTGTGCTAGTCGTTAAAAACGCAGTGATGCGCTTCGGGGGATTCGTTGCCGTCGACAATGTCTCCTTCGAAGTGCAACAAGGTGAGATCTTAGGGTTAATCGGACCGAACGGATCCGGCAAGAGCACCATCTTCAATCTTATTTCAGGTGCTCTCAAACCCTCCGGCGGCAGTTTCAAATTTGACAATAAAGATATTACCCATCTGGCCCCGGCTAAGATTTGCCATCTGGGGATTAGCCGTACATTTCAGATCCCGCGACCTTTCCACAAAATATCCCTCCTTGATAACGTAAAGGTGTCCGCCTATTTCGGGCATAACGGGACCATTTCGCGGTCCAAAGCTGAAGAGCTGGCCAAAGAAGCCCTGGACCGTGTTAATTTACCTGGGGGTCACGGGATAACGATCGATACGCTGGGTGCTGCGGGCTTGAAGAAACTGGAACTGGCCAGAGCCCTCTCCACCCAGCCGAAGCTCCTTCTGGCAGATGAAAGCCTCGGCGGACTCGATGAGACTGAAATGGATCAGGCAGCGGACATGTTGCAGGCCATCCGGCGGGAAAAGGGAATTACGATTATCTGGGTGGAGCACATCATGGGTGTCTTGATGCGTGTGGTTGACCGTGTGATTGTGCTCGATCACGGCCAGAAGATTTCCGAAGGCCTTCCCAAAGATGTGGCAGTTGATCCGAAAGTGATTGAAGTGTATCTCGGCCGTGAAGAGGTCCAACTGCAAAAGAAGTCCGAATAGCTTTATTCTAGAATTGATAACCTGGTCCTTTTGGCCAAGTCAGAGACAATTGGCTGTGCCATGAACCAACGTAGTGGAATGATGGAATACTGGAATGTTGGAATGCTGAAGACCCGCGTTTAGCGGAATGGAATCTGATTTTATTAGGATGGCACGGATCAGAAGATAAAATCAGACCATCTTCCGCTTTTGATACCCAACATTCCACTATTCCATTGGGGTTAAAGCATGCCCCTCGGGGGTGGATCAAAGCCGGTCCCTCTGGGCTCGGATTCTTTACTTTTCTCCACCAAGAATTTAACCGTTTTATAAGGAGGGCCAGGGTGCTCAAACTCCAAGCCGTAAATGCATATTACGGTTCATTCCAGGCACTATTCGATATCAATCTGGCTGTTGAACAGGGGGAAGCGGTTGCGGTCATCGGACCAAACGGTGCCGGAAAAACCACGCTGCTGCGGGTGATATCGGGTCTTGTTCGGGCAGGTGATGGTACGCTGACCATGGAAGGTAAGAATTTGCGAGCCGTACCGCCCCACTCCATCATCGACCTCGGAGTAGCCCATGTTCCTGAAAACCGACGTCTTTTTCCCCGCATGACGGTTGAAGACAACCTGAAGATCGGGGCATTCACCCCCTCTGCGAGAAAGCAGTTCAGAGAACGTCTTAAATTTGTTTATGAACTGTTTCCAATCCTTGCGGAACGCTGTGCCCAATTTGCCGGCACGCTTTCAGGCGGTGAACAGCAGATGTGCGCTATTGCCAGGGCTTTGATGTCGAATCCAAAAATGCTTCTGATGGATGAGCCGTCGGCCGGCCTGGCTCCGGTGATCGTTCAGCAGGTTTTCGAACTGGTACGGCAGATTCGGCAGAAAGGATTTACCGTATTGATTGTGGAGCAAAATATCCAGCAGGTCCTCAAAGTGGTGGATCGAGCATACCTGCTGGAGGTCGGCAGCATCAAAGCCAGTGGCAGCGCCTCTGAATTGCTCGGCAGTGAAGAGATCCGCAAAGCCTATATCGGCGTTTAACAACCATACACGATTGGGTGGAACAGCATGTTCGATATTTACCTTTTAGAAACGATAGTCAACGGCATATTGCTGGGCGGCGTTCTGGCACTGCTGGCACTCGGGTTGAATCTGATTTTCGGCGTGATCGATGTGGTCTGGATCTGCTATGCCGAATTGGTCATGCTCGGAATGTATGCCATCTTTTTCCTCTATGTGAAATTCGGAGTTCCATTGATACTCGCCTGTCTGGCCGGCATCGCAGTGGTTGCAGTATTTGGGTATCTCGTACATTTTCTGATTATTTCACCCATTCTGGGTAGCGCCCCCATCAACCAATTACTGGCCACCGGGGGACTGCTCTTCTTTCTGCAAAGTTTTACCACGCTGCTGTTCGGCATCGAGTTTCGCAACATCGGACTGCGACTTCCGGTCCTGGAAGTCTTTGGAATGTACATCAGCTTTGCCCGGCTGCTGGCTTTCGGCACCGCGCTGATTGGAATGATCGTTTTATATTTCTTTCTGGCGCGGACCTACATTGGAACCGCTATCCGGGCCATTTCACAAGACCGGGAAGTGATGGTCCTGATGGGTGTCAACAGCCGCAAAATATACTTGATAACATCTGCCATCGGCGGTGGGCTCGCCGGGCTGGCCGCATGTCTGCTGGTGCTTCAGTATGACATTCACCCGGCCATCGGGCTTTCCTTCGGTCCCATCACCTTTATGGTCTGTGTGCTCGGGGGACTCGGCAATATGCTCGGCGGATTTATTGCTGCATTCATCTTCAGCCAAATTATAGCAATCGGAGGATTTTACACTGAGATCGAATGGGGTTACGTAATCGCATTCGCGGTTTTCATCATCATGATGTTTATCAGACCACAGGGAATTCTTGGGAGCCGTTCATGAATAAGTTATTTTACCTGATCGGAGCCGTCGTACTGGTAGCGCTGCCATTTATCGGTGTACCGCAATATTACATGCATGTGCTCATTACGATCCTCATTTGGAGTTTTACGTACACGAGCTGGTCCTTAATGGGACGGTTTGGTCTGGTTTCCCTTGGCCATGGGGCCTTCATGGGGGTGGGTGCCTACACCGTCGCCATGTTATGGAATTATCTATCCCTTACCCCCTGGATCGGCATCCCCTTGGCGCTTTTGTTTTCAATGGCGGTTGCCATATTGATCGGCTATCCCTGTTTCAGGTTCCGGATCGTCGGCCATTATTTTGCCTTGGTAACCCTTGCTTTGAGCGAGGTGATTCGCATGCTCATCATGGCCTTAAGAGATTATACCGGTGGTTCCTTGGGCTTGACTCCGGAGCGTTTCAGAGAGGGAACATCGCTTTATGCCCTGCAGTTTGCTGATAAAGAAACTTTTTACTTGATAGCGCTGGTATTCTGGGCCTTCGGGATCTGGGTCTGGAAGAAGATTGATACCAGCATGGACCGTTATGCCCTGGATGCCATCTCCGAGGATGAGGATGCCGCGGCCTCGGTGGGCATACACGTAACCCGTCAAAAATTACGGATTACCGTTATCAGCGCGGTGATGACCGCTTTAGGAGGAATTTTATACGGCCAGTATCAGATGTACATGAATCCGCATACAGTATCCGGCGTCGGCGTATCGCTGCAGATCGTGTTCGCGGTGGTTGCCGGGGGGATGTATGTGGCCTTCGGCCCCACGGTGGGCGCCATTATTACGATTTCACTGGCAGAATTTTTACGGGTTCTCATTGGAACCGCGATGGTTGGGTTGGATACCACTATTTACGGCCTGATGCTGATTTTGTTCATTATTTTCCTACCCCAGGGGATTCTGGGTGCTATATTAGAAAAGGTCTCCCGCAAGAAAGCAATTCGGAACCTTACGACGGCAATCGGTGCAACCCCCGGGTAGACCGGATATAAGGATTGGTTTCTGGTGTCAGGATAGGTAGACACATTAGCTTATTCTGAACACTGACACCTGAAACCTTACACTAACCTAGCCTGACGCTATCGTCTATACTTCTATAGATATAGTTCCTTACGCACGCCCCGCAGGTCCATTTCATATTCCAAGCCGGATATGGGGGGTCTGCTGTAATACCAGCGCACAGCGTGCCGTCCAGCTTCTTGCATGGGAATGAGGAGCTCTTCAGCCAGAAGATGATGGAGCGGATGCACCGTGTAGATATCCACCGTGGTGACCTGCGACCACTTCACTTGCAGTCCGGATAACCGTGATTGCATGATACCTATCACAAACTTCACTTTTTCCTTGACCGCATCCATACCTGTTTCGCCCGCCCTCACGATGTAATCGGGTGATAGATTTCCGTCCCTCAGTTCGCCGGCTCCGGCGATGATAAAAGTGGGAGGCAGGTTGTCGTTTTTCAGCGGGACGGTGTATGAAAAGGCATATAAAACGGCTTCTGCCGGAGGTCCAACCTCTGGAGCGACATTGGTCCTGGCCACCGGGTTCACCCCATCACACGGCAGATCCCATTCGTCCAGAATATCCAGGTAGCCCTGATTGAAATCAGAGAATTCTTCAAAGGAAAACGGTCGCGGAATTCTGAGCTGAATGGCGCACAGCGCCTGTCGGGGTCTACCCAGGGCTGCCAGGTGGCTATAGATGAATTCGAAGCCTTTGCGGTATGGCGGAGGATTTTGCATGATGACATGCACGATTTCATTACCCGGCATGGCGGCAACCCCTGAAGAGTAAGGGGCAATACCGGTGAGGAAATAATAAGCGCCCTTTGGATTCGGCATGCGTTTCATTTTTATGAATCCTTTCTAATTTTGGTTATAATGCCCACAAATATAATAGTAGTTCAAGCAAATTGTAGAAATTCCCGAACATTTAACCCTAACGTAGCAAAAATTCATCATCGTAGGGTGGGCATTGCCGCTCGAATATGGCTTCAAATTGTGACCCAACCGGATTTGCGGGCTAAGGCGAAACAACAAATATGTCTTGCCTTTGATCCCAGTCGTACCGTATTATCTGATGCCGAGACGGAGAAAGCCGTCGGTGTACAGATATTATTACCTGAATTTAGGAGATGTTGACGATGAGTATCGTTCTTGTTACCGGAGGAGCGGGAAATGTGGGACGACAGGTGGTGGTTAAGCTGGCTCAAGGTGGTCATGATGTGCGTGTGTTCGACTTGCCGGACCTTGATTATTCATTTACCAATGCACATACTAATATCGAAGTGTTCCCTGGTGATATTTGCGAAAAATCAGACTTGGCACGGGCCAGTGATGGTATCGACTGGGCCGTGCATCTGGCTGCAATTATGCCACCGATGAGCGAAGAAAATAATGAGCTTGCCAGCAGGATAAACATTGAAGGCACGCGAAGTATATTGAAAGCGTTGAATCCGGCGATACCCATCATCTTTGCGTCTTCGGTGGCAACCTATGGAGTGCCGACGGCGGGAATCGTCGACATTGATCATCCGCAGAAGCCCATTGATTTCTATGGAGAAACGAAACTGCAAAATGAGAAGGATATTCTAGCAGATAGTAGACCTTTTGTGCTGTTGCGAATTTCTGGAGTTTCGGTGCCGGCACTATTAGAAATTCCGCGTCCGTGGTTTATTACGGCCAATCAGCGCATAGAGTTTGTTCATCTCGCGGACGCAGCCCAAGCTGTCGTAAACTGTGTTGGCAATGAAGCAGTCCCGGGGAAAATCCTGCAGATTGCCGGCGGTCAAACCTGGCAATTGATCGGTCAGGAATACTCACGTGCTATTTGCGAGGCCTTCGATTTTCCTCCTGAAAGCGCCACTTTCCAGGAGCAGCCAGGCTGGACAGGTTGGTACGATACAAATGAATCACAGCGACTGCTGCAATATCAGAATCATGCGTTTGAGGACTTTATTGATCAGTTAAGAGCACTTTATCAAGAAGCAATTAGTTAGCAAAGTTCAGGATAAATTATTTAATGACGGAGGTAATGTCTATGAGACAAGAAGAATTTTTCGCAATGAAACGCGAGGTGGAAGAAGAAAACGAATGGCGATACCGCCCTGAGAATGTTTACACCCGGGACGGCAAAGCGCTGGTTTCCATTGTTTCCACCAGCGATCGCCAATTAAAGCAAGCGATCAAACAGGCAGTTGACATGATCGGCGGTGTGCGCCAGGCATTGAATCCCGGGGATCGGGTGTTGCTGAAAGCCAATTTTAACAGCGATGATCCTTATCCGGCATCCAGTGATCTCGGATTTCTAGGCGCGGTGGTTGAACTGTTGCGGGAAGAGGGTATCACCAATTTAACCTTAGGGGAACGTGCGGGCTGGCCGTGGATGCCTACCGCCCAGGTACTAGAAGAGATGGGTGTTTTCAAGTTCGCCGAGGAGATAGATTTGCCGGTCATTGATTTCGATTCCGGCCCCTGGATGGATATCAAGTTTGGGCCGGAGGCCAAGTGGTGGACCAAAGCCGGATATCATAAGTCTTTAAAGGAGTTTGATAAAATTGTTTTCTTACCTTGCATGAAACATCATTTCTTGGCCCGTTTTACGATGAGCTTGAAGCTCATTGTTGGTGTGACCCACCCTGTTGACATGCAGCATATGCACGCCGATTACAGGCTGGGGAAGACCGACGAGCCCATGGACATGAAAATGATCGAGCTTTCTTTGCCCCTGGGCCCTGATTTGATCATTATGGATGGGCGAAAATCGTTTGTAACCAATGGGCCTGCAGAGGGTGAAGTCGTCGAACCCGGTGTCATCATGGCTTCAGGCGACCGAATAGCGATCGACGTTGAAGGAGTTAAAATTCTCCAATCCTATCCGCGCGACAACCTGATCCAAATGCCGGTTTGGGAAATGCCGCTTATAAAGAGAGCAATTGAACTCGGACTCGGCATATCCGGTGAAGAGGACTATCAGGTGCTAGCCAGCTAAAATACTACCCTAAACGATCGTAAACAGAATCAGATAGGTTTTTAACTTTCTGAATAAACTGTCAAATTGTAATTAAGGCTGCAATTTATTAAGGTTATTATAAGTGAGTTGTAAATATCTATTTTAAATCTCATTTTGTTTACCCTTCGGGAAAGCCGATGCCGCCCCATCTTCTGCGTCGCCAAAGGCTCGGGGTAGGCGAACTACCCCCTCGCCCTTGGACGCCTTGAAGCTGGAGCACCCTCGACTTTCGCTCAATTAGGGTACTAATAGATGTGCGAATAGGCAAATAATCCGCTGACCGAGTATTTTACGGAACAGGAGATATTAATGAGTATCGCCCAACTAGAAGAAATCTTAACAGATGCCAAGGTTATTCTGGATAAAGCCGAAGAGGATGACCGCAAAGAACTGTTGCTGTTGATAAAAGACCTTGAGGAAGCGAAACAGACAATTTTTGTGAAAACAGCTGATGCCAAACCTTTTCTGAAAAATTGTCAAGATAAGGTCAGAACTCTCAGAGCCGCAGTCGAGCATGAAAATAGCTGGGGAGAAGAATCCAAAAAGGCGTTTTCAGGCTTTGAGCGCACCGTGTCTAAATTGCGAAATACCATTTTAGTCCGCACCCAACAAGCGACTTAGACCACTTATTTTTTCTCAGACAAAGACCGTAAGGTTTTGTGGATGCATTGGCGGATAACAAAAAAATGACATGCCAGAAAAGAATGGTATTGTTCTAAATGAAAAAGAAGCCTTGAACGCAGTTCTCGGTCAGTTTGATACGGAAATCCAATTGGCTGAGGCAACCTTACGGGATGCCGGGACTTTTGAGTTCGAAGAGATATAACGATGCAGGAAAAAGTTATCTTCGACACCAATATTTACCCTATAGTTGTATAAAATATTGAAATCCAACTTCGCTGCTGCAATGAAGACCATTGATCCATGCCCCTCACCCTGTCCTGCTCATGAAAGATCAGCGATATAAAACACCTTAATACCGCTGCAGCTCTTATTGCCTAACCTATATTTTATTTAAGATTTTCCGTAAATATTCCGATAAAAATTAGAACATCACCTCAAGTAGAATTAGAGTAGTTCAAAATAGGCCTTGATGGCATATTCTGAAATCAACAGTATAATTGCTAAACGTAGTCGTTTCAAATCCTGTTGTTCACTGCAAAAAAGATAAAACTTGGCACCCTAAATGAAAGTATTTTCAAGTAAAAGAATCAGCCGTCGATCATTCCTCAAGAACAGCTTTCGCCTATCGGTGCTGGCTTTTTTGGGAATCGGCTATGAGAGACGAAACAATTTAAAAACCGAGCACGTGCGCATTAGTTTCCCTAATCTCCCAGCTTCATTTCACGGCTTTCGCATCGTACAAATATCAGACCTGCATGCGAGTTTCTGGGTGGGTAGGGACTACCTGATGCAGGTGGTGAGGGAAATCAATCAGCTGGAAAAGGACCTCGTGGTGATTAGCGGTGATATTATAACGGGCGCGGTTAACAACTTCTGGAAGCGATGGATGCCTACAATTAAAGACGACTATCTCTCAATGGTTGTCGACGTTTTAGGAAATTTGGATGGTGGCGAAAAAATAGCAGTGCTGGGAAATCACGACCAGTGGGACGGCAAAAAGACAGAGTTGCGCCTAGTGCGAGGGTTGGAAAGAGTTGGTATTCGGGTTTTGCGCAACAGCTCAAAAAAGTTGGCCCGCGGTCAGTCAAGGCTGCATGTCGCAGGAACGGACGACTATTGGTTTTCCTGCGACCTGGCAGCGGCTTTACGCAAAGTCCCGCAAGATGAATTTAAAATACTACTTTGCCACAGTCCCGACGTGAGGACGAATATTAAAAATGGAACAAAAATAGACCTAACGCTTTGCGGCCACACACATGGCGGGCAGGTGGCTATTCCGCTCATATCGCACCACTTTATTCCAATCAAAGACCCGGTTCGCTATCAGGCAGGGCTGATCAAAGAGCCTTATGGATACACCTATGTCAATCGCGGGATCGGAACGCTTGTGTTTCCCTTCCGGATCGCGGCTCCGCCGGAGATTACCTATTTTACACTACAAAAATATGGTTCTGAAAAAAATGTCAGCGAAAAAGAGAATACTAACTGTTAAGGAATTGCTTTATGACTTTGAATGTAATCTAAAAAAAAGTCCAAAGCCTCATCGATGTGAGTCCGGACCAGGTTTTCCAATTCGTTCAGATCAGTGTTCCGCCCTTCAAAAAGTTTTAAAATTTTATGATGGACGGCCAGGGATTTTTTGAAATCCTCTTTGTGATATTGAAATGACAAAAAATACCACAACCGGTGCATCCGTAAAGTCTCCAACAGTTCGATTAAAAGATTATTGCCGCATGCCTTGATAAAGGTCTCATGGAATACATGGTGCTGGTTGCGGTATTTGGCATACTGTTTCTTAGCGACTGCCAGTTGCATACCGCTAAACGCTTTATTTATTTGCTTTAAGTCTGTTGCGGTCATTCTCGTATAAGCTTGTCGGGCTGCAAGACCTTCCAGTGCCGCCCGGACCGGGAAATTTTCCTTAATATCTTTAGTGGTAACCGTTCTGACGAAAGCACCTCTGCGCGGAATGATTTCAACCAGGCCCTTTTTTTCCAACTCTCTAAAGGCCTCCCGCAGTGGAGAGCGGCTGACATTGAAGAGCTTTTGAAGATCGGCTTCGATAAGCTGATCTCCCTGCTTTAGGGCTCCCTCTAAAATGGCTTCGATTAGAATTTGCGATACCTGTTCTCCCAGAACCTGGGGCTTGAAATCCATGGACTTAATTTTGCCGCTATATTTGTTCATTAACTTGTCCTTATTTTCCAGACGCAGCTTCCAGTATCGTTCGATTTATTCATCAATGTTCAGATAATTACACGTTATTGAGGTATTATAGATCCTGATTAAACTCGCCGGCTTTGGCCAGGGCCATAAAATGTGCCACGTTAATCTCTTTGGGGCACACAAATGAGCACGCCTGGGAAGAATGGCACCGGTAAAGCCCCTGGTCGCTGTAGAGGATTTTTAAGCGCTCTTTTTTTTCTTTTTCGCGCGGGTCCATCACACGGACGATACTGGCCAGCATGGCATTCGGGCCCAGAAAATTTTTATGGCCGGCTAGGCAGGCTGAGACGCAACAAAAACAATTTATGCATCGTGTGGCGTTGACATAGCGATCCAGCAATTTCGGATCAATGGCGTATTCATGTCCCTTAGTCGGTGGGGGTGCCGGATCGATAATATATGGTTTGACCTTATCGATGCGGGCGTAGGCTTCTGCCAGATCTACCACAAGGTCTCGCAGGACCGGGGCCACGTCCAACGGTTCGATCGAAAAGGTTGTGGTAGCGAAATATTTGACGGCCTTTTCAACCAGAAGTTCGCATGCCAGCAGGGGTTTGCCATTGACGATAACAGAGCAGGTTCCGCATTGGCCATGTTCACAGGAGGATCCCCAGGTCAGGGTGGGATCCTGTTCCTCGTTTATTTTGCGGAAAAGATCCACAAATCTTTGGATGCGTCCGGCTTCGAGCTGGTAATCCTGAATCCAGCCGCGTTTGCCCGCCGGGTCATACCGACTGATTTTCAGTGTGAGATTATATGTCGTAACCATCTATATAATTTCCCTTAAATTCTCCACCCTGAAGAATAAGAGATCAGATGTGGCTAAACAAAATTTGGACTTTGAATTCTGATGAAAATATTTTGATGTTTCACCGGGCGGATTAATCAGTATTTTCTTTCTATCATATTGAAATGCTCTGAATGTTCGCCGCCAGCTTCTAAAATACTCATATCAATGGCCCGTTGATCAAATTCGATTTTGCTAAACTCCCGCATACAGGCCAGGGTGTGGTAGTTGAACCCATCTTTGCGATCAGGGTAATCATCGCGATAATGGGCTCCCCTTGACTCTTTTCGTTGCAGCGCCGATTCAGTGATGATCATGGCAACAGCCAGCAGGTTGTCCAGCTCCCAGTGCTGAACCAGTTCCTGATTCATAATCAGGCTTTTGCCGGCCAGCGCGCTTTGATTGGCACGCTCTTGGAGCCCTTTGATTTCATCTACAGCCGCCGCCAACTCCGGCCCGGTTCTGAACACGCCGACTTTTTCGGTCATCAAGGTTTGCAGAGAGTTTCGGATTTTTCCAATGTTGTCTTTGCCGGTGGCCTCCAGGTAACGCGAAAAGCGTGCAAAAGAAGCCCCCTGCGTCTTGTCAGCGAGCGTTTCGGTTCCGACTTCCTTTAAATACGCCAATGCTTTCCGGCCGGCAAATCTCCCCATGGTAATCAACTCAAGTATCGAGTTGGTCCCCAGTCGATTGAAACCGTGAAAGCTGGCTGCCGCACACTCGCCCACTGCATACAACCCCGCTACAACCTGCCCGGAGGCCGTCTGCACCTGACCGAACTCATCGGTGGGAATGCCCCCCATGTGGTAATGGTTGCTGGGTCGCACCGGGCAAAGTTCGGTTTTGGGATCAAGATCGACATATTTTTTAAAAAATCCTGTGACTTCCGGTATCTGCTTATCATGCACCGATTGGGGCAGATGGGTCAGATCAATCCAGACATGGGGAATATTATGATCAGGATTTACAATTCCCTGTCCCTGGCGGATTTCCGACTCAATCGCCCGGGCCACGAGATCCCGTGGTGCCAGCTCTTTCATTTTGGGGGCATAGCGCTCCATGAACGGTTCCAGGTCCCTGTTGCGTAGTATTCCGCCGACCGATCGCAGGGTTTCACTGGCCAGAATGCCGGGGCCGACAATCCCGGTCGGGTGAAACTGGACCGCCTCGGGATCCATTACGGGAAGCCCCGCCTGAAGCGCAACCGCCAGGCCGTCTCCAGTGTTCTGGCGGCAATTTGTGGTTACTTTGAAAACCTGACCGCAGCCGCCGGTCGCCATAATCGTGGCTCCGGCAAGCACGCGCACGAATTTTCCCTGATTTTCCATAAAAATAACAGCGCCCACGCAGCGGTTTTCTTTGAGGATCAGTTCGGTGACCAGGGTTTTGTTCAAAAAGGAAATATTGCGCTTGATGGCCTCTCCCCAAGCGGTGTCCATGATACCTTTGCCGGTTCGATCAGATTCAAAGACGGCGCGGTAAGCTGAGGCTTTTCCAAAAGAGACCGTGTGTCCGCCGAAGGTTCGCTTGCTTAGCTTGCCATCCGGATTGCGGGAAAAATGCATACCTCTGTTTTCCAGCCAGATAATTTCATCCCACGATGCTTCGCTGATTTTTTTGATAACATTTTGGTCGGCGGTGCAGTCGGACCCTTTCCAGGTATCGAACATGTGAAAGATGGGCTTGTCCACCGGATCTCTGGGATCCACCGCTGCCAGTCCACCCTGGGCGGTCGAGGTGTGGGACTTCTGGGGATGGGCGCCTTTGGTAATCGCCAGGACCCGGGTTTCGGGCCTTTTCTCCAGGACTTCGACCGCGCTGCGAAAGCCGGCACCACCGACCCCAATCACCAAAAGATCGCAATTTATCGTTGAATGGATATGCAGTGCAGTTTTCATGGCATCGTTGTAATTGGAAACTAAAACCCTAAAAAAATTCTATTTATATTAAAAAAACCAACCGGACACCCACCCAGGCAAAGGCAATCATCACCCCGAAAACAATAGCCGTACACATCTGCTGCAGGATTCCGGTCGGCAGGTAATCTTTGGCAATGGACAACAGTCCGTATCCTCCGTGGAAGAGCACCACCAGAATCAATGCCAGATCGACGGATTTAATAAAGCTGCTTTGCATTCTGGCGATCACCACCCCGGCTTCATGACCGACCGCAAGGTTAAGGTGCATGAAAATAAGATGGGCCGGAATCATGATGAGCAGAAAAACAGCGCCGATACGCTGCAGCTTCCAAAGGTGGGAAATGGCAGTATGCCGGGTTCTAAGAGCCACCACATATACCAGGCTCAGGGCCGCCACCAGCATGGCGAGCCAGAAAAACAGCGCAGAGACACTCTGGTTTCCCCCAATCATCAAGATGCCTAAGAATATGATGTAAACAGCCGAAAAGATAAATAACCACTTGATGACGGCGCTGTCTTCACGGTTTCCAAAGCTTTCGTAGAGGATCAAACGACCGCCGTTTAAGGCGTGGAATATGACCGGGACCGCCAGCAGCCATTCAAAAAAAACAAAAAGCGAGGAACCGAAAATCTGCATTTTGGCACTATACTGGTCGGGCGTTTCCAGCCAGGACAGGGTATAGATATGCAAACAGGCGTAAAAAACCAGAATTATACCGGCCAGGCGATGACCCCAGGCAATAAGGTAAGGCCATCCGCGGGTCTTGACATAGGGAGAGACAAGCGGCAGCTGTTCTAACTTGCGGAGCATATTAATATATTTATAGCTGGCAATGGGATGGGTAGCTCCCACCGGCACCTCCGGATCGACAGTTATGGTTTATTCAAAATCCGCAATGACAGACCGTCTGATTTGCGCCTCAGCGCCATCAGCGAACTTTTAGTATGCCCGATTATAGACTTCGACCCGCTGCTCGAGCGTCATCGCCGGGGGGTTGCCGGCAGGACCCCATGGGGGGCATCGGTTTTAAATCCCATCGGATACAATATATTGTCGACCATATATAATTGACAATTCTGATTGTCAAGAATATATTGGCGTTAGTTGATACCTGAATTTTAGTGCAAAAATTAACTACCAGCCGCATAAAGGGTGGCTTGGACTTGTCCGCCGCTGGCGGGTTTTCGGCCATCGGCCGAAAAGACAAGCGCACTGACGTGCCTTTAGCGCTTCCGCTTACTGAATGCCAAGGGGAAAAATTATGCATGAAACCGTTCAAATCTCACAGCGCTGCCACGATTTAAGCTATCGGGATTTATCCAGCGACCTGATCGATCGGGTCAAATACCAGTGCCTTGACTACATTGGCGTGGCCGCCCGGGGAGCGCTCAGTGACTCAAGTCTGCCCGTTCACGTGGTTATTGCCCGGGTCGACAATACCCGCGACGGGGCGGTGGTGATCGGTACCGGAATGCGAGCCGGACCGCCCTATGCCGCACTGGCAAACGGAATAGCGGCCCATTCCCTGGAATTGGACGATGTCGTCAACGAAGCTTCCTTGCATCCGGGGGTGGCCATTATGCCGGCGGCCATGGCGGCGGCACAAATGGCGGGCAGTTCCGGCCGGGAGTTTATTACAGCGGTTGTCGCCGGTTATGAAGTGGCCATCAAACTTGGAATTGCACTGGGTCCGGCCGCCCATTACGCCCGGGGATTCCATCCCACGGGAACCTGCGGTACATTGGGTGCTGCCGTTGCTGCCGCCAAGTTGTTGTCGCTGGATCAAAAATCAATGACCAATGCTTTAGGGATTGCCGGGAGCCAGGCCGCCGGCTTAATGGAATTTTTAAATGATGGGGCCTTTACCAAACGACTGCACCCCGGGTGGGCTGCCCACAGCGGTTTGATGGCGGGCCTGCTTGCCGGCCAAAAATTCAGCGGCCCCGCAACCGTTGTCGAAGGCCGATTCGGATTTTTACATGCCTATTCGCCGCAGTCGGATGCCGCCAGGATTCTAAAAACATGGGGGCAGCCGTACGAGGTCATGCGAACCAGCATAAAGCCGCATTCCTGCTGCCGCTACAAACAGGGACCCATTGACGGAATTTTAAAGATCATGCGGGAACACCGGCTGGATATTGGTGATATTGAAAAAGTTACCCTGGGAATTCTAAAGGCCGGATTTGCACTGGTGGCCGAGCCAATAGAAAAGAAGCGCAAACCGGCCTCCATTGTAGATGCTCAATTTAGTATGCCCTTTGGGGCGGCAGTTGCAATACTCTGTAACCAGGCCACTTTAGATGAGTATACTTTAGAAAATATAGAGAAACCGGAAATAAAGGCGCTGATGGATAAAATTTTTTGTGTGATAAATCCTGAACTTGAGAAAGATTATCCTAGAAAATGGCCGGCGCTGGTTACGGTGACCACCCAAAGCGGACAGAAGTATTCTGCTAAAATTGAGTATCCCAAAGGAGATCCAGAAAACCCCCTTACCTGGCAAGAATTGATCCAAAAATTCAAAAATCTGGTTGCACCTGTATATACTGAGGAAAAGCGAAATATAATTATCGACCGGGTAAGGATCCTGGAAGAAGAAGAAGATTTGAATTCATTTGCAGCACTGTTATCAACGGAATAAATTGGGTTTCAATTTTGATCCTAAAATGGAACAGCCAAGACTGGAACAGGCTTGGTTTTATATGTTTTATTACATAATTTCAAGTGATTAACTTGATCCGATTTAATGCCGTTAACTTAAAGATAAGATATTTTTATGAACTCATGCCGGAATTGCATGTTTTGGCGGCTGGTTCTCTTTTGGATTTCGTCCTGGAGAATATTGGGATGCCGGTGGGGCGTGTTTCTTCGTTGCATATGTATCCCATGTCTTTTTTCAAATTTCTGCTGGCAAAGGGAGATCAGGGGCTTGCCGAGCTTCTACTGAAGCACGATCATCGATCGGCTCTAATTAATCCAGTACATCAAAAATTAATCCATATTCTTGGTCATTGCTGTCCAAAATAATTTGAAAATCAAATACTGCCTTTAATAAAAACAGGCAGTTATAAACGGGAAATTAGTGATTTAGAAATCAGGTTGTAC
>CACVKW010000794.1 GCA_902749685.1 Olavius sp. associated proteobacterium Delta 1 | reverse complement strand
TACAACCTGATTTCTAAATCACTAATTTCCCGTTTATAACTGCCTGTTTTTATTAAAGGCAGTATTTGATTTTCAAATTATTTTGGACAGCAATGATTCGGCTATATTTTTGAACATGTCACCATTGAATATCTACATTAGCAATACTGTTTTGAGAATAGATTCTTCTAACATATTGAACTCTAGGATCTTCCTTTCCATATAGTTGTGTAGCTAGACTAAGATATCCATTGGGATATAAAAAACCGCATTTGTCAATAAATTCATATTCCCGATTTTCTAGAAACTGATTGTAGTAGTCGCTTTTGGGGATTCCGATGTATACAAATCGATCTACTGTCGTCGGCTGAATCATCGTTATGAGTTCGTCCGTAAGTCTTCTGTCAGCAGCATGTTCATCGGGTGTTCCGTAAACCCAGGTTGTGTACGTATTGATTCCGTGCTCATGGAGAATAGGAAATTTTTCAATAAAATCCTCACGAGTTTCATCCTTGCGCATATTCTTTAAGACTCTGGGGCTTCCACTTTCGCAGCCGATGTAAAGGCCTAAACAACCAGCGCGGCGCATTTTACGGATCAGTCTCGGACTGAGTTCCTTTACTCGGCTCTCACAAACCCATTTAAAGTTTATTCCCTTTTCAATTATAAGACTACAAAAGGCTTCCAACCTTCGGAGGTCAGCGGTAAAACAATCTTCCCGGAAATAAAAGGTCTCTACGCCGTAGCGTTTTGCAAGTTGTATCATTCTGTCAAATATACGGCGTTCAGATATTCCCTTAAAGAAAGGGTAAACATACTTTATCCCACAAAAACGGCATCTAAAAGGGCAACCTCTGCTCGTACTGATTGTAAATACGGGCCAGATATCTTTTTCATATAGTTTCAGCCCCCAATTATAGGGTTTACCCCAGAATAAATCAAAATCCGGCCATGGAAGTTTGTCAAGGTCTTTGGATCTCAAATGATTGCCGTAAATAATTCTATCCGAAGTGTAACCCTCGACGATATCCAGAAGAGCGTACTCGCCCTCACCGATCACGATATAATCAAATGTATCAGGCATAGATTCCGGCATTATAGTCGGATGTGGTCCACCGCATATCTGAACTAAATCAGGATAAAATTGTTTTAACTCCCTGGACAGATCACAGGCAGTTTCAAAGGACATAGTGTGAATGTACATCCCTATGAAATCAGGTCTAAAGGAGGCAATATTTTCGAGTATATCAATATGAAGCTGTTTACCAATTTCTTCTTGATTTACAAATGGATTATTATGAAAAATTTCTCCCCCGAATGCGTACAGATCGATAATTTCAACTTCATGGCCATTCTGTTTCAGATAAGCAGCCAGATATCCCAGACCTTGCGGTGGCCGATTGTCACCAAAATGCAGTGGTGAGTCCCCTGGTTTAGGTCTAGGCGAAGTGATCAGCAATATTTTCTTCTTCACGGTTGTCATCTTCTAAGTTTGTTTTATTTAAAATTTGTCTAAAATAATTAGGTTATGATCTGAAAACTTATTTAAACTCCTATAAAAAAAATTGCAGCTAAATACGGCAACCTTGGAGTAGTGGAGTAATGGAGCAATAAAGTCGTGGAAAAAAAACCAATACTCCAACACTCCAACACTCCAGTACTCCGGTTTGTTGCGGACTATGTAGTAACTTTAAATCGCTTAACTAACTCCGCTTAAATTAATTTTTACACAAATATTATTTCTTTTTAGCTATCCCAATCTACCATGTCCTTCACTATCGGTTGGCCGGCGGTGATGTCTCGGATTGCTCTCTTACCAATGAGTTCATCAATAATTGCTGGAGAAAGACCAAGTGCAGGACGCTTCATGCTCAGCATCTCCTCTGTGATAACCCGTCCCTTGGGAATTGGAATTTCAGCAGTTATACTTCTCCTGGCGCTAGCCCATGCCTCTTTTTCAGAATCGGCAACGCCAAGCGAGCCGTCTCCAAATAAGGTCTCAGTAAGTCTGATATTTCGAACCAATTTACAGAGATCCTCAGGTTCCACGGCGAAGAAATGGCCTGAACCCGTCATTGATCTGTCTAGTGTGAAGTGTTTCTCAATAATTTTAGCACCTAGCGCAACGGCAACGGAAGGTATCACCATATGAGGATCAGGCTCGGTGTGGTCCGAAAGCCCGATAATCATCCCAGGATATCGTTCTTGGAGAGTTTGAATTTTTAAAAGATTGGCATCTTCGTTTTTAGTTGGGTAACTTAAAGTGCATGCAAGAAGTATTAGTTGATAGTTGTCCTGTTTGAATATAACTTCAATGGCTTTGTCAATCTCGTCCATGGTAGAAGCACCGGTAGACAGGATAATGGGCTTGCCAAAGCTAGCAATATGTTGTAAGTGCCGCACATTGTCAATGTCGCATGACGCGATCTTGAAGATCGGCATCCCGATCTCATTCAGCATTTCCGCATTTTTGGCGTCAAAAGGAGATGAAAAAGCAATTATCCCTTTTTCTTTGGCATAAATAAAAATCTCTTCATATTCTTCCTTTCCAAAGCGGTCCAACTTTTTATAATATTCTAGTTGAGAAATTGTTTCATTACCCCAAAACGCTTTTGCACTAGTCGATACCAAATTTTCAGCCTGATAAGTTTGAAACTTTATGGCATCTACCCCGGCTTCACTGGCCAGCTCAATCATTCGTTTGGCTGAATCAACTCGGCACATGTGATTACAAGCCGCCTCAGCTACAATGAATACAGGATCATTCTTACTGATAATCCGGTTTCCCATAAATAAAGTATCCGCGTAGCGTGAGAGATTCCTGGTAGCCATCAGAAAATCAAACTGGTTATGAATGTTTATACAATCATCCATTAGAGAGGCACAGTAATTTGGGTCGGAAGCCTCGAGTACTTCTCGTTTTATAATCGCCAGGGAGCCGTTACGTCTGCCATTCCTATTGACTGTAAATAAGCTGTCAATATTTTTGTCAATTGCATAGTCAATTGCCATATCAGGATTCAAATTTCGATCCGGATTATCCGGTTGGATGCCAACAATATGTGTAATATTGTCATTATCAATTTTACTCAATGCATGACGATAGACCTGAATTAAAGGAGTTTCTCCAGAGAGATCTTTACTCCGCATAATTACATCAACATCTATTTCATTTACATGTGCCGCAATTTTTTCTGAATCTGTCGAAACATAAATATGATCAATTTTATGCGATTTCTTGGCGAACTCAATGGCATGCTCCACCAACGACTTCCCATTTATGGTCAAAAGATTTTTATTGGGTAATCTATTTGATTCTTCCTTTGCTGGAATTATCGCCACAATCATTTTATTTCCCCGATTTAAACAGAACTTGAATTCTATTTTGTAATTCCCCATCGTTCAAAATATTGGCTATACTCAATTTTATTAAAAAAGACCCATTCCGGATATTTTTCAACAAAATTATTGCAAGCTAATCTCGGTCCCGGATATTTTAAACTATAGTATTCATCAAAAACAAATAATTTTGTCTTATCTTTAAAAAAATCTAAACACTCGGTGTAGGATAAATAGAGATCACAATCTAAAAAAACGAGATCAAAATTATAGCTGCCAGTTTCAAGGTTTTTATCAAGATCACTAAAAGAAGTCTTAACTATCTGAATCTCTTTTTTCCCTTCGCATCTTTTATAGAATTCCTCCGCATAATCTTTAAAATAATCAACTTGAAGATGCTCTTTATTGGGAATTTTTCCACATCGTTCTCGCGCCCTTATCAAGTGATCTTCAGAAATGCTTCCATTTTCATACATAATCTCAAAATTCTCAAATTCATCATTCGGATTTAATGTAATATCTTTAGGAAAACCTGAAAAAGAATCTAAAGCATACAATCTAAAATTTTGAAAAAGTGTTTTGCATAGATGATAAATTGGGAAAAATGTTGTTCCAGTGAAAACGCCACATTCCGCGTAAGTAAAAAATTGTTTATTTTTAAATTCTTTATATATAGTTTCTGCTACGAATCTTGCATTATTTCCCAGGACCAGTTTATATTGCTTGCTACATTTATATGCAATTTCTTTCCAGACTTCATTGAATTTTTTTTCAATTTTTTTCATAACAATATGCGGCGTAATTGGGCAGAATTTAGTTATTTTTCAGTCATACGATAGAAGTTGATGATCCTGCGCAGCGTTTGATCAAGAAAAACATCTGGGCACCAGTCAATTAATTCCCGGATTTTCGTCACATTTGGCATACGCCTTCGCATATCCTCGAATCCTTAATTAGAATTACTATGGGGAATTGCAGATACTACAAATGTTGATAACACAGTAAAAAGTATCGCATTAGCCGGAATATGAAGGTTGAAATCGCTTATGCTATGGAACAGCATGGCGGTGATTCCGGACATGGAACCGAGAGTGATGCCTCGGACAAGGCGGCTAGGGTTCTTAAGTTTCCTGAAGCCCTGCCTGTAAAAGGCTATGATCATCCAGACGACAATAGCGCTGAGAGGAAGTCCTACTTCAGAGGTAAAATCCAGGTAATCATTGTGCGCGTAAAAGGATCGTGTTGCGAATCCTGGAGGCTGATATTGAGTAAATATGAAGGCAAAGTTTCCCGGACCGACGCCCAATAGTGGATAATCTTCTATCATCTCAACAGTTCCTCGCCATCTTGAAATCCGGCTTTTAAAGTTAGGGATTTGATCTTTTTGTTCAAGGGTCCTAATTCTTTCTACTACAGGTGTACTGGATAAAACTATGAGGGCCACTGCAAAGAAACCTCCTATCAGGCACATGAAAAATTTTTTTCTTTGAAAATGGCGGTTAGTTAATAAAGCAATAGACATAAATGCCAAGCCTGTGAATGCCCCGCTCCAGCCTCCGCGAGAGAGAGAAAACACTAAGGCAGTAAGGAGTGTGCAGCACAGATAGATTAGAAGAGTAACTATCCCGGGTTTGTAACCTAAGAGGAGAATACCGAGAAGCAGGGGAAGTGCCATTTCCATGTATCCGGCAAGATGATCGGGATTGCCGAAGGTGGATGCCAATCTGAACTGACTCTGTCTGATATCCGTATACTCCCACCAAGAAAACGGATTTGCTCCGATGAGTTTGATAAGACCAAATATGGAGAGAAATGCTCCAACACCGATAATGATATATATAACTTGTCTGAATTGGGACCGGGTTCGAAATGTATGAATGATCAGATAGTAAATAGTTACGTAGTTTATTAGCAAAATGATGGACCAGATGCTGGTGTACCGATGCACCGAAAATACAGTCGACAGGATTGACAGGATAATCAGGATTAAAATCGGCATGTCTAAGGGCGTCTTAATCCACTGCCAGTTCCGGGAGAGGCTTTTTTCAACTAAAAACGAGGTGAGGGCAATTAAAGTTACCAGGTGGATGGTGCTGATAGCCCAGCCTTGTACCGAACCCCTGGCGAGGGGGGTGAAGATGAGCAAGCCGTAGATCGCATAGCGGGTTATCCAATTAGCTGATAGTTGATAGCTCATAGCCGATAGGTGGAAGGAGTTTATCCATTGTTGAAAGGTCAAAGGTTATAGGAAAAGGGTAAAGGTTATACCCTAATTGAGCGAAGCCCAATTAGCAGGTATTGGCTATCAGGTAATGGTTTGGTGGCCTTGGGTAACTCATTTTATATGGCCCTTGCGGGTGATATATTAATCATCAAACCCATTCCTTAACACCAATACCCAGTACCAGATACCGAGTACCCCCCAATTGAGTTTCACTCAATTGGGGTTATAGTTTCTAATTCGGCCAATATAATTCAGACATAGTTGGCGCAATTGCAAGTGCGTATTTGGGCTGCCCGATTTCACCACCCGCTGCGCTCGAGGCACAGCGGACACAGAGGGGGATTATTCTTTTCCTTTGCCGGGAGGCGACGGCAAAGGAAAAACACCTGTCGATAGTTGTCAAATAGGGAGACGCGCTAAACTGGCTGCCCGCAGGGCTGAGAACTTTTGTCGGACCGTCGTCTCCCGGTCCGGCAAAAATGCAACTTCTCTGTGTCCTTTGTGTCTCTGTGGTGAATTTTATATTCGAATAGCGCAACGTGCGCCTACACCTCCGGCTCCTCATTTACTTAATGAAATCTTTGTTAACTATTTGATAATACGGTAAAATATGTATAATCAGAAACTAATATTTCAACTTAAAACAATGTTCGCTATTGCCACAGCCCAAGTAAGGTCACTGCGCATCAGCTTTCAGCATCATTTCCGATGATCTCCCGATAGCGTTTTGCGTAGCGCTTGTTTTTGGGATCAAGTATCGTCGCTTTTTGATAAAACGCTCCGGCCCTGGACCAATTCCCCAGCATTAAATATGCTTCAGCTGCCTGGGCGTGAAAAGCTGCCCTGTCAGGCTTGACGCCGATAGCTGACTGCCAGGCCTCGAGTGCGCCTTCATAGTCCTTTTGTTTCCATCGAAATAGCGCCTTTTCACTATAAAGCTCTGCAGAAGGCTTGTCTGAATAGTTTATGATAAAGTCAAGTTGCGTTTCGGCGCTTTCAAACTTATTCATTCTTTTTAACACCCTGAAAAATATTTGGCGGTAATGGTTATTGTCCGGTTCCAATACCGTTGCCCTTTGAATGGCGAACTCCATCTGATCCCAATCGGCTTGATTTTTTGCAATTCGGGCCAGCCAGTAGTAGGCTTCAGCAGTTGGTTCATCGGTATTCAATTCCTCAATGATCCGGCGGGCTTGATCATACTGCTTTAAATCGATATAGGATCGACCTAAAAAAATACCGGCTTGTACTGAAAGTGCAAATCGTTGCTGCACTTCTTGGTAGAATTCGTTGAATTCATTCAGCACGCTTTCTTTCTTAAAAACGCGGTAAAGACTTTCCAGACGCTTTTCTTTGGTGCGGCTCAGGGCTAGACTTTTTAAAAAATTTGCCTTGGCCGCCTGCATATCTCCGCTTTTAAGAAACAGACCACCCAGATAAAAATACGCTCCATCTGTTTGTCTGCGCGGCTGAATCTCAAGCGCATTCTGGTAATGGGCGATGGCACCCGTCCAGTCTTTTTCTCCTACCATCAAATCGACGAGAGCCATGTGAGCCGCCGCCGGAGAAATATTATCCTTTATAGCTTCTTGAAGGCCCTGCCGACAGGCAACCTTAACGGGAGCAGACCAGAAATATTCTTTTTTCAAATGGTAATAGGCTAACGGGTAGATCCGAGCCAGGACACCAACGATCCGCAGCATTTCAGTCACGTTATTCTTGCGATGTAAATAGCGCGCCAGGGCATAGTGATATAGGATCCCATTGGGCCTTAAACGGATGGCCATTTCGTAATAAGGCAGAGCATCATGGGGCTTGGTATGTTCACGGGGATTAATTTCCGTAAACAACTGCTCCAGCCAATCTTCTTGTCGGGCGAGGCCATAGGCGCTTTGTGCATCCAAGGGATTGAGCCGCAAGGCTTCTTGATACCGCTTTTTGGCCTTTTCCGCTGAAGTATATGCGCTTTTGGCTGTCGGGCTTAATTTGCCTATTTGATGGTTCACATCCCCCCATTCACGCTGTATATGGTAATCTTTGGGTTGATAGAAAGCGGCTTTTTGGAGGGCATGGGAAGCCAGACCGTTATAACCTTGCTGGATGAATTTTTTCGCACGCAGGTGATGGATCTGAGAAACAAGCTTCCGGCCAAGAGGATACGCGGCCATGGCAGAAAGAAAGACGATTAGAACACAGACGGCATAACGCCTGGCGACATACCAATAGTTAGGAGAGTTCGGCGCCAGGAGCGAAGCACTTGAATTTAAATCCACATCCTGTTTTATTCCGACGCTATGCATTTACCTTCTTTGTTTTCCATGCGGGATAGACTTCATGCGCCTTCAGTATAATATTTGGCGTAGTTTTTAAAATAGGTCTTATAGTACCCGGCTTTTCTAATGTTGACATTGTTGAGCACCACACCAAGGATATTGATCTGGGCCATGTTGAGTTTTTCGACCGTCTTGCTAACCAAATCCCGATTTGCGGCACCGTCCTTAACGACCAGCAACACCCCGCTTACATGAGGGGCAATCAACAGGGCATCCGAGGCCGGCATAATCGGCGGTGCGTCGATTACTAAGACTTCGAACCTTTTTTGCAGGTTTGACAATAAGAACGACATCCGATCAGAACTCAAAAGCTCCGAAGGATTGGGCGGAATGTTGCCGGACGGAAGCAAAAAAAGGTTTTTGATGGGGGTTTCTACAAGGGCTGCGCTGATCTTTTGCTTCAGATAAGCAATCGGTTCCTCGCCGATGATGAGCTGCCTGTAAATCTTAATAAAATCGACGGGGTCAAAGGCGCTGGTTTCAAAGTCTGATTCAGCCCGCTCCTGAAAGGAAAAGTTTCCAGTACTAAATCCTAAGGCTTTGCGAAGGCCCTCCATCATGTGTATCGTGAGTGGACCCGTCAGATCTTCCTTTTTTAGAAAACCGTTGTTGAGCAAGATAAAGCCCAATTTTTGGCCGGTGGTTTTTTGTTGGATAAAAGCCTGCTTGGCCTGTTCCCGGGTAATCATGCGGTTTGATATCAGAACAGAGGCCAACTTCTCATCTTCCGGCCGGGTCACCCAGTTGAGGTCAACCAGTTTACCCAAATAAAATATTAATTCAATTTTCTCATTTTCCCGGATAAGACTCAAGATACCCGTTTTTTTCTGCATCCAAAGCAACCTGAACAGATCACCGATTTGAAATTCTGCCAGCGATCCGTTGCGAACCTCCGTGCCAAAGATGCCGGAAAGCAATCCTGCAAGACCCACAGAATTTTGGGAATGAACAACGTGACTGAGAGCAGGTTTTCTTAGATCGGCGTCAATCATCAGGACAGATTCTCCGGCTTGGGCCATGAAATAGGCAATGTTGGTAGCCGTAAAGGTCTTTCCTTCCGCACCGATGGTGCTGCTCACCAGTAAGGACCGTAATCTCCTATTCATAGAGGAAAAATGAATATTTGTCCGCAAGGTTCGGTATGCTTCGGCAGCGCGGAAATCGGCGGGGTTCGGTTCGAAAAATAAATCTTGTAAGTACGTGGACTCGGAGGATAAATCTGTTTTTGATAGGCCGGCGTGGGTAGCATGGGGCGCTTTTACTCCGGGCGCTTGGTGCTTTTTGTCTTTCTTTTTTTCGGCTTGCGGGATCACGGCGAGGACCGGGAGCCCCAGGTAATTTTGAATATCTTCTTCCGTGCGCAAGGATTTGTCAAAATATTCCTGGAGGAAAGCCAGCCCGATGCCGATCATCAATCCGAAAATAATGCCCATAATCAAATTTTTGCGTTTATTGGGTTTGATCGGCGACGACGGCACAACGGCCTCTTCGGCGATCCGGATATTGGATACATCGATATCACCGGTGATGGTGGACTCCTTGATTCGTTCGAGTAGAATATCATACAGTTTCTGATGATTATCTACATTTCTTTGCAGAATAGTATACTTTAGCTCCTTGCGGTTGGTGCTCAGAGCGTCGGATTCAAGTTCATCAATCGTTTTTTTCAAGGCTATTTCTTTTTCCGTTAAGAACGCCAGCTCAGCCTTTAAGTTCTTCACCTCTTTTTGGATTTCAGCCCGAAGCTTTTGCTCGGAATTTTCAATAGCGGTTTTGACCTGGACAATTTTGGGGTGTTTGGATTTGTAGACTTTACTGAGACGTGAAAGGTCGATCTCGGCTTGTAACAGCTGACTGTAAAGGCTATCAATCATGGGATTATTTATCAGTGTCCGTGCATGCTGGGCTTCGATTCCCGAACCGTCGGAACGCGCCAATTCTTTCAGTTTGGAGCCCACCTCCACCCGCCGGTTGCGGGTTTGTATGTAGATATTATTAAGGTTGCCGATTTTGTCGGTAATGCCCTCTTGCCTTCCCTCCAAAGAAAATAATTTCTCCCGCTGTTTGAAAGCCAGAAATTCTTCTTCAGCGTTTTCGAGCTTTTTTTGGTTTTCGTACAATTGACCGCTCATCCAGCTAAGGGTGTTTCTGGAAGCGTTGAGCCGGTTTTCCAAATTGAACTCAATGAAGGATTTGGCCAGGGAATTGGCTAAATCCCGGGCACGACCCGGGTCCGTGTCCTCTGCGCTGATATTCAACAAGTGGGTATCCGGAACCGGATTTATGCTAATCTTGTTTTTGATGCTGTTAATCAGGTTGTCCTGTTTCTGGATCGTCGTAAGCTCTTTTAATGGTTGACCTAACAAGATACGAACATTCTGTTTAAGCCGGGAAAAAAAACTTCTAATCGGGCTTGTCTCTAAATCTTCTTGTTTTGGCAGCTGACCCAGTTTAAGGTCTTTAATCACACGCTGGATGACCGGACGCGAGGTGATCAACCTGGCATGGGTGCTGAAACTGAACGATTGGGTAAAAAGGCTTTCAAATTCAATATTTTTACCGGTCAGCGGTGAAGTGGTCCTTTCCTTTTCGATGATCATGACGCAGCTTGCCCCATATACCGGTCGCAAGCGCAAGGTCACAAACGCTGTCGATGCAACTACCAGAATTAACGAGACCAGAATCAGCCATTTGTGCTTGAGCAGAATGTGAAAATATTCACTCAAGTGAGTGGTCTGTTCATGCTCTGGACTATCCATATGTTCTCCTGATTTAGCAGTTACAAAGATCGAATTAACCCCAATTGAGCTAAAAACCAATTGGGAGTTATTTGTTACTGATTATGGTTCTTCTCCAAGTTAGTTGGTGTAAATTTATCCAATAGATAGATATGAGTTTTGATTCTATTCTATTTAATAGCCGCACTCTCGCTTCGCTCGTTCGACTGACGCAGACAATATCCGGCCGATGTGGCCCGAAATTATTCCCGTTGCCCTTCGGGCAAATCTAAAACCATTCGTTTTATTTCAGCTTTATTCCTTGTGAAATTTACCAGTAAACCAATTTGGATTCCCGTCGCTTTAAGGTAGTTCAATAACTGTGCCTGATGTTCTTTCAACAGATGCCTAACGGCTTTTATCTCCACTATTACCCTGCCTTCAACCAGTAGGTCAGCGAAATACTCACCAACAATTTCCTCTTTGTAAATAACTCTAAGCGGCACCTGGTTTCTAACAATCAACCCCCGGCTGTTGAGCTCAATGATCAACGCTTTCTCATAAACTTTCTCAAGAAATCCATGGCCCAACACCCTATTTACCTCAAATACGGCTCCTCTGATTTGATATGTAATATTATCAATATTCATTTCAAATTATCAATCGCGAAGCGATGCTAACTTTAGTCCGGCCAGGTCAGCCGGGCTAAATGTCTGCGACTGTCTGCGTTTGTCTGCGGCTAATTTATCAAAGATTTTATCGCAAATCACGGTGCGCTATTGTTTCTTACTCCAACTTTTTTGGAGATGATCCCTGATTATTTATATCGCACCCATCATCGAATTCTAATAACGATTAACAAACAACTCTCAAGAGGCTATAGCCAGGTTTCCGGTACGTGGATCAGATCTCCCGGTTGAAGCTTCACATCCGCAATTTTTCCCTTCTTGACATCATTTAAGTTTATTTTGATGACGACTTGCTTATCGTCCTGCTGCCGGATCACCCGGGTGCGGTTGGGTGCGGCAAACCTGGTAAAACCACCCGCCATGATGCAGGCATTCAAGGCTGTCAGTCCCAGCTGGTAGTCAAACACGCCGGGATTCGTTACTTCTCCTTCCACATATACCTTTGATTCGGCTAAATTAAACGCCTTTTCCAGCGGGATATAAATTACATCGCCGGATTCAAGCGCCCGGTTTTGAGTCATATCTCCTTGATCTAATAGCTTTGTTAGATCGACTTTGATGGACTTATTGACGGGCGGCGGGTTTTTGGAATTATTGGATTTTGCTATCAGCCTCGTCAATTTACGCTGAATATAGGCCACATTGCCGCGCTCCGGCACCACGCCACCGGCTCTGGCGATCAGCTCGAGCAAAGTTGCCCTGGATTTCATTTCATAGAGCCCCGGAGATTTGATCGCACCGGAAATAAAGTACCGCAGGCTGTGATACTCCTTGATCGATATATTTACCTCCGGATCTACAAAATAGTCTTGGCCCAGAGGTTTGGTAATAAGGGTCTCCAGGTCTAATATGGTGAGCCCTGCTGCACGAACCGAGCCGATAAAGGGTACATTGATCGTTCCCTTTTCCGACACGGTCAGATCGAGCTGGTTCTGTAGCTCACCGCCGGCATGGATGGAAAAGAAAAGAACGTCTTTCGGCCCAATCCGGTAGGCTTCCGTGCCCGAGAAAGCCAAGTCACAGAATGCGAGTATGAAAAACAAAAAGCTTAAGTTGACTATTTTGCGATAACGGTTCATGTTTTTGTAACACCGCTGATTGTAAATGGCCTTGTAAAAATACGAATCAGAATTTATAGGCAAAATCCAACTGGGCCCTGATAAATTTGTTATCATAACTAAGCCCCACGATATTGGAGTCGCGATCTTCATACCCTCCTCCAACCGAAAATTGCATCCAGTCAAAGAACCGATAACCAATGCTGCCGAAGATACGGTACGTGTCGTCATCCCGCTTTTCCGTTGCCCCTGAAGATGTGATCCCGGTTACATCTTTATAATCACTATTTTGAAACCAGCCTTCAAGGGTGGTCACAATTTTTTCCAGGAAAACGTAGCCGGCTCTCAATGTCAGCCGGCGAGCGACATAGTATTGATTTCCGAGGCCCTGGTCATTGAAATTTTGTTCGAAAATGAGCGCCAGATGACTGCTTGGCGACGCGGGAGCCGGCGGATACTGTCCGGTAATTGCCCCCCGATAGATCGGGGTGCTAATATCATCGAGGTCGGAATCATCAAACCGACGATTCTGATAACCACCCCCGGCTTCCAAAGATAAATATTTAAATTGTTTCTTGAGAATTAGAGCCAGTTGGTTGGAGGTATAATCTGAAGTATCGCCATCGTAATTCCTCCGCCAATGCTGATAATCCAGATCCATAAGGGCTGTGCGGCTCAAATTGTATATCAGGTCCAACATTCCTCGATCTTCTAGTGAATCCTCGTTGTTGCCTTCTAAATATTTAGTAATCGTATTGCGGTAACGCAGTCCGGCAGAAAATCGTCCGCCCAATTCGTAAACCATCTGGGGCGTAAACCGGTTGATGTAATATTTATCCCGGCTGATGGTATTATCGACAGCGTCGGTTTGGGCCGGGTTGCGGGTTAAATAAAAGGAATTGTCCAAACCCAGGAGAAGGCGGGCGGTGGGGGTCGTTCGGGCTTTTAATATAGCGGTATGCCCTAAGTAATCATCATCATCAGCCTTTAGCTCGCCGGCAGGAACCGAATCCTGATCATCATAGAAAAACGCACTAAGGGTATAATCGAGCGCAAACATGCTCTTGGCTGTTTCGTAACCGGCTTCGATTCCAGGCTGGAGAAGATAGGTAAAAACCTCTCTTTCATCGGTTTCCGACTTCCAATAATTGCTTTCTGCCTGCCAGCCCGCGGTAAATTTAGGAGTTATATAAAACTTGTCAGCCCCCGCAACGGCCGTCGCAAAAAATAGGAAAATGCCGATTATGGCAACCCATTCGAATATCCAGTTTTTTTTGCACCCCATAACCACCCCCGACGTGTTTGAATTAGAGTCTGAGTCTGCGAAATAAATAGAACTCAGGCCTCAGATAACACCCAATATTTCCTTCATGTTTTAGAAATTCCGAGACGTTTATCTTCTCGCCTCGTACCTATACCTGACTCGCAGCTTCCGTATCCTGTATCGGCGGCTCTTCCGGCAAGGGAGAAACTGTTGACGGGGTTTCAGCCGGTGTAAACCCTTCCCCTTCTTCCGGTATCGCCCCGGCGGCCAGGGCCGTACTGGTCGCTTGTGTATTGAGATTTAACACAGTCTCAGATTTTGTGACGACCTTTTCAGCAGCTTCGACGCTGGTCTGATCGGTACTGATTTGGGCAACCAACCGGGCGGTTTCCGACACCTGAGTGATCATTGATCTTGAATTGTTGGCGGCGCTAAGTGCTGCCTGGGCCAGCGGCGGGTTGTCCGTCTGCTGGGCCATTGTGGCAATGTTTGAGATCAGCAGAGACGTTTTCTCGGCGACATCCAGGGCTGCCGAAGCCAACGAGGCATCTGCCGCCGCCCCTGAAATTAACAGGGCATCGGAAATCACGCTTGAAGTTTGATTGGCCATGTTCAGAGCCACCAGAGCCAGTTCGGCATTGCCCGCTTTTTGAGCCGAGTCTGCCACGCCTAAAAGCAACCCTGCGGCGGTATTGGCCTGCTGCAAGGCTGATTTTGAAAGATTTAAGTCACCGGTCTCCCTGGCCTGCTTTGCGGCTGCGGCAGCTTTCCGTAACAACTCGCCGGCGTCTTTCAACAATTGATCGCTTTCTTCAGCAGCAAACGCACTTTCAGCAGTCAAAATCGTGCTTAACAGAGAAAAACATATGAGAACCGTCACCAAGAATTTTAGACATATCAAAAACTTGCTCATATAATACCTCCGATCTGCGTTGGTTGTTTAATCCACCGGATTTCCAAATTTGATACCATTTTTGCCGCCCATGAATCAAGGTAATTTATCTGCATAACATGAACCTACCCCGGGCATTGCAAAAGTCGTGCAAGGTTGGAAAATAAACCTGTATTACCAATAATTTCAGTATATAAACTCACATAGTGGTGGTGAGTTCCATCTCAACAATTGAGAATAATATTTGCATAATATTGTGTAACATGTTTCACAATAGTGGTGGTTTATAGTGATTTACTGAAAAAATCCAGGCAAGTCCTTTTATACAATAGGCAACCATTAATTGCCAACCTACCGCGAGTGTCTCTGCGCAATGGTGGTCTTCATTGTTTTAAAGGTTTGGATTGACGAAAGGAGCATCAGGACGGAGATCAATCAAAGAGATGACGATCAACATAACTCGCCAGAATTTCAGCCGACGCTCTCGGTGGCCGAACCAACAGATAATGATCAATTATTGAATGGGCCAGTTCGTGGCTGAGCATGCCTTCGTCGAGATCCTGGTGGTTGACATAAACGGCATTTAACTCGTAGGCATACCAGGCCCGATAGCGGCACGGTCGACGGAAGATTTTATAATAGTTGTCATGGAGTTGTTTTTTGTTGCGGCAGATGTAGATGTTGACTTTATCCATCCGTTTGCGCATATCGAGTAACTGCTGTGCCTTTTCAAAAATGCCATCCGTCTTTTTTGTGACTTTATCATGGATCGTATCGGAATTTGATCTGAAGATAGTACTCAACACACCCCATTTCCCGGTGTGATAGGCGATCTTGCGGTCAAATTGTTTAAGATCTTCGATGCTTCGGTAATGGATGATGGTATGACGGGTCTCGAGATGGTGCCAGACGAAATCCTCGGTGACCTTTGCGCACACCCCGGCAGTGATGCTTCCCAGAAACAGAACCATCCAGCTGAGATAAAATAATGCTGCTGCTAAAGATCGAATGAACATAATGGGTAAATGGTAGCGACCGGTGAATGAATAAGGTCGTCATCGAGAATTTAATCCCTATATCGAACTTAATAGGAGTATCGGCGTCTTGGGTTAAATTCTTTACCCATTTTTTAACGGAGAAATCCATCCAATTGCGCTTCGCAGAACTTACAGGTATACACGCTTTAGCCACGTTGGTAAGAATACGTGCAAAATTCAGGTACTAACTTTAAGCTTGACACCCGAGGGTAACTTCTTTAAGCCTAATAATCCGCTTTACAAGAATAAATTTATCTAAACTGAGCGAATCATAATTATTAGGAATTTTTTTTATGTCAGCATCCCCTGAAGATAACGGCAAGGCATTTGTTCGATTCGAAGCAATCGAAAAAAGTTTCGATGGCGAAACTCTGGTCATCAAAAATCTTAACCTTGATATTGCAAAGGGTGAATTTCTGACCATGCTGGGACCTTCGGGGTCCGGCAAGACAACCACCCTGATGCTGCTGGCCGGTTTTGAAACACCCACTCACGGTGAGATTTACCTGGATGAACAGCCGATCGGTAACATCCCGCCCCACAAACGCAATATCGGCATGGTTTTTCAGAATTATGCCCTGTTTCCCCACATGACCGTCAGCGAGAATCTGTCCTACCCACTGGAGGTTAGAAAACGACCCAAGAGCGAAATTAAAGACCGGGTCGACAAAGCGCTTGGGATGGTCGAACTCACAGGATTTGGCGGCAGGTTTCCGGCCCAGCTGTCCGGTGGCCAGCAGCAGCGCGTCGCACTGGCACGGGCCCTGGTCTTCGAACCGCACCTGGTGCTGATGGATGAACCGCTGGGGGCGCTGGATAAGAACCTGCGCGAGCAGATGCAGTATGAGATTAAACACATCCATGATGAACTGAATGTAACCGTGGTCTATGTCACCCACGATCAGAGTGAAGCCATGACCATGTCCAATCGAGTTGCCGTATTCGAAGATGGTGTTATCCAGCAGCTCTCCACCCCGGATGTGCTCTACGAAGAACCGCGAAATGCCTTTGTGGCCCAGTTTATCGGTGAAAACAACAAAATTTCCGGCGAGGTGACCGAACTCGCCGGAGACCAATGCATCGTTAAAGTCGACAGTGGCGAAATCGTTAAGGCACTGAAAGTCAATGTCGACAGGACCGGCGCTCGAACCACCCTCTCCCTGCGCCCTGAAAGAGTCACCCTCAATCCGGCCGCGGAAAGTCTCGAAAATATATTTGAAGGCACGGTAAGAGAATTGATTTATCTGGGCGATCATCTGCGCACCCGCATCAATGTCTGCGGCAACGATGACTTCATCGTCAAAGTACCCAATGCCGCCGGCCGAATAAAAATAGGCAAAGGTGAAATGATCAACGTGGGGTGGACCGCCCAGGACTGTCGCGCATTGGATTACCTACCTTGACCAGGGTTCTGAATATTTCCGTACCTTCTTTCCTGTAAGGAATTCTTCAAATCTCAAATCACAAAAATCAAACTCGATTCGACTGAGCTCATCGCAGGCCAAATAAATTCAAAAATACAATGAACCGAATTCAAAACGTTTCTTACCCTCCTTTTTTAAAAGAGGGGTAGGGGGATTTTTTGGAAATTCGAATTTGGATATTATTTGTGATTTGCAATTTGGTGCTTGGGATTTTGTATATTCAGCTACTGAATTCTACAGAGATATCACCGGCTGTTTTAGAGGATGTCTATGAGACACTAAACCCTAACATTGCATAAATTCTTGTCATCTAGCCAGGCCGTTATGTTTGAGATCGTTGCTTTTTCCGGGCAGATGCTGGATGCTTGATATTTGATGCTGGATATCTAACAGGACACTATCGGTGAATTTCAACGACATCTAGTATCCAGAAACCAGAATCCAGGATCAGTCAATACTTTCAATGGTCTTCATTGCAGCAGCGAAGTTGGATTTCAAAATTTTATGCAACTATAGGGTAAATTAGGTTGGTCTAATCCCTCTCAGGCGTTCCGAACGGCGCCTTAGCAATTCAACCGTTGTCAGCAGGGCAATGGCTACTGTAATGAGGACTGTCGCCACGGCCAGTATGGTCGGGCTGATTTGTTCCCGGATTCCCACCCACATTTGACGCGGAATGGTGCGCTGCTCAAAACCGGAAAGAAACAAGACCACCACAATTTCATCAAAAGAAGTCATGAGCGCGAAAAGGGCGCCGGAGATGACTCCCGGCAGTATCAACGGCATGACTACTTTGCGAAAAGTGGTTACCGGATTTGCACCCAGGCTGGCGGATGCCCGGATCAGATCATGGTCAAACCCCATCAATGTGGCGGTCACCGTGATGACTACAAACGGGATACCCAGCGCGGTGTGTGCCAGGATGAGCCCGGGATAGGTTTGGGCCAGGCCGACTTTGGAATAGAAAAAAAACATGCCGGCGGCGGTGATGATCAGGGGCACGATCATCGGGGAGATGAGCAGACCCATTAACGGAACCCGGAACGGCGTCTGCGGGCGGCTCAAACCCCAGGCGGCCAGGGTGCCGAAAAAGGTTGCAAAAATAGTTGCAAAAAAGCCGATGATTACACTGTTTTTTATAGAATGGATCCACTGGGGATTGGTGATCGTATCTTGATACCATCGGGTGGAGAATGCAGCCGGATCAAGCGTCAGCATTCCCTTTGTAAATGTAAAATAAGGTTCGGCATTAAAGGACAATGGGACCAGGACTACAATCGGGGCGATCAAGAAAAATAGTATCAGCCCACAGATAATTCTGAAAGCATAATACCAAGTTTTTTCAAGCCGGCCGGCGTATGTGGGTAAAGGCATTTTAATAACCCATAAGAATTCGGATTTCGGAATGCGGAATTCGGAAGTAAAAAAGGATTATATCCTAATTTTAATCTCCTAATTCCATCATTTAAAACCAATCATCAGTACAAATCCTTTACTATGCAACCAGTCAACAATTCATCCATTCAACTAATTTATCCGCTCTTGAAAAATAGCACATTCAGGTTCGTAAGTTGTTATTGCCAACTGATGACAGTTGATAGATAGAAGTTTGGGCGGAGAAATTATCCGAGTTTCATGTTCTCGATTCCGATCATGCGATTGTATAGCCAGTAGATGACCAATACGCCCCCCAGTAGAATCGCACCCATGGCGGCGGCTAAGCCCCAGTTCAAAGTCTTGCTCATGTGCAGCGCTATAAAGTTGCCGATCAGCTGGCCGGATGCGCCGCCCACCAAGGCCGGTGTAATATAATAACCAATGGCCAGGATAAACACGAGAAGGCCGCCGGCACCAATGCCCGGAATTGTCAGGGGCAGATAGATTTGCCGGAAAGCCCGAAATGGATTGGCCCCCAGCGAGCGTGCCGCCCTAACGTAATAGGGCGAGATGGTTTTCATGACACTGTAAAGCGGCAATATCATAAACGGCAGCAAAATGTGAGTCATGGCCACCAGGGTTCCGGTCATGTTGTACACCATCCGCACCCGCTGTTCGTCGGCCACAAACCCCAGCCAGACAAAAATATCGTTTAAAACCCCCTGTTTTTGCAGGAGCACGATCCAACTGGTTATCCTTACCAGCAGAGAAGTCCAGAAAGGCAGCAGCACACAGATCATCAATAGATTGCTGATCCGAACCGGCAGCGTGGACAGCAGAAAGGACACCGGATAGCCTAACAGCAGGCACAGGGCTGTCACAGCCAGACTGACCCATAGGGTCCGCAACCACATCTGTTTGTGGATTTGCTGAACTTGCGGCTGGGATACGATATGGTTGTCCACGTCATATTTTAAATCAAATGCTGACAGATAATGGGTGGAGGTAAAGCGCTGGCCCATGCGTTTGATAACCACCCAGGTTTCACGATCTTCCCATCCCTTGGCGATGGCGATCATTTTGTCTTTGTACGGCCCAGCCTTAGTTCTGCTTACTTTTCGGGCTGTTTTATTGAGCAGGCTGCGCATACCGGTCTTTTCGTAATTTAGTCGCAGGGTAACCTGACCGAGGGTTCTCTCTTTTCTCAGCGTTCTTAATTCTTCTGCCAGAGCGGCAAAAGCAGTTTCATCCGGCAGTCCGGAGGTTCCATCCCAACTATTTAGTGCCTTAATGGTTTTCGGCAATAAATCGACGACCTCCGGTGTGTGGACGCTGAGGATTAACATGTCGAATATCGGGATGAGAAAGGCGAATAATATTAATAAAAGGGTGGGGACGACAAACAAAAATGAGCGAATCTTGTTCTTTCTTTCGGCCCGTCTGAGACTGACCTTCAGCGGTATCCCGTCGGTTGTCGTTATCTGTTTTGTCTGATTCTGCATGCGGAAAAAAAATTGAATGAACGATTAAGTTCACCAGAAAAGGCGGGCCAGAATTGACGCCCGCCCTTTCGGTTCATTTATTTCGTTATTGTTACTTTGCCATCCAGGCACTGTAACGTTTCAGGATTTCATCCTGGTGGTCGGCCCACCATTCGTCATCGGTCGCCAGGGCATTTTTAAAGTTTTGCGGTGCCGTCGGCATATGCTGTCCCATCTGAATATCGGTGCCGGTATAGGTCTTGATCAGAGGAACGGAAGATTTGCGCGACGGCCCATAGGAGATCCAGCTGGCCTGATCGGCTAATGCCTGGGTGCTGGTGGCGAACTTTAAAAATTTCAGTGCCGTTGCTTTATTCTTGGTGCCTTTTAAAATGGCATAGTAGTCCATGTTGTAGACCTGGTGATCCCAGATGATTTCAAACGGCTTATTTTCTTTAACCTGGGCATTGAAAATGCGTCCGTTGTAGGCCGTTGTCATGACCACTTCACCATCGGCCAGCATTTGGGGAGGTTGCGCGCCGGCTTCCCAGAAAATCAGATTCGCTTTGATGGATTCGAGTTTCTTGAAGGCGCGATCCACGCCCTCAGGAGTTGACAGAGTCTGATAAACATCCTTAGGTGGCACGCCGTCGGCCATCAGAGCAAATTCCATGACCACTACCGGCCGTTTGCTGATGCCGCGCATTCCGGGGAATTTTTTGATATCAAAAAAATCGGCGAGTTTTGACGGTTTTTCTCCCGCAAATTTGGTTTTGTCGTAGGCAACGATGGTTGTCCATACGATGGTGGCCACGCCGCATTCGTGAATTGCGCCGGGCAGAAAGTCTTGAGCCGCCGGGGTGCCATCCGGCGCCGGGGCCAACATTGCAGGATCAATCTGTTCAAAGAGTCCTTCATCACAGCCACCGGTGAGGTCTTGTTTTTCGACATCGGCGAGATCCCAGGTGACATTGCCGGATTGAACCTGAGCCCTGATTTCGGCCAAACCACCGTTGTAGACTTCGGCGTTGATTTTGATCCCGGTATCTTTCATAAATGGTTTCTGGTAGGCTTCAATCTGGCTTTGTGAAAACGCACCCCCGAAAGATGTTACCGTAATCGTTTCAGCCGCGAGCAGCGATGTACATGGCACCAAAACCAAGATCGATACCAATGCAAATGCATACTTCCAATACCCTCGAAATAGTTTCATTACTTTCTCCTTTCAATCGAATATAATGGGTTAAAGGTGGATAATTCCTTGTGGGTGAGGCTTATGATCCTAATTTCGATACATCAACTTAATAAACTTGTAAAGACTAAATTTGTTTCAGTCTTTTATTCAGCGTTAATCTTTATCAGTGGCCATTGCTGTCCAAAATAATTTGAAAATCAAATACTGCCTTTAATAAAAACAGGCAGTTATAAACGGGAAATTAGTGATTTAGAAATCAGGTTGTACC
>CACVKW010000793.1 GCA_902749685.1 Olavius sp. associated proteobacterium Delta 1 | reverse complement strand
ACAACCTGATTTCTAAATCACTAATTTCCCGTTTATAACTGCCTGTTTTTATTAAAGGCAGTATTTGATTTTCAAATTATTTTGGACAGCAATGATTTTT
>CACVKW010000792.1 GCA_902749685.1 Olavius sp. associated proteobacterium Delta 1 | reverse complement strand
TTTTGTAGTAACACGCCGAATTTCATTCATTCGCGTAAACCCTGATCCTGCGCAGATCTGCGGCAATTCGTGTATTTACATACCGAAAACCCAAGTGATGGATACGCACATTGGCCACGGTATCCAGCCACTGCCGCGCCTGCAGCTGGACATCGGCCAGATCGGTAATCAAAATATCTAAGGCACTTAATAGACTTGTCCACCAAAATAAACCAAAGTTTTTTTAGCTCTTCAATTCTTGTATATAGTGAATCATTTTTTTTAAGTGGTAATATTTCTTCAATCATTTTTATAATTTGTTGGTCAAACGGATAATCAAATTCCAACTGCTTAATTAGATTCTTCGAATTAGTTTCTTTTTGAGAGATTTTTTTGGCTCCACTTCGTGCTATATTAGGTGTGTTATTCATCAAATTCAACAGCAATAAATTGTCATCTGATTTAATTTCTAACATTTTTTTCCCTCACAATCTCCATTTCCTTTAGTAGTAAGCACGAAGGATCGACAGAATTCTCGCAATGCCCATTTTTTATAATCTTCTGTGCTAGGCAACCAGATCTACAATTATCTAATTTTTCGCAAGTTCTACAAGGAGATTTGAATTCCCCCTCCAATAATTCACGGACGCCATTTAAATATTTCGATTTCTTCCAACAAACTTCTAAATCATGATTTTGTAATGATGAAAACTCATCCGCCCCAAAAATATCATCTACTGCTATTTGTTTAAAAGCATCGCAGGGATAAATTCGCAAATCAGGTGCTATTGCCGACTCCAAATAGAAAAGAAACTTTTCCTTGTCGGCCAGGCTCTTAAAAATTTGTTTTCTTTCGTTGCCCCTTGAGGTGATGTGGTAAAAGGCACCAGGGTAGGTTATTCGAAGCGGACGGGTCATAAAATCCTTTTATTAGTTGCAAAACAAATAGCGCTTTTTATCGTATCAACAGTATTTTGT
Organism: Olavius sp. associated proteobacterium Delta 1; assembly: GCA_902749685.1. Taxonomy (GTDB): domain Bacteria; phylum Desulfobacterota; class Desulfobacteria; order Desulfobacterales; family JAFDCJ01; genus JAFDCJ01. Next base: position 3,074 of record CACVKW010000792.1, on the reverse strand, counting down.
CAAGAGTGTAGACCTGACCCCAACCGAGCAATAATTTCGAATTTATTTCAGCTGGCATTATAATTCAGAAAACTTCCTTCTTTTTTCTGTTTCCAAGACAATTGTCTCCAAGTTGGCCATCCGTTCTTCCAAACTAACCATGCGCTGGATTAATTTTTGATAAGACGCTTCAGTTTTTACTGAATTGGCCTTTAACCGCGACCGATAAATTTCGCTTAAGGTCCCGATTGCGACTATGATAACGATTGCTGTCCAAAAACTCATTCTTCTTGCTCCTTGAATTATTGTTTATTCTAAACATAAAATGATCAATCCTTTAGTATGTTTCCCTTTCGATCATTACCGGTTCCCATATACCGCCTCCGCCTTTTTCAAGCTTGAGTTTTGCCCGGAACTTTGCGCCGCTTTTCTCCCTGAATACATATTTTCTTGTGGCTTTGCCCGCGATGAGAGTTTTTATATTGGAAGGCGTGAGTTTTTTTTCGTTGATCATCTCCCATATCACGAATCGACAGCCGCCGTCTTGTGCCCGCCAGTTAGAACACCCGTAACCTCGTTTGCCTTTGATGATGTTTCCGCCACAGACCGGGCATATGCCAAACTCTTTTGTGGTTTCAGAAATATCCTTTAGGGCACCATCCAAAGATGCCGGTTTCGCCCTGGCTGACGGCTGTTTGCCGGAATTATCGAACAAGAATCGAACTTCCCAATTACCATTTTCGCGCACCAGTTTGAGGGAGGCTGAAAACCTCTTTTTCTTTTTGGACACAAAACCCTTGTACGGCCCCACAGTCCTTCCGCTCAAAAGCATTGCGGCAGCTGCGGGAGAGATACGCTTGCCGGCTATTTTCTTCCAGATGACAAACGGACACCCACCGTCTGACTTTCTTTTTCCTGAACACGCATATGTCTTGTAGCCGTCCACGACATCGCGGCCGCACAAAGGACAACGACCCACAGCTTCACGTTGAACGCCTCGGGTATCGCTTTCCAGAAACTCCCGGACCGTATCCCGAACAAAATTTTCGATTCCCTCAAGAAACCCTTCCACAGAGCCTTTCCCTGCAGAAATCCGTCCCAGCTCCATTTCCCACAAGGCCGTTTTCTCCGGTGAGGCAAGCGTTCCGGCAACACTGAATTTTTTCAGGGTGTCGATCAAAAAGACACCTTTTTTCGTTGCCAGGAGTGTCTTTTTTTCCCGGCATACATAGCTCCGGGCAAGAAGTGTTTCTATTATCCGGGCACGGGTTGACTGGGTTCCCAGTCCAACGTCCCCACGGTAGATTTTTTGGAGGTCGGCCTCATTCACATACCTTGCGGGATTGGTCATGTCCTTTAAAAGAAGCGCTTCAGTGTATTCAGGCGGCGGAGTTGTCTTTTTATCATCTATCTCACTTTTTGCTACATCTCCCGAATCACCCTTTTCAAGAGGGGGAAGAATACCCTGTTCAGGTTCGTCAACGCTCTTGTTGCCGGCACCCGCCGTCATAAGAGACTGCCAGCCCGGTCGGATGATGACTTTGCCCATTGTACGAAAAATATGGTTTATGTTGACTTTTGTCAGGATCTCCCGGACCTCGCAAAGGCAGTCCGGATAAAAGGCTGCGCCAAACCGTTTCAGAACTAGACCATATATTTTCTTCTCCCTATCCGAGCTGTTCTGCGGCAGGGGGTTAAGCGGAATCAGGGCATGATGGTCTGTCAGCTTTGCGTCATTATACACACGTTTGTTGCCGGCACCTGTTAATTCCGGATCAATGCCTGAAAAAACATCCGGATACGCTTTTGCCAGCTTCTGAATCAGTTCCTGTACCATGGAAGCGTTTTTTGAACCCAGTACCCGTGAATCGGTTCTGGGGTAAGACAGACATTTTTTCTTTTCATACAGCTCCTGTGCGATCTCAAGGGTCTGTTTTGCGGAAAAACCAAAACGGATATTCGCATCCTGCTGAAGATCGGTAAGTGAATAAAGTGGTGGTGGAGGCTTCCTTTTATTGGTTCTTTTGGACGATGTCACCAGGCCCTGACGGTTTTCAATAGCGGCAATTATGTTCTGTGCGTCCTTACGGGAAGCGATCCTGCTTTTTCCTTCATGGATCCATAATCCGAGCCAGGTCCCTTTTTCTCCCCTGAATGTTGCCCTTACCAGCCAATACGGCTGCGGCTTGAAGTTGTCACGTTCCTTGCGCCGTTCCACAAGCAAGGCCAGAACCGCTGTCTGGACCCGGCCGATACTGAAAAGATCCTTCATCCTGATTGTAGCAGCCCTGGATCCGTTCATTCCGACTAGCCAATCGGCTATCTGTCTCGCCCTGCCAGCCTCCCACAACCGGTCGTACTCTGTTGCAGGCTTTAGAGACTTCATTCCGCTATTGACGACTCCGGGAGTCAGGGCCTGGCTTGTCCAGAACCGGTATGTTTCCGTCATTTTTGCGGGCTGGGCGGCCAATAGAACCGTTCTGGCTATAACTTCACCTTCCCGTCCCGCATCTGTTGCCACGACGATCCGATCGATGTTTTTGTCCGACAAAAGCCTATGGATTATATTGAGCTGTTTTTCTGTCCTTTTTTTGGTTTGTATTTGTAAAACTCCGGAATGATTGGAAGGTTTTCAAAACTCCATTTTTTCCATACCGGATTGTAGTCTTGCGGCTCAAATAGCTCCACCAGGTGTCCCACGGCCCAGGTAATTATATATCTGTCGTTTTCAATATATCCGTCTTGTTTGCCCCGGATACCGAGTCCCCGTGCAAAATCCATCGCCACCGAGGGCTTTTCAGTAAGAATTAGGGTTTTCAATAATGCAGCCTCCTCAGGCACTTACCGGTCGGAAAAAATTAGCATCTGCAATCCTAAATCCTTGCATAGCCACAGAAAGATCTTTCCCCCTTCGGGCCGGCTCATCACTTGCTGCCAGGCCTTCGGATAGTCTACCCTAACATTGCATAAGTTCTTGTCATCTAGCCTGGTCGTTATGCCTGAGATCGTTGCTTTTTCCGGGCTGATGCTGGATGCTTGATACTCGATGCTGGATATCTAACAGGACACAATCGGTGAATTTCAACGACATCCAG
>CACVKW010000791.1 GCA_902749685.1 Olavius sp. associated proteobacterium Delta 1 | reverse complement strand
GGCATAACCTGATTTCGAAATCACCAATTTCGCGTTTATAACTGCCTGTTATTATTAAAGGCAGTATTTGATTTTCAATTTATTTTGGACAGCAATGTTGATCGATATTTACAAACAGATAACAAGTAAATCGTGTGGGACACTCCTTATGCAGCACCCCACATCTAAACGTTGTACTTACTATGATTTTTAAAACGCCGTTTATAATCTTTTTCTTTTTCGCCATTTATTTTGGAATTTATTCCTAATTTTTTGATACTTTTGGCGGCATCGAAAGTATAGCCTGTTACTTAAGAGAAACCGGGAAGGTTAAAATGAACATCTAAGGGCATGGTGGCATTTTCTATTCGTGTTTGAACCAAATGGGGAGCATGTTGATTTTGCCTATTGACCCAGGGCTGCGAGGTAACGGATCAAAATGAATATCATTTCAATAATGTTCGCTATTGTAACAGTTATTTCATTGAATTCAGATGCGGTTGCTTTTGATAAGATCTTATGTATTACCGATAAAATAGCATATATCCAAGGTGAAAAGGTAGTAATCAAAATAACGAACAACTCAAAAAAGGATATAAAGATTTTTGATCGAAAATATATCGACGGAGGATTTGCAGTAATAGAGATTAAACAAAATGACGGTACATGGAAATCTATTGAATTGTATGCTGCTGCAAATATTATTACGTTCAAGACGCTAAAAAAAGGTGATTCACACGTATATATTTGGAACACAAAAGGATATAACAGAAGCGATACTTCAGCGGTTCCTGGAATTTATAGGGTGATATTTGGTAACGGTATGGTGTCAAATCAATTCACAATCAATGGGTCAGAAAATATTGACCAATGAACCGTATAACGCCGAAGCGAAAGGCAAACAGAGCTGCTGCTTGGCTTCACCGTTAAAATCAGGTGCCAAATCTTGATTTGACACCGTAATTCATGATGAAACCATCTTCATCCTTCCCCATTTCCCAATCAGTTCGCTCAAATACCTCCCGAGGCAAATCAGATATCATGTGCCTACTGAAAACGCTTGCATCTGGCTTTTCCACCCGGCGTATAGTTCGACCAGTCGGTCCTCCATGACATCCTTTTCAGGATCAACCTGATTCGCTTCCAGTTCAAACCATTCAACCATCATTTTAATCCCGTCATGCAGCGAGATATCGCAGACAAAATCAGGAACAACGCTTCTTATTTTGGAATTGTCGAACAATCCGACAAAGGTCTTTTCGAAATAGAGGTGACTGAACAGTTCCGGATTGGCCGCTACCAGCAGTTCGGACGGTATGTGGATAATGTTCGGTTTGACGCCCAGCACGTTGCCGAACTCCAGGTACAGGTCTTCCCAGCGACAGCGCTCTTCACTACAGGCATGGTAGGCCTGCCCATAGGTTTGCGGGTTGCCCAGCACTCCGACAAAGGCCCTGGCAAGATCCGGTGCAAAGGTGAAACTCCACGGGGTGCTGCCATCGCCAAACATGACCAGAGGTTTTTGATTTCGGATCCGGTCAACAATCCCGAAATTCTGTCGCAAGACCCCAATATTGGCCGCACCCGGTCCGTATGTAAGCGATGGCCGGATGATGGTGATCGGAAGTTGCTGCGAATGAATCTCTTCTTGGAGATATCTTTCCACCTGCGCCTTGTCAAAGGCGTAGGTAAAGGTGGGGTCATCATAGAGTGATTCTGCTGATTCCACCGTTGGAACACTGTTGTAGGGGCGTTTATATGCTGCAACGCTTGAACAAACAACGATTTGACCCGTGTTGTCTTTGAAGGCGGCAATCGTTGAACGTGCATCGACTTCATTGAAGCAAATCATGTCGATGACGGCATCAAAGGATTGCTGACGCATGCGGGATTCAAAATCAGCCCGGTCCTGCCGGTCGCCGCTGATTTGCTGAACCGGTCCACTGAATGAAATTGTGCGGCTGCCCCGGTTGAAAACTGTGACGGTGTGCTCTTTTTCGAGCAGAAGGTTTACAATTGCCCGGCTGATGACCCCGGTTCCTCCTAAAACAAGTACGTTCATGACTTTCTCTCCTTAAGATAAAGACAGACCGGTAAACCTTCGAAACTGGCAATGCCATCAATGGATCGGAACTCGGCTGTCAATAGATTTTCGAAGGCAGCAACCCGTTAAAATGTGTCCCTTTTATTTTCCCGAAATCCGGTTTGCGGACAAAGAAATCCGAAACCTCTCAGAGGAATTTAGACATAAATACGCGCGGCAGAAACATAATCAGACTGGGGAAAAGGATGACGACCAAGAGGATAACCAGCATGGGCAACAGGATGATGGCGACATCTTTCAAGGCCTTCACCAGTTTTATATCGCCAATCGCACAAGAAATTAACAGACAGAGCCCATAAGGTGGTGTCACCAGACCGAAGGCCAATGCGATGACGCCGATGATCGCGAAATGGATCGGATGAAGACCTGCGAACTCGGCCAACGGCCACAGCACGGTACCCAGTATGATGATCGCCGGGATGGCGTCGATGAACATGCCGATAAACAAAAACGCACCGGCTATGATGAGGCCAGTGCTGATGGGGCCGACGCCGAATTGCTTCAGGAACTCCACCAGGGCAAGTGGGACCTTGTAATAGGCCAGCAGCCAGCCGAAGGCCGATGCGGTGCCGACACAAAAAAGGGGGATCGCAGCAAAACGGGCCGACTCATAAAGCACCTTCGGAACATCTTTCATTTTTATCGAGCGGTAAATCCCCAGCCCCAGGATGAGAGAGTAAAATACGGCGATGGCCGAGGCCTCGGTCGGTGTGAACATTCCGACGACAATGCCGCCGACGATAATCAACGGTGTCAACATGGGCAAGATGGCCTGAACAATGGCAAATGCGGCCGATTTTAATGACGAACGCGTGTAAATGGGGTAGTGGTAGATTTTTGCGTAAATATAAACGGTCAACATTTGCGATGCGGCGATCAAAATACCTGGGATGACCCCGGCCAGAAACAACCCACCAATGGAAACCGTCATAAGGCCGCCCCACACAACCATGAGGATGCTCGGTGGTATGATGACGCCCATCACCGCTGAACACGCCGTCACGGCAACGGTGAAACTCGTCGAAAATCCCTGTTTTTTCATCTGTGGAATGAGCAATGCGCCAATGCCCGCAGCGTCCGCATTCGAGGACCCCGATATCCCCGCAAACAGCATGCTCACAACAACATTGATATGCCCCAAGCCGCCCGGAAGGTGTCCAACAAGCGCCTGAGCAAGACGAACCAGGCGGTCCGTGATTCCGGCCGAGTTCATAATGTTGGCCGCCATGAGGAAAAATGGAACGGCCAGCAATACAAAAGCATTGTAGGACTTGAACATTTCGTTCATTAAGAGAAACGGGGTCAGGCGAGGGTCCAGCATGAACACCGGAACACAGGCCAGACCCAGCGCAAACGCCACGGGTACCCTCAAAAAAACCAGGATCCCGAATACCGGAAAAAGAATTGCCGAAACTTCCAATGGTGTCATCAGCTTTAGCTCCGCCACAATTTGATGTGGTCGACCAGTTTTTCGCCCAAGAACAACAGCCAAGTAACACCGGCTATCGGCCAAGCAGAGTAAATAAACACCATCGGCAGTTCAGCCATCTCCGATGTCTGCATCAAACCGAATTTTAACAGCGGCCAACCCCAGACGATAAAAATTAGTGCAACAAGAAATATCATGAAATCGACAAAGAGGTTTACCAACACTTCTCCCTTTTTGGTCTTGGATTGCGGGAGCAGATCCACGGCAAAGTGGGTGCCATCCCGCACGGCGATCATCGAACCGATCAGGACGATCCAGATAAAACTAAAACGGGCCATTTCCTCGGTCCAGATATATCGCGGGATCAATCCGATATAACGGGCGAAGATCTGAAGAGCAACCGGAATCATTAGCAGTCCCATCAAAACGACAAGCAGGATTTGGAGAAAGCGATAATATCCTTGTATTATTTTTCTCATGATTAACCATCCAGTTCGGCCCCGGAGTCGAAGGGCTCTGCCGATAATATAGAGCCGGAGTATTGGAGTACTGGAGTTTTCTCCAACACTCCAGTACTCTTTTGGTTTAAATCCAGAGCCCCTTTGGGGGGCTAACCAAAGCAGGGTCTTCCCGCTGGGCTGTAGGCCCTACCCTACGGGCTGGAAGCGGGGCCGGAACCTGGGCTCGGATTCTTAATTAAGAGAACTGCCGGCAGCCCAGCGGCCGCCGGCTTGCATCCGTCACGCTATAGTACAAATTGTGCGCGGATTTTAATTTCGTTTTACCGGGCATTCTGAATGCTCTTCAGGACTTCAGAAGCATTATTTTCTTTAAAATACGCCTCGATGACCGGTTCAGCGGCTTTAACCAGCGCGGCACGCTCCTTGAAGTAGACGGTCTTGAGCTTGCCTTCGCTTTGCATCTGCATCATTTTCTGAATGTCTTCGGAGGACTCGAGAATTCGGCCATAGGTACCCGCATCCTTTCCCGCCTGCAGGATTGCGGTCTGAAGATCCGCGGGCATACGCTGGAAGGTCTTGTTGCTGAAGCACAGCGGACGGACCGTAATCGAATGGGCTGTCATGGCAATGTTCGGCCCGACTTCGTAAAATTTCATCTGCTGGATACCGGCCGCTTCATTCTCGGCGGCATCGATAACGCCCGTCTGAATCGCATTGTAAACCTCGGCATATGCGATCACCGTCGGTGCCATACCGAACGCATTAAACATACGGGTCTGAATCGGTGCGCCCATGACCCGGATCGGAAGCCCTTTGACATCGGCCATGGTCTGAACCGGCTTGTTGACAATCAGCTGACGTGTTCCGCCGCCGCCATATCCGATGAGAAGAACATCGGCCCGTTTCAATACGTCTTCCTTAATCGGGTCTAAAGCATTACCACCGAGAACTTTACTCCAGTGGATATGATTCTTATAGAGCATCGGCGGGTCAAGCAGCGTCGCCATTTTGGAAAAGGTCGACATATGCGATGGCGCGACGACCGCGTAGTCTACCGAGAGACCCTGATTCATATAAGCAAAATAATCTTTTTCAAGACCCAATTCGCTGTTCAGATGCATGACGAATTCAATCGACTTGTCCCCTGTGTAATACAGTTTTACAAGCTGTTCAAACTTTCGCAGCAGCCGCGTAAATGCGTGGTTCTCGTCAAACTGGCTTGCGCCATGAAAGGTGTAATCAGCGGCCAGGGATACGGATACCATCATAAAACTTGCTATGATGCAGATGCTTACCAGTCGGGTAGTTTTTCGTAACATGATTCCTCCTTTTTTGTTTGATTGCCGATTCTTACCTGTACTTCACCTTTAACGCTCTTCGATGATGATCAAAAAAACCGACTTTCGAAGAATATGGCTTTTGCTCCTGTCAAAAAATCAATACGATCCCGCATCTTGTTTTATGACATCCGCTGCTTATTATCCACCCACCTGTATCTTGAGCCCTTCGCGGGATGCGGTTTCCTGTAATGCAAGCATACGTTCTGCTGCGACCTGTTGCGGTCCTTGAAAAACATATTTTCGGCCCATCTGACCGTATTTGCTCTGCCCATACCGGTGATAAGGCAGCAGATGAAGCTCTTTGATGCCGAGGCTTTTCACCAGCCGGGCAATTTTTTGAATTTCCCCAGGCGAGTCGTTGAATCCGGGAATAACCGGGGTCCGGACAATAATCGGTTTGGTACGCATTACCAGTTTTTTAAGATTGTGCAGGATTCGAGCGGCATCGCCTTTTGTGAATTTTTTCAGTTTATCCGGATCGGTATGTTTGATATCGAACAGGAAAAGATCCGTAAACGGGATGATTTTTTCAAAAACGGACCACGAAACATGCCCGGCCGTTTCCACAGCCGTATGCAGCGCAAGATTTTTACAGGCTTTTAATAGGCATTCCGAAAAACCGGGCTGATCCAGGGGTTCACCGCCGCTTAAGGTCACCCCGCCTCCTGAATCGGCATAAAAGGCCTCGTCTTTTAATACTTCTGCCACCACCGCTTCAACGGTCATCTGGCGCCCTTTTAATACCCGCGCTTCGGCGTAACACTTTTCGGCACATGCCCCGCAGCCGATGCACCGCTCTTTTTCAATCAGAATCCGTTGCCCCTCCTTGTGCAGGGCGCCGTGCGTACACAGAATCAGGCAGTTTTCACAGGCGATGCATCTGGCAGGATCAAAGAGCAGCTCGGGGGTGACTGCCTGAGACTCCGGATTGGCGCACCATTCACACTTGAGGGAACAGCCCTTGAGAAAGACCAGCGTTCGAATACCGGGTCCGTCGTGCACGGAAAACCGTTGAATATCAAAGACAGTCCCTTCGTTACTCAATGCCACTCCTGGTTGACCGGCGTGATATGTTTACCGCAGCGAATCCTTTAAATTATGCGTCACATTCCGCAGGGCAGGTGCCGGCGGTTTAAGACACAATTTGCCCGGTCGTCGATCGGCCGGCCAAATTGATGGATCGCTTCGCGCTAGATATACCGGGCCGTGTCACTTAAAAGGAGACATGCTCTGTTCGTTTGATGATATCGTTTTGGACCTCTTTTTCTAGCTGGGTGAAGTAAGCGCTGTAGCCCGCCACGCGAATCACCAGATCTTTATAGTCATCCGGTGCCTGCTGGGCGGTTTTGAGGATGTCCGAGGTTACCACATTCATCTGGCTGTGCCAGCCCCCCAAATCCATAAATGTCCGTATATACCGGGTAAACATGCGCAGCTTGTCCTGCCCGTCCAACACCGACGGGTGAAAGCGCTGGTTTAAAATGGTGCCGTGGGGAATCCGCTGCTGATCCAGTTTGCCGACAGACTTGGCAACTGCCGTGGCGCCCATTTTATCCCTTCCGTGGACCGGTGAAATTCCACCGTCATTCAAGGGCTCACCGGCTTTTCTGCCATCCGGTGTCGCGGCGGTGCGGTGGCCGAAGGGGATATTGGCAGTCAGGTAATACAGGGCGCCGATATAAGGTCCATTTCTCGGGTTGGTGTACTTGCGCAATTCGTCGCAAAACACGCAGGCCACTTCATTGCAGAGGATGTCCACAAAATCGTCGTCGTTTCCGAACTTGGGGGCCTTGCTGATGAGCATCAGCCTCAGGTTTTCCTGGCCTTCAAAGTTGTGCATGAGGGCCTGCAGGAGTTTTTTCATGTCGAGCGCTTTCTCGTCGAACACCAGCTTTTTAACAGCTGCCAGCGAATCTCCTGCGGTAATCGGGCCAACGCCCACCGGCGACGAGGTGTTGTATGTTGCCCCTCCCCGGTTGAATTCAACCCCCTTTTCCAGGCAACCGCCCACGACAACCGAGAGGATCGGAACCGGCATCACTTCCGCATGGTATCGATCGATGATATTATCGTACAAAACGAGATATTCGACAAAATACCGCACTTGTTTTCGAAAGGCTTCGAGCAGATCTTCAAACCGGGCAAATGCCGCGGGATCTCCCGTCCGCGGTCCCATCTGTTGATCCGTCAGCATACATTTTCCGTCATTTAGGGCAAGTTCCAGGCACTTTGTCAGATTTATCTGCCCGGCATTTCCCCAGCTGTCGGTTTTTCCGCATATTACCGGCTCGCTGCAGCCGAGCGATCCCCAGTCCCGCGCATCTTGCAACGGCATTCCGATGTTGAGCATGGACTGTATGACCACTTCATCATTCATAAATTTGGGTTTGGTCAGCCCTTCGCGAATGTTTACGGCTGCTTTCTGAAGAAAAGCTTCGGACATGGTCTGGTGAACGCGAATGGCAATGTCGGGCTGCACCAGCCGGATCTCGCGATCTGCTTCCAAAAAGATGTGGGACAGTTCATTGGTGGCGTCTTGACCGTCGCGGGTGATACCGCCCAAGGTAAACGTCTGACCATGACCGGGTCCCTGCAGGAACCGGGTTGCCTCGTTGGAATAGATTTTATCGGTTTCACTCAATTTCAGGTAGAACGTCTCTATCAGTTCGAATAAACGTTGCCGGTCCAATTCTCCGGTATCCATATCCTGCTTGTAATAGGGGTAGAGGAACTGATCCGGTCGGCCCAATGAGATGGAAAGACCGTTGGCCTCGATCTGAATGGCGATCTGGATGAAATAAACACACTGTAAGGCTTCCCAGAAACTTTGCGCCGGCTCTGCCGGCACCCGCCTGCAGTTTGCCGCAATTTTCAACAACTCCTGGCGCCGCACCGGATCGAGCGCGGTTTCAGCCTGGCGCTCCGCTTCGCGGGAGTACCGCATGGCCCAGTGCATGATCGCATCGCAGGCCATCGCAGCGGCCTGATACAGGTTTGCCTGGTCGATATACGCCGGATCCGAACGGTCAAGGGCTTCCAGTTGCCGATGGCAATCGTCTCTAATCCGGGCAAGACCGTGTTTTAGAATCCGTTCATGATCCGGTACCAGATGTCCGGGGCCCGACATGGTGAAATTTTCATTTGCGAATATTCCGAACTCAAGCATTTTCTTTAGAAAATCCGGCACCGCTCCCTTGATTTTGTCTCTCAATGATTTTCCCTTCCAGTAAGGGAGTACCTCTCTGAGGGTTTGTTTTTGTTGCGGCGTGATCTGAAACCGATCCCCTTTGCGGGTGGGAAAGGTATCCATTGATCTTAAGATCCACCCCACGGCATATTCAGGAAAAAGTGGGGTTCCTTTTCTGTTTTTTGTCAGGTTGCCGACAATCAGTTCGTCTTCTCGAACCGCGATACTCATCTGGCAGAATATGGCTTCCAAAGCCAGCGCCCTTGCAATAATCGGCGGTTTATCCTCATTTTTTTTATAAGCCTCCGTGACAATAATGGCCCGGTCGATATCGACTTTTCGTTCGCTTTCGACATAGCGTTTTCGTAGTCTTTCAATACGCTTGTTCATGATATTCATCATAGAGGATAGGGTTATATGCTCATGTTCGATAGGATCATCGGAGTCCAGCTACCTTAAATAGATCGTGCTTAAGTGTCAACAATATTGATGCAGTTTCATAAAGAATCAAGGTAGAACGGCCAGTTACCCAACCGCCCCCCCACAGATCCCGGCGTGCGGCAATGCCGCACCGGGAAAGATAGGAAGTTGCTTTTCCGAAGCGGAAGAATCGAAAATGCTGAATTGTGTATCGGCTTCGGCCCACAAATAGAGGCGTCAATTAAACGGAACCAATAACTATCCAGATAACGAAAGTGGGCTTTATTGTCAACATTGATTTTTTGACCTGCAATTGGGCGCTTCGGCAAACTCAGGCATAGTTCACCGCTTTGCCCGAAGCTGGATTTTTTATCTGTATCAAACGCGCCCAGTTCTAGCGGGGAAAAAGGTGTCAAATCTTGATTAGTGATTAATTATTGACAAACTGACTGAGAATCGGTAAAAAAATTCATGACACGTGCATGGCGGATAGAATATGAGGGTGCGCTTTATCACGTTTTATCCCGTGGTAATGAAAAGCAGGATATCGTTATCGATGATGATGACCGCAAGCTTTTTTTAGACACTGCCGGTCAGATGGGTGAGCGGTTTGCAATAGACCTATTTGCATACGTTTTGATGGACAACCACTATCACCTTTTATTTCGCACCAATCGAGCAAACTTGTGCCGAAGCATGCAGTGGTTTGGAGCCACCTATACCAAAAGATTTAACCTGCGCCACAATCGAAATGGCCATTTATTTCAGGGTCGTTTTAAGAATATGCTGGTACAAGACGACGCCTACCTGTTGCAGCTTTCCTATTATATCCACCGCAATCCACTGAGAGC
>CACVKW010000790.1 GCA_902749685.1 Olavius sp. associated proteobacterium Delta 1 | reverse complement strand
CCCTCACAACCCTTTCTGCCATAGCACATTTCTTAAGCACCATATATTGTGCTCCATTTTTTCTTGACGTACAAGGCATATTCCACTATATCTTTATTTCGAAAAAGCAAT
>CACVKW010000789.1 GCA_902749685.1 Olavius sp. associated proteobacterium Delta 1 | reverse complement strand
TTCTGGTTTCTGGATACTGGATGTCGTTGAAATTCACCGATAGTGTCCTGTTAGATATCCAGCATCAAGTATCAAGCATCCAGCATCTGCCCGGAAAAAGCAACGATCT
>CACVKW010000788.1 GCA_902749685.1 Olavius sp. associated proteobacterium Delta 1 | reverse complement strand
GATGCTGGATGCTCGATGCTGGATGCTCGATGCTGGATGCTCGATGCTGGATGCTCGATGCTGGATGCTCGATGCTGGATGTTCGATGCTGGATGCTCGATGCTGGATGCTCGATGCTGGATGCTCGATGCTGGATGCTCGATGCTGGATGCTCGATGCTGGATGCCCGTTGCTGGATGTTCGATGCTGGATGCTCGATACCGGATGCTGGATGCTCGATGCTGGATGCTCGATGCTGGATGCCCGTTGCTGGATGCCGGATGCCCGATGCCGAATGCCCGATACTGGTTGCTGGATAATCAACGTTTATTGTTATGGATTTGATACTTGCCCGCACCTTGAGAATTCGCTTATTATCTTAAGATAATCACCCCAAATTTTTACCTTAAACCTTATACCTTTTACCCTAAACCCATTTCTTGCGCCGTTTGCCCCTCCTTAAATCCCTGCGCCGTGAGCCGTGCGCCTTGCGCCGGTACTTTGAACTCTAAACCTCCTGCGTGACAAATTCTTAACCCTGCATTAAGTTTGAGAGACTAATAGTTGAAACTATCCAGCAAATTCACTTGTATAAGAACAGACGCCATGAAAAAAACCGACAACCTCGTTGAAGAAGCTGTGCAGCTGGCGACTAAATGGCAAAATCGAGCCCATGAGCTGCAGACCCCCCAGGAAAAGGCCCGTCATAACAAACTGGCACGCCTGTTCACCAATCCCAAAGATAAAGTCATTCTGACCGCCTTAATCGATCAGAGTTTTCGATCGGCCAATAGCCGACGCGTGGCTGACCAGATTCATTATCTGTTGACAACGGTTGGAATTCCTTCTTTTTTTTCGGTTTATGAGAAATTTCTGATGCTTCTTTTCATCCATGGCGGACGGTTTTTCCCTTGGATTACCATCCCCCGCATCATCAAAAAAATGCAGCGGGACAGCGGCCATCTGATCATACCGGGTGAAAGGCAGGCATTGGAGTCGTTTTTGCTGAAACGCAAAGGCCAGGGCCTGAAAACCAATATTAATCATATCGGGGAAGAGGTGTTGGGAGAAGAAGATGCCGCGTCACGACTGAAAATGTATCTGAATGATTTAAAAAATCCCGCTGTCGAACACATATCGGTCAAGATTTCAACAATCTATTCACAAATTCAACCATTGGCGTTTGATCAAACCGTTAACATTCTAACGCAACGCCTTACTGAACTATATCGCACAGCCGCTAAAACCAGCTATGTGGGGCAGGATGGAATCCGGGTTCAAAAATTTGTGCACCTGGACATGGAGGCCTATCGCGACCTGGCAATCACGGCTGAAGCCTTCATGCGGACTTTGGATCTGACGGAATTTAAAAATTTTTCAGCCGGCATGGCCCTGCAGGCTTACCTGCCGGATTCCTATCTCATTCTTCAAAAAATTACCGATTGGGCCCGCAAACGGGTTAACGGCGGGGGAGACCCCATTAAGATTCGAATTGTCAAAGGTGCCAATATGGAAATGGAACTGCTTGAATCGGCGCTCTTTGATTGGCCCCCGGCTCCTTTCGACAGTAAGGTTGAAACGGATGCCAACTGGAAACGCATGGTGGACTTTGGCATGCGGCCTGATAATATCAAAACCGTTCGCCTGGGTATCGCCTCTCACAATCTGTTCGATATCGCTTATGCATATCTGGTCGCCCAACAAAACAACGCAACCGACTATTTTACCTTCGAGATGATCGAAGGTATGGCCAATCACGTCCGCCGCACAATCCAGGAAACCGGACAGGAGTTAGTGGTATATGCTCCGGTCGCCACCCGCAAGCAGTTCATTCATGCAATTGCATATTTAATACGAAGATTGGATGAAAACACGGGCCCGAAGAATTTCCTGCGGCATTTAAACCAGTTGGGTACCCGTAACAGGTCCTGGCAATTTTTAACGAACCACTTCAAATCTTCCATTAAACACAAAGGACAATCCGCCGGGTTACCGCATCGCAACCAGAACCGACTTGCTGAAAAATTTTCAGACAAAACCGGCACGTATTTCGAAGCGCAGTTTAAAAATGAACCCAATACAGACTGGTCATTGGCATCCAACCGGCAATGGGCTGACGAAATTCGAAAAAAATGGAAAAAACAATCTGAGGACACGCCACTGAAAATCCCACTGGTGGTGGAGGGTCAGGAAATCTATGACGGCCGCCGCACGCGCGAAATTTTAGACCCGTCCCGCAATAATCAAAAAGTCATCGTTGCCCGGTTTGCCATGGCAAACGCCAGGGACATCGAAAATGCGGCCAAGACTGCCAAACAAGACCCCGGCGGCTGGCGCCGCAAAACCCATAAACAACGTCATCGGATTCTGTCTAAAGTCGCCATGGAGCTGCGCAAAGCACGCGGTGACCTGATTGGCGCGGCGGCCGCTAACACCGGCAAAGTATTCACCGAAGCCGATGTGGAGGTTTCCGAGGCGGTAGATTTTGCCGAGTACTATCCCTATTCCGCCGGAGCATTTTTCGACATCGATCATGCCCACTGCCGCGGCAAGGGCGTCGGGGTCGTGATCTCGCCCTGGAACTTTCCGATTGCCATCCCCAGCGGAGGGATTGCGGCTTCCCTGGCCGCCGGCAATACCGTTATATTTAAACCCTCTTCCGATGCTGTGCTGGTGGCCTGGGAGGTGTGTCAATGTTTCTGGCGGGCCGGGGTACCCAAATCGGTTCTGCAGTTTGTGCCCTGCTCCGGATCTACCACCGCTGCCAGATTGACGAATCATGCGGGTGTTGATTTCATTATTTTGACCGGCGGCACTGAAACCGGCCTCGCGCTATTAAAGCAAAGACCGGATATCTTCCTGGCCGCTGAAACCGGCGGTAAAAATGCCACCATCGTCACGGATATGTCCGACCGGGATCAGGCCATCAGCGACGTGATTTATTCGGCCTTCGGCAATTGCGGCCAAAAATGCTCGGCAACCTCGCTGCTTATTCTCGAGCGCGCAGTCTATAACGATCCAAGTTTTAAACGCCAACTGGTGGATGCCGCCCGCAGTTTCGCCACCGGGTCAGCCTGGGATTTTACAAATAAAATGGGGCCCTTGATCCATCCCCCGCAAGATGACCTGGCTAAAGCCCTGACGGAACTGGAAACCGCTGAAACCTGGGCCTTGAAACCGGAGAATGTCCCGGGCAATTCCCAGATGTGGACCCCCGGCATCAAATGGGGCGTTAAACCGGGCAGCACCACCCACATGACGGAGTTTTTCGGCCCTCTGCTGGGAGTGATGCCGGCCAAAAATCTCAAGCAAGCCATAGAAATGGTCAACCAGACCGGCTACGGATTGACTTCCGGTATCGAGAGCCTCGACCGGCGTGAGCAGGACTTCTGGTCGCAACGGATCAAAGCCGGCAATCTTTACATAAACCGGGGAACTACCGGAGCCGTCACGTTACGCCAGCCCTTTGGCGGGATGGGCAAATCCGCTCTGGGTGCCGGCATCAAGGCCGGCAGCCCGAAGTATGTGGCGCAGTTTATGGAATGTCAGGAAAAGGGCCTGCCGACGGTGGGACCCGTTCAACGATCCAATCCTATGTTGCAGCTGGCTCAGCAATGGCAGCGCAAATTGGATTGGGGTGAATTTAGCGGAATCGAGCCGGACATGCAAAAAAGTATCCGTGCCATTCAAAGCTACCTTTATCATTACGAACAGGAATTCTCGCGTGAGAATGACTATTTTCACCTGCGGGGTCAGGATAATATTCTGCGCTATCTTCCGGTGGGAACCGTGGTGGTGCGCCTGCACGAAAATGACAGTTTGTTCGAGACCCTGGCCCGTATCGCAGCAGTTAAAATAGCAGGCTGCAAGCTTTGGGTCAGCATCCCCGGAGATATCAATAGCGCCGTCACCCGCTTCCTCCAGGGAAAAGAAGGCCAACGCCTGATCGGCAGCGATCCGGTATTCAATGAGCCGGACGACCGGTTGCTCAAAAGCATCCCCAAGGTCGACCGCATTCGATATGCAGCACCGGATAGAGTTCCCCCGGCGGTATTTAAAGCAGCGGCTGAAACCGGATTCTACATTTCACGGACACCGGTATTCATAGACGGCAGACTTGAATTGATCCAATATTTTCAACAGCAAAGCATCTGCAACAATTACCATCGCTACGGCAACTTGGGAGAACGGGCACTCGAATAAACGTATCCACAATTAATCGGAAAAGGAGTTACATGATGATTTACGAACTTCGCACGTATCAAATGAAAATGGGGGAAATCCCCCAGTACCTGGCGATTGCCGAAAACAAGCTTCTACCCGCACTGTCCGAGCATGGGCTCAATCCGGTGGGTTTCTGGACCACCGACATCGGCACACTTAACGAAGTGGTTCATCTGTGGGCCTATCAGGATCTGAACGAGCGACAGGAAAAGTGGTCGAAATGGGCGGAAGATCCTCGGCGCCCCGAGTTCCTGAAGGAACTTAGCCGGATTATCATCAGCCAGTCCAATAAAATACTTTCACCCGTTGCATTTTCAGGACTCAGATAGACAGCATCTTTTGTCCGCTTCCATCTTGACATACCAACCGGTTTTGGCCATACTCGCGCTAACCTAGCCAAACCGTTTAGTAGCTGTATAATCATGCCGCAAGCAATCACGCCGGCAATTGAATTTTCATAAAATAATTGGCGGCCTGTGAACAGGCTTAGATCGGGCCTCAACCCTAAACAGTGAACCCTGCGTGTGGGGTCGTAGCCCGAAGGGCAAAGTCCCAAACCTTTGAACTCATGAAAGAGGAATTCCGTTATGCCAAACCATCTGGATGCCCATGTATTTGATTTACCCGTCCAGGAGTTGCGCCGCGGCTACCGCAGCGACATCTATTTTTGGCGGGAGAAGATCACTCTCGAAAAGCACGATCTGCACCCCGAAGTCACCATGCAGGTATTTCAGAAAAAAGAGGCTGTGCTGTGCGGGGTGGATGAAGCCCTGGCGGTACTCAAACTGGCGGCCGGAAAGTATACCGATTACGAAAAGGCATACAAATTATTCGATAAATTGATAGAACTCAAAAGTAAGGCCCGCCAGCAATTTATCGGTAACCACAAAGCATATGTCGAGGCCATCGAAAAGAAGATGGCTGTTTCCAGCCAGCTGGATGAACTGTGGGAAAGCGGTTTTGAGAAGCTAAAGGTTGAAACCCTGTTTGATGGCGCACGTATTTCACCCTGGGAAACGGTGATGCACATAACCGGCGACGCCAGTCTTTTTGCCCATCTCGAAACGGTCTACCTTGGCATTCTGGCTCGCCGCACCAAGGTTGCCAGCAATGTTCGCGGCGTTGTGGATGCGGCCAACGGCAAGACGGTGCTATATTTCCCGGCCCGCTTCGATCACTGGGCGGTTCAGGGCGGTGACGGATATGCGGCGCACATCGGCGGTGCTACCGGGGTTTCCACCGACGCCCAGGCCCAGTGGTGGGGCGCCAAGGCTTCCGGCACAGTCCCGCACGCCTTGATTGCCGCAGTGGGTGGCGATACGGTCAAAGCCATTACTCTTTTTGGAAAAACCTATCCGGATGTCGACCTGGTGGCGCTGGTGGATTTCGACAATGACAGTGTCGAGACCTCTTTAAAATGCTGTGAAGCCCTGGGAGACAGACTCTGGGGAGTGAGATTGGATACATCCAATACCCTGGTCGACAAATCCATTGTTCCGGTTATGCAAAACTTTAAACCCTCCGGAGTCACGCCCAGACTGGTGGAAATGACGCGCCGCGAGCTGGACAAACATGGCTTTAGCCACGTTAGGATTATTGTCTCAGGAGGGTTCAATCCGGACCGCATCGCCGAATTCGAAAAACTGCAGGTACCCGTGGACGCTTATGGGGTCGGAAGCTACCTGATGCGTGGTGTCAACGCCTTTACCGCCGATGTCGTCATGCTGGAAGGAAAACCCTGTGCCAAAGTCGGCCGGCAATACTCTCCAAACCCACGCCTTGAATTGGTGCGGGTATAGCTACAGATATCGCATGCGCTGAGAGTCTTTATTTATGGCGTATAATTAGAGAAATCTGCAGTTCTCAGAATCCATTCTCATTGCCGATCCTATTCTCTTGTCGCTGGTTTGTGAAAGGCTGTGATATTTAGCAGGGACAACAGGTTTTTTAGATTTCGCACTTTCTGTTACCCATTATATGCGGACTAATGGTCGTAGTGCTCAGTTGAGAATTTGCTTGTGGGGTACAGGTCACCACATACAAAGGATTTACTCCACCCGGCGATTCCATCACAACTTGCTTAGGCGGAAAAGTATGCGGTGACACATTTTGTGCTTCTTCTTGTTGTAACATGCTTCCCTCCTGATTAACGTTTTCAGGCAAGCATGATGAGGCCCGCCACCCAACTTAAGGGATCTTTACTCGATAAGTTTCTATTATCCATATTGCCGTTAAATTTCTGCAACTCGCTATCGAAGCACTTCAATCAGCTTTGCCCGAAAATGATCAAGGCTAATCTGCTGTATCTCAACCGGTACTTGTGTTAGGTCATAAAACTCAGGAATTTCTTCTTCGGATAAAGGGTTAATGCCAGTATCCATTAACAAAAATCGATCATAACGACCAAAATTCTGGCGAATGTCCACTTCATCCCAACCCGCCGCCGCCATCATGTCTGGAAAAAAACGGACCCAACCGGGTGTTATAACCATTGTGCGATCTTGTCCTAATTCATTATAACTTTCCTGGCATAAAGCTTCGATACAGTTTTTGGCCCCAAGAATTTTCCCGCCATGGCTGTTAGTAATATGGCACATATCCGGGTGGCAGCCACTGCCAAAAAGAAATCTTGCATCCGCCCCTTCTGTCGCGGCATCCTTTAAAGCCTGTTTCAAGGTAAATTCGAGTTTATCTAAATTAAAGTGCAGCCCGGCATCAAGCCAGGTAATGTCAATATCTCTATACTCTTTTGGTAAAACAGCGGAAAGTTCATCGGTGAAAACCTTGCAGGCAATTATTTTTTTCTTAATCATGGTCATCTCTTCTCCTTCAACAAACATTCATTCTTTCTGACTGGCGACCAAAGAATCCCAAGTCACTTCTTCGTAGATCGAACGTCTCCATTTATAAGGCAAATCCGTTAATATTCCAGGCTCCTTTGCCGTTTGCAGTGACAACAGTAGTTCACGCAAAGTTGTCATTTGCTGAAAGCGATTGTGAGGTTCTCCAAAAGAGGCCCCATGAGGAAACTTAACAAAAGCAGCTCGTGGTGCTAAAAGTTTCTCTGATATTTGACGGTTAATAGAAAGCGAAACAGTAGGGATACCGTTGGCTTCAAGAACACGTGTGATCAGGCCGCCGGCCCGATTGCAAAGTGGTCAGGCAGGGATCGTAAGCATACAATCGATGTCATCTGCCTTAAGTTTTTGGACAAGCTGATGAGCACTCCCATCAGACTCACCAATGAACTCTTGAATCAAATCCCCCCCAAATCCGAAGCTGTAAAAGTTTGTTGCCAGTTTGCCAATAACTTTGGCCTCATTTTGGTATTAAGAATTTGACCAATTCCTCGCCATAATTTGATTTTTTTAACTAAATCCATAAGAAATTCCCTTCAAGGTTACTAATTGGCAGTTATTGCACAATATAATTTCAATTTATTCGATTTGGTAGGCACAGCATAGACGGCATGTGAACAACCGTCTGTAACAACTGTTACATTGTATAATTATAAAACAGAATAATGATTGAAAGGAGAAAATTTCGTTTAATATCGGTACATTTCAACTCATGACGCTTGATGAATGGGTAATGAAGTTTGGAGTTGTTCAGCATCTTTGAAATGAATTTATGCAGAGGCTATGCTATTTTCAATGTGGGCAAGATGAGCTGTTTGTCTTCATGGATAATTTTACCGGCTGCTTTAAGCGCTTTCATGGCGCGGGTTATGCTGACCCGATGGGCTCCGGTTAAAAAACTCAAGTCTTCATGCGTCAATGGAAACTGGATAACTGTTCCTTGCGGGCTGACCGCTCCATGCTCTTTGGCGACACTCGTGAGCACATCGTAAAGCCGATCTTCAATATTGGTGACGGCCAGGCTGCCCACCCGCATTGTCAACCAGGTGATTCGTTCGCTAAGGTTTTTTATGATCTGCAATCCGACCTTGGGGTGTTGCAGGACCAATTCTTCAAATTGGCTGCGGCTGAAACCGCAGGTCAGGGTATCTTCCAGGCAATAGGCACTGACCGGGTATTGGCCTTCTTCCGAAAACATGTTTTCACCGACAAAATCACCGGCCTTGCGGATATCCAGCGTCAATTCAGAGCCGTCATTCAGCACTTTGGAAAGCTTGACGCGCCCGCCTTTAATAAGAAACATTTCGTCGGTCGGGTCTCCCTGCATGAAACACCGCTTGGCCTGTGGCCGATTTTTTCCTTAACGCCTCACGGCTGAGTGCTTCAAGCTCCGCTGTTTCTATGTTCTGGAATATCCAAAGGTGTCCGATACAGGTTGGAGATAGATCAATGTCTTTACCGGCAATCTTTTCACATAGACAAGCCATTTTCCCTCTCAATACAGATTTTTTTCAAAGGTACTCCAATCACCTCACTCAATATCGTATAGAAAATATTTTGGATAAATAGAGTCAGCACCTTAATTTTTGGGCCACAATCAGAACACACAGAAAAAAAGCTTTTCAATCCGCTTTATTTCATTATAAAAGCAATCGCAGATAATGTTATGGATACTGGATTCAGATGAGACCTGTGGTTGAAGAATTCGAGGATACGGAGCGTCAAAACCTGCATAGAGAATAAACGGTTATAATTCGAGCCTTCATTCACAATTCATGATTAAACCTTGCGATCTTTAATCCTTTGGATGAGGAGCATATTTATGAATCCGTTAATTACTGCATTCGATGCCCAGCTTCATCGTGATCAAGTTATCTCATTGTGGCAAGCGGTTTTCGGATATGAGGCAGATCACAATGCACCCCTGCTGGTAATTGACAAAAAGCTTGAATTTGGCGATGGATTGTTTTTTGTTGCGCTTGACGATCAGGCTGTCATCGGTACGGTTATGGCAGGCTATGATGGGCACAGGGGTTGGATTTACTCGATCGCCGTATCGCCGAATTACCGGAAACAACGTATCGGGTCCACACTGTTAGCCTTTGCCGAACGTAAACTTTCTGAAATAGGTTGTATGAAAATCAACCTCCAGATTATGGAAGGTAATGAAGCGGTGGAAAATTTTTACCTGGCAAACGGTTATCACACGGAGAAGAGAATAAGCATGGGTAAGCGCTTGCCGGAAAACATTGCCTGATCCTTGCAAAATACAGGTGTTAACAGCACCGAACAAACGATGGGAAAGATGCTTAAAACCATGCCGCACCCACTGTTGCAGAAACTGGAAAAGGAGACGGACGGTATTTTAAGAACCATCCGGGAATTGGTGGAAATAGAATCCCCGACTACGGACACCCAGGCCTGCAACCGCCTGGCCTGCTATCTTCAAGGTCGCTTGGAAGATTTGGGAATGATCGTCAAACGAATTCCGGCTCCGGATTTTGGTGACCATATCACGGCAGAATTCCCGGGTGACAGGCCAAAAGATCCGGGTATTTTCATCCTGGGCATTATGATACCGTTTGGCCGGTGGGCGAATTAAACAAAAGGCCTGAACGCCAACTGCGAATTAGCCCGCCAGGTTTTGCACCTGGAAGCATTGACCGATTACCAGAGCGGCACCACCGTCAATGTCGGTGTCATCAACGGCGGGACACGATCCAATGTGGTGGCTGAAAATGCCCGGGCTAAAGTAGATATACGTACCGCTTCGGCTTCGGAGACGAACCGGATCCAGCAGGTTCTGGATAACATCACGCCCGATCGCCAAGGTTTTGAGCTGTCGGTTACCCAATTAAAATTCCGTCCGCCGCTGGAGAGACATGCCAAAGTGGTCGAGCTCTACCACAAGGCCCGGCAGGCGGCGGAAGATCTTAACCCTAACATTGCATAAATTCTTGTCATCTAGCCTGGCCGTTATGTCTGAGATCGTTGCTTTTTCCGGGCAGATGCTGAATGCTTGATACTTGATGCTGGATATCTAACAGGACACTATCGGTGAATTTCAACGACATCCAGTATCCAGAAACCAGAATCCAGGATCAGTCAATACTT
>CACVKW010000787.1 GCA_902749685.1 Olavius sp. associated proteobacterium Delta 1 | reverse complement strand
GTCCGTCCGGGCATGCCTGGGTGTGTCCGCCCAAAACCGCAGTGCGGCATACCATGAGGCAATGGGCCGCTTCGCGGACGTAATCAGGCAATTGACGCATCTTCTCATAGGCGGCATATCCGATCAACAATATGGACTGAATCGTTGGGTCAACCATAGTATGCGATATGTAAACCACAACGATAAGATTGTCAAGTGT
>CACVKW010000786.1 GCA_902749685.1 Olavius sp. associated proteobacterium Delta 1 | reverse complement strand
TTAACTGTGAAATAGGGAAAAAATCGGATTTAAAAGTTTAATTTCAGTGGGTTATAAATATTCTAATTATTTCTCCGCGCTAGCGGTATGTCCAACGTCCCGGGATGAGCTACAGGCCACCAAACTTTTGAGAACCCTATATCTTTACGTAAAACCGCCAAGCTTTTCCTGTTAGCTCCATCCCGCTTGTTAAGTATTTTTAATTTAATGATTCCTTATCCCTCCAAGGCTTACCGTTTTTGTATGTTTTATAACGATTTTTGAGCCTGATACGGAGTTCTTTGTTTGAATCATCTGGTAACATTTCGATTGCCAATTTTTGAGTACGCAAGGCAAGATCAAATGAACCTTGTTCGGCATAAGCAGCCGCTAGAGTGTCTAACGATCTAGAATCTTCTGATAGTTTAACGGCTTTTTGTGCAAGCGTTACAGCACGTGCTGCATTTCTTACTGAAGCATCTGGATAAGTAGCATAAGTCCAGGCGGCCAAGTTGTAAAACCAGGCATCTTTAGTACCTAAATTTATAGCTTTTTCTATATCCACCAGAGCTAGTTGGAATTTATTGGTTTGTGAATATACTCTTGCACGGTTTTTATACGCATTCAGATATTTGGGATTTAATTGAATTGCATAGTTGAGATCTAATATTGACTTCTCAAACTCATTCGATTTTATATATGCTATTGCTCTACTATTGTATGCAAAAAATCACTCTTGTCCAAAAACGGGTTTAGAATGAGTCATAAAGTGAGTAATAATACGAGTCATTGAAAAAAATCCTCCTTATATGTAGGGTGGTTGTT
>CACVKW010000785.1 GCA_902749685.1 Olavius sp. associated proteobacterium Delta 1 | reverse complement strand
GGCATAACCTGATTTCGAAATCACCAATTTCGCGTTTATAACTGCCTGTTATTATTAAAGGCAGTATTTGATTTTCAATTTATTTTGGACAGCAATGTTTCTATATATAAAAAAAGTAGAAGTAAATAATCCAGTAGGGAGCCCTGCGGAAACCTGAAGCGTATCAAGATCTGCAACGGTGGCATACCTGAAACCTTCCAGTGAACCTCCCGTGCCGATATGAGTGAGGACATCATTATATGAGAGATTTGTTGTGACGGTTAAATCTAACCAATATAAACCTGTATCTGTGTCCGATGTAATGAGTCCATCACCTGATATGAATAAATCTCTTTCAATTAAAAATGCATCAGCCAATCCAACTGTACCAAGCAAAAACAATCCAGTTGCCAAACCAGCTAAAATTTTCCTCTTCATTTTATCTCCTTTCTAAATTTATGCTTCCTTCCGTAATTCTTAATTTTGCCTAATTTTAAGATGTCAGATGAACATCATACCTCTTCCTGAAAATTTTTTTTTCCTGTTCATTATTTTTATCAACCAAACCTCATTATCGTTACGCCCGGTAGTATAATTATGCAACCGCCGAACGTCTTTGCTGTGGGGCGCGGGGCAGTTCGTTCGTCCCAACCAGCAAATGGTTATGCCTAGAAAACTATTAAAACATTCCCAAATACTAT
>CACVKW010000784.1 GCA_902749685.1 Olavius sp. associated proteobacterium Delta 1 | reverse complement strand
TATAAGCAAAGAAAATACATTCCTTTATAAAAACCAGAAAAGTAGATCCAGGGTGTTCACAACATAACTAAAACTGGCACCGCAACTGCTATCTATCTCAGGTGTTGACACCTGTGGAAGCCCTGAGATATACGAAATTTATGGAGAAAATTATTACCATTTCAGCAATCAGGCTCGACATCGTACGTGAACAATTGTTTTCTCCACAGGCAGATGGTATAGAGCTCAACTTACGGCGAATCGCACCGCCTGGAGCAATCGTTAACTCAACCCTAACATTGCATAAATTCTTGTCATCTTGCCTGGTCGTTATGCCTGAGATCGTTGCTTTTTCCGGGCTGATGCTGGATGCTTGATACTCGATGCTGGATATCTAACAGGACACTATCGGTGAATTTC
>CACVKW010000783.1 GCA_902749685.1 Olavius sp. associated proteobacterium Delta 1 | reverse complement strand
TTTAAGGTCCGATACGTCTTGGGACTTTGCGATTCCGGTGCTCAAAAAAAGGAGCGCACAAACAAATGTCAAAACAACCGTAAATTTCATCTCTTTCCTTCTTGTCGACAAATTAAACCTGATATAGCCATGTGAATTTATCATTTTAAATTGCCGGCTCCATTTATTTAATAAAAGACTGACGAGCTAAATACCTTTGTTTTGCATCAATGCGTCGGAGCAGGGTTGAGCGAATCTTTATTCCTGCCGACGGGCGCTTTCTGCCACAGTTTGTCTTCCGGCTCGCTGTTCAAGTAAAGCATTGTGATC
>CACVKW010000782.1 GCA_902749685.1 Olavius sp. associated proteobacterium Delta 1 | reverse complement strand
TGGGTCGCCAGCCAAAAGTTCAAAACAAACTTTTTTACACCGCATTTAATCTGGAGCTGCGCGTTCGTAAAAATCACATCTTGAGAAAAGTTAAACGTCATATTGACTTTGATTTTATCTACAAT
>CACVKW010000781.1 GCA_902749685.1 Olavius sp. associated proteobacterium Delta 1 | reverse complement strand
TTAACAACCACCCTACATATAAGGAGGATTTTTTTCAATGACTCGTATTATTACTCACTTTATGACTCATTCTAAACCCGTTTTTGGACAAGAGTGATGG
>CACVKW010000780.1 GCA_902749685.1 Olavius sp. associated proteobacterium Delta 1 | reverse complement strand
CAGTATCCAGAAACCAGAATCCAGGATCAGTCAATACTTTCAATGGTCTTCATTGCAGCAGCGAAGTTGGATTTCAATATTTTATGCAACTATAGGGATTACATAGCCAGATCTATTTAATGCGATATCAAAAATCGGTCAACCCATATCGTATTTGCGGGAGAAAAATTTCCATAAAAAAATACAAATTAATCCATGTATAAATTTGAACCACTAATTTTAGATTACAATTAAGAACCTTGTAATTTCCAGTTTTCGTGATAAGTTAACTTTTCCCGATTTGATAAATTAAAGGGTTACATATTGGAGGATGGGTATATGCACGACATCTCTCTTGCGCCGGGTGTATCACGAGTTGCCCCGTCTCAAATTCGCGCGATAGCTGACACGGCGTTTCCCATGGATGGAGTTCTTCGGCTCCATTTTGGGGAATCCAACATGCAGACGCCGCAATATTTAAAAGATGCAGCCTATCAGGCGATGAATGAGGGGTATACTTTTTATACGGAAAATGCCGGATTGCCCAGCCTCAGAGAGGCGATTGCAGCTAAATATGCTGAACTTCATCAAGTCGAGGTGGATCCGGCCGAGGAAATTGTCATTACAGCCTCCGGGGTGCAGGCATTGAATGTATCCATTCGTTGCGTAATAGATCCCGGCGATGAAGCGATTGTGCTGACACCCAACTGGCCCAACGGATCAGCCATCGTCAGCCTCTTCGGGGGATATCCGAAAGAAATACCGTTGCGCTGGAAGGGCGGGCGGTATGAAATAGACTTTGCCTCCCTGGAAAAAGCGCTCACACCCAAAACCAGACTGCTTGTTTACGCCTCACCCTCCAACCCGTTGGGATGGGTCGCGAATTCAACGGAGCAGCAAGCCCTGCTGGATTTTTGCCGCCGCAACAGACTATGGTTGCTTGCCGATGAAGTATACGAACGGATTTATTATGCCGCTGCGGTGGCGCCGTCAATCCTGCGGTTATGCACGCGGGATGATGCAGTAATCGTCGTCCAGTCTTTTTCAAAAAGTTACTGTATGACCGGTTGGCGGCTGGGATGGCTTGTCGCCCGCCGGGACCTTGTCAAAAAGGCAACCCAGCTCAATGAATTTATCGTTTCCCATGCACCGTCTATGATTCAACGGGCGGGGGAAACTGCACTCAAGCAAGGTGAAGAAAAAGTTCTATCGATGGTAAAATCACTTCACGAGAAGGTAAACTTTTGCTTCGGCGTATTGCAATCGATGAAAGGTGTTACGATTGCCAGACCGGAGGGAGCTTTTTATTTGTTTCCACAGATCGAGGGGGTGGATGATTCTTTTTCTTTTGCATTGACGCTGCTCCGGGAAACGAAGGTGGCGGTTGCACCCGGCATCGCCTTTGGCAATGGCGGCGAAGGTGCGTTACGCATTTGCTGTGCTGCAGAAATGTCTATCCTGCAAGAGGCAATGGAAAGATTCGGTAATTTCTTGGTGAAAAGATAAAATATTATTCAGCCACGAATTGACACGAATTACCGCGAATTATAGCAATGGTCAAAAGCAGGAGCACAGTTGTTAAAAAATGTACTTTCGTGAAAATTCGCGGCTTCTTTCTAGCGTTTAAATAGTTACGAAATAATAAGATGAAAAAACAATCCGGCGCGAGTCCTAAAACCGACACCGCTGGCCTGCCCCGCAAAGGTATTTTCCTGCTGATCACGCTTAGCCTGTTCTGGGGCCTGGCCTGGCCTGCTATGAAAATTTCAGTCAGTGAGATCCCGCCCTGGACTTTCCGGAGCTATTGTATTGTTATGAGCGGGATCGGGATATTGCTCCTGGCTAAGGTGAACGGTTTTAAGCTGAAGATGCCGTTGCATGAGCTTAAACCCTTATGTTTTGTGGCGCTTTTTAGTATCACCGGATGGCATTTGTTTTCAGCTCATGGCCTTTTACGGATGGATGCCAGCCGGGCGGTGATCATTGCCTTTACCATGCCGCTGTGGGCAAACATACTCAGTGCACTCCTTCTGAAAGAACGCATCACGTCCACCCGAATACTGGCGCTGGGCCTTGGGCTCAGTGCACTTGGAATTTTAATCAGGCCGGAATTAGAAGCGGTTGGCGCCGCACCGCTGGGTGCTGTATTTATGTTTGGCGCGGCGGTTTCATGGGCCACGGGCACCGTATTGATTAAGCGCACGGATTGGAACACCCCCACCACCGTTTTAACAGGCTGGCAGCTTCTGCTGGGTGGCATCCCGGTAGTTATGGGTGCGGCGTTCTTCGAACCCTCCGGGATTTCTTTAAATGTATCGGCGCGCGCGATATTCGCCTTGACGTATATTATTTTTTTCCCAATGATCTACTGCCATTGGGCCTATTTCACACTGGTCCGCATATTTCCCGCCAGCATCGCTTCTATCGGTACCCTGGCCATCCCGGTTGTAGGGGTTTTCAGCAGCACACTGATATTAAATGAGTCGGTCGGTATCAGTGAAATTGTGGCTCTGTTCCTCGTCGTTACCGCGCTATCAATTGCCATATTTTTTCAAAAGCCTGGTTAAGCTAAAAATTGCTCAATTAGATATCACCGCCCGAGCTTGCATCCCGCCTATAATTGCTAAACTATGAACCCCTAAAGGCAGTTTATTAATTACAATCCTTCTCTTAGTTGAATAAGACTCTCCTCCCCTGCCCTGGCCAGCAGGTCGACATCGCTGCTGAAACTTACGAAGCGCATTCCTTTACCAATCCAGTCTTTCAGTGTTTCAACATTTGACATATGAATTCCGGGGATGACATGGTGCTGTGCACAAACATCGATCACCTTTGCGATGGCTTCCATTTCTTTGGGGTGGGTTATTTGACCGGGTATACCCATGCTGACGGAAAGATCAGCCGGTCCGACAAAAATGGAATCTACGCCCGGCGTCGAGGCGATGGATTCCAGATTTTCAATGGCCTGGGGGCTTTCGGCCTGGACGGCAATAAAAGTTGCCCGGTTGGCCTGGTCTAAATATTCGGCGGCATTCGGTCGACCATATGCGCTATGCGCTCTGCTCAAGGCAACCCCCCGATTGCCCATGGGCGGATACTTCGCGTAGGTCATGATCTCTTGGGCCTGATCGGCGGTATTGACCATCGGCACCAGTAAACCGGCAGCACCTGAATCCAGGGGTTTCATGATGGCTTCACGCCGGATTTCCGGGATCCGCACGATTACTGAGATTCCCGCCCCCCGGGCAGCAGCGATCATATTGGAGACAGTTTCCGGTGAATAGGCCCCGTGCTCATTGTCAATAATAAAGAAGTCGAATCCACTTTGCACCAGCATGTAGGCCAAATTAGGATTTCTGATTTCCGAAATCATGGTCCCGATTACGAGACCGCCGTTTTTTAACTTTGCTTTTAGATTATCCATTGCCCCCCCAAAGGTTCCAACTTAAATTGATGTAGCTTGGTGCCGTCCTTTTTAAAATCGAAAGAATACCTTAATTGTTCAATATTCAATCTAAAATATCCAATCGTCACGGGCCAGCGTAAATATCACAATAAATTTTTTTGTCAAAAAGGCACAAAATCAACTTGTACGAATTTAGCCGGCAAAAAGCGGTGTCGGTATGATGCAGGGTTTTGCCGTCCACGCTGAAGGCGGGGCCATTGGTGATGGCATAATTTTCGTCCATTTTATGCAGCGTGTGGTCGCCGTCTAAGCGATAGAGGCTGCCGGTTGCCAGTTTCTCGCCATCGTCCATGCTGCCGGCCCAGTAACGGCCGTTTTCATCCACCTTGCCGTCATTAAACCGGTTTTCAGGCATATCCGCCTCCGGCATGGCAATCGGCTCAAAAGCGCCGGCCGCCAGGTCAATATACCCTAACGTTGCATAAATTCTTGTCATCAAGCCTGGCCGTTATGTCTGAGATCGTTGCTTTTTCCGGGCAGATGCTGGATGCTTGATACTTGATGCT
>CACVKW010000779.1 GCA_902749685.1 Olavius sp. associated proteobacterium Delta 1 | reverse complement strand
TTAACAACCACCCTACATACAAGGAGGATTTTTTTCAATGACTCGTTTTACAACTCATTATATGACTCATTCTAAACTCGTTTTTGGACAAGAGTGATCCGGATTATTGGTTATTGGTACCTTAAAAATCAACGTGCAAAAAATTTTTAGGACCGGGTGCTAGAGATTAAGATAGTCCAATTTCAAAGGATCATACTTTTGCGACGCCTCCTGTTCGGTCGTATAGAAATCGCGGCGTCTGCGGGCGCCGTCTTCTAACTGTGACAAACGTCGGGCTGTGGCATCCTTGTCTATATAAGCAATTTCATGGATCAGTGCTCCCAGAAACGTGATGATATGAGAAAACGGATCGAT
Source organism: Olavius sp. associated proteobacterium Delta 1 (assembly GCA_902749685.1). GTDB lineage: Bacteria > Desulfobacterota > Desulfobacteria > Desulfobacterales > JAFDCJ01 > JAFDCJ01. The sequence continues at coordinate 26,113 of CACVKW010000779.1, read as the reverse complement.
AAATGAAAATCCATCCATATCAATAATGACATAGTGATCTGACAGGTTCACAACCGGAGATTTCAAAGAGTCGCTGATACAAACAACTGTTGCATGACACTTTTTGGTATACTCAACAAGTTCGATGGTGCGCTGGGGGTATCTGGGAAAAGCGATTGCAAAAACCAGCAGCGATTCACCGTGCAGGGAAATCGCGTCCAAATTATCCCCGGAATAGGCGGTGTCGATGATAACTCCCTCTTTGATTTTTTTCAGCAGATAGCCGAAGTAATAAGCTAACGTAGCCGATGCTTTATATCCGGCAACCAGGATCGATTTGGCCGTATGGATCATTTGTGCCAGATCTCGGATCTCCTGTTCGGAAACGGACTGCACCATACTCTCTAAATTCACGATGGTATTCTGGCGATAAGCCTCCAGGATGGACGCATTATCTATTTCCTTGCTGGCTTTGATCAGGCGCTCCACACTGGTCAGTTCGATGCGCAAAAGCCCTTTGAGATAATGCTCGAACTCACCGTACCCGCTAAATCCCAGGTCCATGACAAAACGGGTGATGGTCGGTTCACTCACCTGGCATTTTTGAGCGATTTCCTTGGCGCTCATCAAAAAAAGCCGTTTATAATCCTCCATCATAAAGTCGGCCACCCTCCGCTTTTTGGGAGACAGCCTAGGCCTGAGGCGGATAATCTGTTCAAAGAGCTCTTTTTTGACTGTTTCGTGCATTAATGCTCTCTGCCTTCCAACGACCCCAGGGCTGTCTCTGCGGCGTGCTTGGCCGCCTGAATGTCAGATGTGGATCCTGCCAGGTAAACTCTGCCGCTGGCACCGTATACACTGACATGATTAATGGTGATATCTGCGGCTTTTTCGGCCTCGTTGGCGGCATAGCCGGCGTATCCTGCCGGCACCACTTCCAGGACGTAAAGGGTATCATCACCCAACGACATGCTGGCGGCCCGAAAACGATTGATGATTTGACTCATGTAAGGATTCAGCCGCTCGATGGTCTCTGTCGACAAAATCTTGGGTTTAAGCCGGTCGCTCTCCTGACACCCCAAAAAATCCAGGACTACCTGTCCGGCTTCCTGGACATCAGCCGGATCGTCGGCATGAACTTCAAGCATGCCAAAAGATCTCTCCACCACCAGTGCGCCGGGGCGTACATTGGATCTTTTCATCACAGCATCTGTAATCGTGTTAATCTCCATTCCCGGTGCAATTTCAATGAATAAGGCAGCCTGGCCCGTTACCGGATAATAACCCCGGGAAGCGGAGCCGATAAATGCCACCATTTGTTTTTGCAGCTGATCAATGAGTGCAAATGCTCTAAGGTCGGTCATTTTTATAGATCCTATCTAATTCCTTAGCCGGACAAGCCGGATGTAGCAAAGCGTAAATCCCGCTTTATCGGGGAATTGAAAATTGATCCGCCGGAGGCAGACCTTAAATATTCAATATTCAATCGAAAATATTCAACCGTTACAAGTCAGCGAATAAATTGCAATACACTTTGCTTTGCACAAAAGGCACTAAATTAATTTCTAAGCGCCTAGATGCTTTTCAACCATTCCCGCTTGTTGGGGCAGACTGCTGTTACGGTCGTACAGGCCGCATTTCCCGGGCAGGAGCACTCGTGGTCCGATCCATTTTGAAATCGGCCATAGCAAAAATCATTGATCGGAATTGATGTTTTGCAATCCAGGATCAATTCGGAAATCAAGCGGCCGATTACCGGGGCCAGTCCGAAACCATGCCCGCTGAATCCGGTGGCAAATACAAAACCCGGGACTTCCTGAGTAAAACCCAGCACCGGAATTGCATCCGACATCTGGGCGATGAGGCCCGACCACATCCGAATTACGTTCAGGTCTTTGAGAACCGGAAAAAAATCAATTACCATCTGAGAGATTGCCGGACCGATATAATGGAAAAGCGGCTTGCCTTCGCGGTAGATGAATTGCTCGGTACCGACAAATCCGCCCCAGAAAAATGAACCGTGGGCGGTCTGTCGCCCGTAAAACAATCCCTTGGCATGTCCGACCATCTGTTTAAAAAGGGGCGGGTAGGCTTCGGTGATCAAGGCCTCTGAAAAGATTGATCGCAGGGGCAAGTCCAAGCCCACCATATTGGCCACCTTGCGGCCGGCAATTCCGGCTGCATCAACCACCAGATCGGTTTCAAAGACATTTTTATCGGTCACAACAGCGGTGACCCTGCCTTTTTGCATTCGGATTTCTTTGGCTTCTTCGTGGGTAAAAAACCGTGCGCCCAGGCTTTTGGCTTTCAGAAAAAAGCCATAGGTTACCAGGAAGGGATTGACATGACCGTCGGTGGGGCAATAACTGGCACCGATAATCTTATCGCCCACGTGCGGATTTAATTCCAGCACCTGTTTGCGGTCAAGCATTACCAGTTCCAAGCCCACTTTTTTTTGATTCTCCACAGCCTGGCGCATGGCTTCGAGTTCTTCATCGGTGGTACAGAGTCGGAGGTTTCCCTGCCGCACATATTCCACGTCCATGCCCAATTCTTCGTGCAGCTGGCCGTATATCTGAATACTTTCCATGGCCAGCGGCATTTCCTTGAGATTTCTGGCAGATTGGCGCACACCGCCGCCGTTGCTGCCGGATGCCTCGCCACCGATGTCGGATTTTTCGATGACGACCGGTTTTAAGCCTGCCTTGGCCAGATTGTAGGCGATCGCGCATCCCATCACACCGCCGCCGATGATAATTATGTCTGCTTTGCTAGGCATTTTAATTCCTCACCCAAGTGGTAATAATTATTATATAACATCGTCGTCGTCCTCGTCCTCGTCCTCGTTCTCGATCCGTTTCTCTTCGTGCTTCCATACACTGTTTTTCGATACCGAGAACGAGGACGACGACGAGTACGATAAACAATCTTCAATTGCCATCAATCAATGGAGGGCAACTATCACCGTGCGAAAACAAACTCATGCAACGTTCAGGGTTTATGCTTCCGGACACCTGAAACCCGACACCTGAAACCTTCCTTTAACTATTCGCGAACACCTCCAGCCTCAACGGCCTGACCGGTCCTCGGGCGGTGGTGGGATCGATATCCGCTGCACTGAGTCCAAGCTCTTCGGTCAGGATGCGGGCCACCAACTGCTGGCAGGTTTGACCCTGGCATAGGCCCATGCCGGCCCGCGTGATCCGTTTGACGCCGTTTAAGGTTTGAATGCCGTTGCGAATGGCATCTTTAATTTCTCCCTGGGTGATCTCCTCGCAGCGGCAGATCACCAGATCATCGCCGTCGGCTGCTGTAGCGGCCTTTGTATCCGCTTTTACGGTCTCTGCCGGATTCGTCTTCTCTGCGGCGCTGCCATTCAGCTGCTTGAACCGCTCAATAACCCGGTTGACAATTTCTTCGAGTTCGTCCTCAGATATCTCAGGAGAATTTTCAAGGGGTGTGTCACTTTTCAGCTTTGCGGCCGGGGGACTAATTTGTTTTTTGGTGTCGGCCTTGGTGGCCGTTTCAGTCGATTTTTTTTCGGTCTTTTTCGATTCGCCGGAAGACAGCACACCGGGTGCTACGGTTTTGATCCGGATTTTATTCTCCTTGATCAAATCGGCTGCTGCCGATGAAATGCGGGTTCCTTCCGGAATTTCGATTTCTGTTTTACCGGATCTCACGATAGATCGGACTTGTTCAGCGAAGATGAAAACAGGTGCCATATTGGTACTCCCCAAAAAAAATGCCTAAAATTTATAATGTTGATCTGCTTACAAAAGCGTTTAGTATTTAGTAATCTGATAACTTAACATGGGAATAATTTTGTCCCAAACATCCCACCCAAATACCACAAACATGATGAATACGATGCTTTTACGAATTCATCATGTTTTCTTCTTTTTAGGGGCCGCCTTTTTTTGCGGCTTCTTCTTATCCTCTGCCGGTTTTTCAGGTTCGGGGCCGCCGGGTATCATCGAATCAATGTCATCGTGCGGTCTGGGGATGACGTGGGCTGAAATCAGATTGCCTACCCGTTGGCAGGCAGCCGCACCGGCATCTACGGCGGCTTTAACGGCACCGACATCACCGGCAACCATAACCGCCACAAGACCGCCTTTAACTTTCTGGCGTCCCAGGAACTTAACTCTGGCGGCTTTAAGCATGGCATCCGCCGCTTCAATTGCCCCAACCAATCCTTTTGTTTCAATGAGTCCCAGTGCCTGTTGCATTGTTTATTCTCCGATTACTACTGCTTTTGTCCCTTCAATTCTTTCAATGTTTCAGCGATTTTTTGAGCGGCTGCCTGGACTTCAGATTCGGAGCCCGCCAAATAAATTCGTCCGGCAGCTCCGAAGAATCTAATATCAACCAGCCGGACGTCGCAGTGCTTTTCGGCCTCGTTGGCGGCAATTGAGGAATAGGCCGCCGGTGTGACCTCCAGCAAATAGACGTCATCGCCACCCAAAATCAACATGCCCTTGCTGTTGCGGTTGATGATGACAGCCTGATACGGATCGATTTTGTTGATGATACTGGCCGATAGAATGCTGGGGGCAATCCGATCTTCTTCTTTGAGGCCGAGTTCTTCCAGAATCATCTGACCGGCATGCAAAATTTCCTCACGTTCAAAGGAGTGAATCTCCATCATGCCGTAGCGTCTTTCCACAATCATTTCCCCCGGCTTTGCATTGGTAACCTTCAGGGATATATCGGCCAGGCGATTGATTTCAACACCGGGCAATACTTCGACAAAAAGGGAAGCCATCCCTTCCACCGATAAAAATCCCCGGCAGGAGCTTGCAAATAACGATGCAAACTGCGGCTGCATACGATCGATGTGACAGTAGGCTCTGAGCTCGGCCATTTATTCTTCTCCTCTGAACCACTTTCTATAAGTTTGAATTTTCATTTCGGGTTCTGCTGAAAATTTCCTAGGGCGGGATTTATTCCCGCCCGGACAATTCTGATTGCATATTCTTTGGCCTGATCTTTGGCCAGGGGAGTGATGATCCCGCCGGGTGCCAGTGCGATGGAACGTTGATGGTTGTCTACCGCAATCCGGATATCTTTGGCAGTAATCAGCCTGGAACCCCTTGAGGTATTTAGATTTGGCTCTTTACTCATTTCCGAAGGCATCGCCCCGTTTTTATTGGCCATCATCTTTTGAAACATTTTAGCCAGTTGATCGGTATGACAGAAAACCATACCGAAGTTTTCCAGTTTGCCAAGTATTCGTTGGATTTCTTCTCGTATCCCTTCGTTGGTAAGCGTATTTAACAGGGTGAAACCATCGTTGGCTGCCAGAACCGGTTTGCTCTGCATGAGGGCCGAAATTACGATAGCGGTTTCCTGGCTGTCATTAATCAACTGTGCCACTTTAGCTGCTGTTTTAAAGCAGAAGGTCGGCAATACCAGTATATCCGCTTTGTGCAGGGCTTTTTCGAGACCTTCCGGCTTAACCGTATCGAGAATGCACTTGCAGCCGGATTTTTTTTTGACGTCTTGCCCGCATACCCACGCCCGGGCGGAATGGACAGTATAGACACTGGTCTTGCCGGCCAGATTTTCAATTAGCCGGACTTGTTCCAGGGCCAATTCCAAATATCGAACCCCGGGATGAAAAACAGTTAAAACCGCCGGGGTCGGGCAGGGGCGTTCAATGCGTTTTGAAGTCGACTTCAGGGCCGGTCTGTCCAGCAGACCTTTTTCCTTCAAAACTTCCTGCACAATGCTGCTGATTTGCTTTTGATCCATAAGGGCAATTACTTTTTATTTCTGACACTTCGTATGAGACTATGTTAAGTCGAAAAGCGAACCGCAGAACCGCAGAATAACGAATAACGAATTTCGAAGGATTGAATCGCTGCGCTCAGACCGTTTTTAAAAGAGATAGAATTCCTGACTTCGATATTCGACATTCATTATTCGACATTCGATATTTGCATTTTTTCTGTTTTAAGTTGCATCCAGACAAGACAATGCAATCCCCAGCGGCGTAATAAACTGGGGATACGCCGGTCGAAAGGCTCTCAATCCGAGTGTTTTTTGAACAATCTCTTCAAAACCTTCCAGCTCACAGGTTCCGCCGACCAGGCAGACTTCCGTTAAGTTATCGAATTTTTTCAGGCAATCGTCCACGATACTGGCTATTTTTTCAATGACCGGCCGCACGATGGGAACTATTTCCCGGCTCTTGCTGGGGTCGGTCTTTAATTGTTCAGCTTCCTCGTAGCTTATTTTATGGTTGCCGGCTACCACCAGGGACAGGTGCACGCCGCCGGTGGCTTCATCGTCGGTAAACACGATCCGGCCGTCCTGGATCACCGCAATTCCCGTTGTGCCGCCGCCGACATCCACGATGGCGCCATTTGCCAGTTTAAGGACCTGATTGGCGGCGGCGGGCTCATCTAAAACGTTTAAAACTTCCAACCCATTCCCTTCCAGAATGTAACGGGTGGCGTTTATGTTGGCATTTTCCGTTTGCGGCGGATAGGATGTGGCCCCCTGCTCGATCGGCAAGGGACTGGCAGCTCTCATCTCATTGATCATTTCACGGGCGATATTTTGGGCACCGGCATAATCGACGATCATACCGCTGCGCACAACTTCAGCCCGTCTCATTCGGGCGGCACGCGGCCGGCCGGTTTCATCTATTATGATGGTAATCGCCTTATAGGTCCCCAGATCTACCCCGGCATACAATTGCCGGGCACCGGAAAAGTCCCAGTTTTCCGGTCGGTTAACAAGTTCGCGCAAAATTAAGCCGGGGCTTGTCATAATATACTCCGTCCGATATCCCGGCTGGGTGAAGGGATGACCACATGACTCAATATTAATCCGGTGCCGCGCAATATTTCTATCCCGGCTTCGACCGCCGAATTCACCGAAGAAACATCCCCGGTGAGATAAAGAAAGGATTTACCCCCCAGACCGGTGGCGCATCGAATTTCAATGATGTCCACATTGGCTGCTTTAACCGCAGCGTCCGCTGCCAGGATGGAGGAAGCCACTGAAAAGGTTTCGATAACGGCCAGGGAATCGATGTCATGAATGCGAGTGGTGGCCGTCAGCGCGGGAAATATGGATGAATGAACGTTGGGAATAACGAAATCATCCACCAGAAATTCTCCGGCCACCTCTTTGCCGACTTCCGATGCACGTTCAACCGAATCAACATCGCCGGTTACCAGCGCCATATATTTACCGGCACAAATCGGTTGCGCCATAACCAGCGCCACATCGGCGGATTTTAACATCTCATCGGCCGCTTCCACCCCTTTGGCGATGCTATTGAGTTCGATCATGGCGATGGCTCTGAGTTCCATATTGGTATCCTATCCCGGGCAGGCGGGATTTAGCAGGCTTTTATTGTTAACAACTTTAGGTGTCAGGTTTCAGGTGTCAGGAGGGCAAGCTGCTATATCCTGAAACCTGAACACTGAAACCTATACCTTGTTTCACCAAAAAATATTCGGCTATCAAAAAGCCCTTCGTTATTGAGAAACCACAATATTCTCTCCCACTGCCTCCACCGTTCCATCGATGCTGGCGTGTATCCTGGCTCCCAGAGCGCCTTCAGGGATCTCCCCGATCAGGTCGCCTTTTTTTACCCGGTCACCCGTCCTGACTACCGGCACAGCCGGCTTGCCGAGGTGCTGCTGTAACGGGATGATGACTTGATTTAGCTGGATGTCTTCTCCCCAGAAGGGCGGATGAACGTCGTATTTCCCAACTTCGAGTCTTTCAATTAGCCGCTTGATAGGTATTTTGCGGGTTTCGTTAAACGGCGATACCCGATAGGTATCGCTTCTGGGCTCCCTTTTTATGCCTTCTCTAAGCAGCTTCTGCTTAACGGCCGCGTTAATTTCCCGCGGGGACAGCATCATGGGGCAGGCAAATTTTTCGCAAACCCCGCATTCCGAACAGATCAGGGCATCTTCCAGTATGTCGCCGGTCATTCCGGGCGTGTAGGCCAGATGCCGCATGATCCGGTGTGGTTTCAAATCGTGTCCGATCAGATACCGCGGACAAAGATCCGTGCACCTTGAACACTGGGTGCAGGCCGATTTGCCGATAAACCGCATCTGGTCCAGGCTCCTGCTCTTGTCGCGGATGACATTATGGTCTGGATGCAATACAATGATCCCGCTGGTGGTTTTGGTGATGGGTTCAGTACCCGTGCCAAGGACTTTGCCCATCATGGGGCCGCCCATCACCACGCCAAACTCAGGAATTTTGGGACCCCCGGCCAGATCGATTGCAGCATTGGCCGGCGTCCCGATCGGAACCCTGCAGATAAGGGGCTGGTTAACTTCGCCGCAAACGGTCAAATAGCGATCGGTGACCGGCAGGTCTGCCATGGCACGGGAAATATTCAACAGCGATTCCACATTGCTGACAACTGTCATCACGTTGAGGGGAATCCCTCCTTCGGGCACGATTTTTCCTAAAACTTCATTTACCAGTATAAATTCATCGCCGGCCGGGTAGAAATCATCCAGTTCAAATACATTGATTCGGCCGGCGTATCCATTATCGGAGACTTTATCTTTCAGTACCGCCACTGCATCGGTGTGTTTGGATTTGAGACAGATGGTTCCTTTTTCGCTACCGGTGCAGTCCATCACGGTCAGCAGACCGTCTAAAACGGGACCGGGCTGATTCAGCATCAGGTATGGATCGCCGGCGAGCAGCGGCTCGCAGGAAGCCCCGTTGCCCAATACCCGCTGCACCTCAAATTGCAGCTTGACATGGGCCGGAAAGCCTGCACCGCCGGCACCCACGACGCCGGCTGCCCGAACCCTATCAACGATATCCTCTCTCATTTTTTCTTTCCGGCGACATCGTTGTCCATTTCAATATTATCAACTATTCCGACGACCACCGCATCTATGGGAATCAAATTCTCTTTATTGAAGGCCCGCATGGCCGGCGAGCCCTGGGTGACGATGACCAGTTCACCGAATCCGGCACCGACCTCATCCGCAGCAACCTGGATATTGCCCTCCGGTTGGAGGTTATTTCCCAAAGGCTGAATGACCAGAAGCCTTAAGGCGGAGATTTCATCCTTTTTTTTGGTTGACCATACGTTTCCGATAACCTTGGCTAATAACATTCTGATTGTCCTCCGGACAAAATTAAAGTTCAATCCCGATCGGGAAAAATCATCGGAGATGTTCTGCCCGTTCAATGGCGGCAATACTTGCTTCTACATCAGCAATATCTCCAAATATTCCGATCATCGTGACATGCTGTGGACAAATACCTTTCAAATCAAAGACACGGACGTCCGCGGCCTTTTCAGCCACATCAGCAGCGGCGATCATATCCAAGACTTTGCCTTGAACAAGTCCCACAGCTGAAAACGGAACTTCGGCTTCAGCAAAAATTTTTTTGCCGACCGCTCCCACACGCTGACGCAGGAATTCAAAGACTCCGGGCGCGGGGTGGGATATTATCTGCGTACTGAGTGCCATGATTAAATATCTCTCCTTCGTATGGTGCTATTTACCAGTTCATTGATTACAGCCCATCGCTTTCGGGCAGCAAATACCTGATTGCCTTCGGCCGGCATCAGCGCCACGTACCGTGACGCTCAAGCCGAAGAGCGCCGGCATCTATACAAAGACCGTTATCGTCAGGTCTTTGCACCAACAACGCCATGCGTCATCCACCAGTGGGCAATGCCACCCCAGCCTGATAAAATGAGCACTATTCAGATTTAGGAATGGTGAATTCAATGTCACTGTGCGGTCTGGGGATGACATGTACTGAAACCAGTTCGCCAACCCGTTCGGCAGCTGCACCACCGGCGTCCGTTGCGGCTTTCACCGCACCGACATCACCGCGCACAAACACGGCGACCATGCCGCCGCCCACAAATTCCCGGCCGACGAATCTCACTTTAGCTGCCTTTACCATTGCATCTGCTGCTTCAATGGCGCCCACCAGACCTCTGGTTTCCACCATACCCAACGCTTGTTCTGCCATTTTTATTCCTCCTGGTTTGAATTTAAACTTCGATTTTTTGTTTAACCTGCTTCCAATTATATTCGTTCAGATTCTATCCTCAAACTTTAAGCTTTCAGCTTTGAGCAGTCAGCTATCACCTAAAGTGCTGTCCTCCTACCCTAAACCCTATACTTTGCACCTAATTCCTCGTATGAAACTACACGAAGTTAAAAGCGAGCCGCAGAACCGCAGAATAACCCGCTTCAAGCGGGTATGTTGAAGGGTGGGTTCGCTTCGCTCAGTCATTTTTTTATAAAATCGACAGAATACATTCTTTCGATATTCGACATTCATTATTCGATTTTCGATATTCGCTTTTTCAGAGTTTCTTTTTCGATTAAACTGGCCGTTATTTTTGGCCAGGGGCGGCGCTGACATCTGAAACCTCCTTACGTACCAGGTATCCAGCATCAGCGCTCTAACTGTATTGCCCTGGCCAGCATGGACCAGTCTCGGGGTACCTCTATGGTTACGGTTGCCGTCTGATCCATTTTTTTGGATTGTCGGACCCTGACCACTTTTGCATCTCCCAGTTCGTGTCCGGCACGATCCAGGGCCGTGACGATATCTTCTTTTTCCGGCAGGGGCCGGTATTCGTAAGGCATCATCACGGTGGCCCGGCCGTCGGGGAGGCTTTCGTCAATCATAAAAATGGCCTGGCCGGGACATATATAAACGCAGGTTTGACAGGCCACGCAATTGTCTCCATACAGATGGGGCAGATTGGTAATGTCTTCGCCCACAATAATCGCATCATAATTACAGCTGGATTCACAGGGATTGCATGGTATGTCCTCCATGCATTCTATTGTAGCAACCGGACCCTTTATGCGTCGGGCCTCGGAAGGAACACCCGGGCTGTCTTTCAGTTCTGCCTCCGTTAAAAATCCCGTTTTTGAGGAATCAGAGGGCATCCATCGTTCCTTTCATCACCGCATTTAAATATTCTTTGGCCTTGCCGCGCTGCTCGCCGTGGCTTCCGCTGCGCAGACCTTTCATGCTAGCAAATTGTTGCCCGAGCTGCTGCTGAAAAGATACGTCATCCAGATAGCCCAGGCTGTTGGCAATGGCCAGACCGGCAATCCGACCTTCAATAACGGCTGTACTGGCCTCTTCGATACCCGATGCATCACCGGCCACGTAAATGCCTTTAACTGATGTTTCCTGGTTTTCATCGTGGACGGGCAGCCTGCCGCCCAGAACCGGCACGAACGCTGTCTTGCAGCCGGCCATGCGCAGCAGCTGGGTCATGGGATTGAGACCGACGGCGATACAGATGGTGTCGACCTCAAAACTTTTCTCGGTTCCCGCAATCGGGTTCCAGGAATCGTCGACCCGGATGACGGTGGCGCCCTCGACGCGGTCTTTGCCATGGGCTTCTTTGATGGTATGGGACATCATGAACGGCACGCCGACCCTGGCTATCTTGGCGGCATGCACCGCATAACCGCCGATTTCAGGCGCGGCATCGATCACTGCGGCCACGCGACTGCCGGCCTGCATCATCTGGTAGCTGACGATGACACCCACATTTCCGGAGCCCACCATCAGAATATCATTGCCCGGTCGAATTCCGTGAATGTTGGACATGGTTTGAGCCGCACCGGCGCCGATAACGCCGGGCAATGTCCAGCCTGGAAACGGAATCATATTTTCAGACGCACCGGTGGCTACCAGTGTTTTTTGAGCTTTGACCTGTTCGATCCGGTCGCCGATCATGACATTAAGGGCACCATTTTCATAAATTCCCAGGACCACGGAATTTAACGAAACCTCAACACCGAGATTTTTAGCTTCTTCCAAAAAACTGTTGCCGATATTGAACCCGCGCTCCATGGCACGATGTTCGCGGGATCCGAAGAATTTGTGGATCTGTTTGAACAGCTGACCGCCGGGTCGTTCGTTTTCGTCAAATACGATCACCTGAACGCCGTGTTGTGCCGCTTCAACAGCTGCGGCCAACCCGGCCGGTCCGGCACCGACACATATCATTTCATATCTGCGCATGAATTACTCCATTGCAGTCAAATTGGCTTTCCACTTTTTGCGATTGCTTAAATTTTGCAAATAAGTTCATTTTTATTTAATTTCACCGCCCGAGCTTGCATCCCGCTCCGCGGGGCTGCGCTCGAGACGCCGAGGACGCAGAGTGACTTTTTCTTTTTCATTTGCCGCTGAGACGCCGGCAAATGAAAACCAACTTGCCTTCAGTAAATTATGTACATATAAATCCTACCCATTAGGGTTCGAGTTTATTCCTTTTCGCCCTCTCAGCGAAAAGGAATAAGAAATAAATTCTTCGCGAACTTTGCGGCTCGAATGAGCGAAGCGAATGGGCGGTGAAACTAATCCTCTGAATAATTGCTATATAATTATCAGTTGACGCATCACTTCTCCGGACCCTTACCCGACTGGGTCTCAACTATCATGCCTGCCCGGAGTGGTTCCACGCAGGTGCGGATGTTCGGGCGGCTGTTTACAACCATGATGCAATCCGTGCAACGCCCGATGGCGCAAAACATCCCCCGTGGTTGATTGCGACGGGAAGTATAGCGATGGATCATTACACCATTGCTGCGCAACGCAATGGCAATCGGTTCTCCTTCAAATCCGTCCATGGCTTTGCCGTCAAAGGTAAATTGAATCCTGGGGCCCTTTTCAAATTGCCCAAGTATCGGATGCTCCTCGATTCGCATAATTATCAGTCCTGCTGGTTCGCCATTAACGATTAGAAAGACAGAATCCATCTGCTGGACAGCAATGATCAGATACTGGATCCTTGATACTTGATTTTGGATAATGTCGATGATTGAAGTTCATCGAGCATCCAGCATCGAGTATCGGCGTCAATTATTGATAAAATAATTTAAGGTCACCGACGACAAACATTTGTGGCAACGTCGGTTAACCGCTAACAAAATCCAAACATCTCACCAAAGGTATAGTTCGATCCTATCAGCGGAATACCGGTCATGGCGCAGGCTTCTAGGGTCAGGGAACGAAGATCTTCGCGTTCTAGACTGGTCAGCTTGCTTTTGCCGGCGGCTTTCGCCAGGATAATCGCTTCGTTTGTCATGGCTTGAATATAGTTGGCCACCTGTTGAGCGGCCTGATCGATATCAAGTCGTTTGCGTAGCTCGGGATCCTGGGTACCGATCCCAAAAGCGCATTTGCCTTCATGACATCGCAGGCAAACCGCACATCCCATTGCCACCATGGCGCCGGTCCCGATGGCAACCGCATCGGCGCCCAGTGCCAGAGCTTTGGCCACATCAGCTCCGTCTTTGATACCGCCGGACACAATCAGGCTCATGTCTTCCTTAACGCCCATGTCCTCCAGGGAGCGAACGGCCTGAACCAGGGCCGGCAGAGTCGGGATGCCCAGATGGTTCGATGCCACCACCGGGGCGGCACCCGTGCCGCCTTCGGCACCGTCGATGACAATGCCGTCTACACCGGCTTTAACGGCAATTTTAACATCTTCCCAGACCCTGCCGGCGGCGAGTTTAAGAAATATGGGAATTTCGCCGTCAGTTACGTCTCTTAATTCTTCCATCTTGAGACATAAATCATCAGCTCCAAAAATGTCGCCGTGGCGTGGGTGGCTGTGCAGATCAATTCCTTCGGGCAGTTGTCTGAATTCGGCAATTTCCCTGGTGATTTTGCTGGCCATCAGGTGGCCGGACAGCCCCGGCTTGGCGCCGATGCCGACGATGATTTCCAGGGCATCTGCGGCTTCAATATTGCGCAGGGTAAATCCCATGCGGCTCGGTAGAATTTGGACGACTTGTTTGTAGGAATTGTCTCTTTCTTCCGGCAGCAGACCGCCTTCGCCGTTATTGATGGAAGTGCCGACAATATCGGTGGCTTTGGCCAGAGCGGTTTTGGCCTCCTTGCTCAGGGCACCGTAAGACATACCGGAGATCATGATCGGTGTTTCAATAACCAGCGGCTTTGTGGCAAACCGGGCGCCTAAAACTGTCTGGGTCTTGCAGTCTTCGCGGTAGGTGTCAATGGACATGCGGGTTAGCTGAGACGGTAAAAAGGTCAAGTCGTCGATATGCGGCAGTTTTCGCGGGGTGCCGCAGCCCCGGATGCGGTGTTTGCCGACCTGCGCTTTATATTTAATTTCCGTGATTGTCTCGGGAGACCAGATTCCCCGCTGGACATCTTTGACCTTTGGTTGTTTTTTTTCTTCTGTTGCCATTATACCCCTGCCCCTTGTTTATGGGTTGGTTTGAATAGAACGTATTCGTGGCGACCATAGACCTTGGGAACGATACTTTTAAAGTCATCAACCCCCTGTTCGATGGCGTACTTTTTAAAAAGGGATTCCAATTCCGATTTTTCGCGATCTTCAATGGTTACCAATTTAACGTTGCCGCCGAGCTTTTCTTCTGCGGCCGGATCCAGCACATGGATGATCCCGTTATACATGGATTCACCAATACCTTCGCCGACACTGCCCAGAACCACGATGCGTCCACCCAGGGTCATTTTTCCGGCCCAGCGCCCGACATCGCCGCAAACGATCAAGGTGCCGCCTTTCATGCCCCAGCCGGCACGGCTGCCGCTGTTGCCTTTGATCACGACGGTTCCTCCCACCATGGACGGGGCGGCGTTGCTGCCGGTATTCATTTTTACAATGATTTCACCGGAAGTCATATTATCGCCGGTATACCAGCCGGTGTTGCCCTCGACAATTAAAGTGGGCCCTTCCAGGAAGCCGCCTGTGTAAAAGCCGGTGCTGCCGTGCAGGGTGATTTTCCCTTCACCGATGAGGGCGGTGGCAAAGTTGTGGATGGAGTGGGGATTGTCAAGCTCAATGTCGGTCTCGGTTTTGATCAGCTCTTTCAGCTTTTGATTGACTTCCCGGGAGTTCATGCCTGCTAAGTCTAAACGGACCATACCTGTACACCTCCTGGATCCATCTCCGTGGCATAAACATCGGAGACAATTGGGGTTAAACAAATTTGCTCTGATCCGAAAAGCACCGTGGCGCCGTCTTTCTCGAAAGACAGCATGGGCTTGATGCCCAGCCGGTCTCTCAGAGCGCCGATCTGATTGGATGTGCTGACCAGCAGCGTAAAGACACCGTCGAATGTATCCAGGCCCAGGTGCAGCGCTTCTTCCAGATCTTTTCCCTTTTCTTTCATTTGATAGGCTAAAAAGTGGGCGGCCATCTCAGAATCGTTGTTGGTTTTGAAACGCACGCCCCAATTTTCCATCTTGCGCCGCATATTAAAATAGTTGGTGAATTGTCCGTTGTGCACGAGCGCCAGCTCCGGGTAGAGGTAAGAAATAAAGGGGTGCGCAAAATTAATATTTTCGACACTTTCGGTTGCCAGGCGAACATGTCCGATACCGTGGGTGCCCTTGATAGCCGGAATATTGTGGCAATTCTGCAATTCTTCGGCCGAACCCTCGTCCTTGTAGACTTTGAGGTGCCGGCCCAGGGAGTGAACGCAAATATCGGGATGGCTATCGATATCCCAGTTCAATTCAGATACCCTGGCAGCGTCCATATCAATCGATGCCTCATAAAATGTGAAGATACCCGCTCCCGGGTAAATTCTGTCATTTGAAATCGGCCCATATTTTTTGATGGTCTCTTCAAGGTCCGTTCGATAATCTGCGGCTGTCATTGAAACCCTGAGGTCAATGGTATCCCGGTTTTCATAAACGGCTACCCCGGTGGCATCCTTACCCCGGTGAATGAGTTCTTTGAGCATGTTGATCAAATCATTTCCCAGAGTGGGCGAATCCTTGGCAATCAGCCCTGCTATACCGCACATGGTGCACCTCCCATGTAAATTAGTTGAATAGTTAAATAAGTTGATTAGTTGATTAAGTTGAAAGGATTTAATCAATTTTACGTCAGATCGTTAACGTTTCACCCGGTTGATTTAGTAAAATCAGATTAAAATCCTTTAAACTATTCAACTCAATAAACGAATCAACCAATCAACCGTGCGAAGCACTTATAGATGGTACGCGTATTCATTAAATTCCCAGTCGGTCACGCTGGTCCGATAACGCTCGATTTCATGCTCCTTGAGGGCCAAAAATGCCTGTACCAATTCGGGCCCTAAAGCATCACACAGGACCTCGTCGGCCTTGAAATCTTCAAGGGCATTCTGCAGCCAGAAGGTAACGGTCTCAAATGTTCCGGGTTCGGCTCCGTAGACATCATCCGGTGCCGGTTCGCCCGGATTGGTCTTATTTTCGATGCCGTCCAGGCCGGCAGCCAATACAGCCGCCATGGACAAATAAGGATTGGCCGAAGCACACGGTCCCCGATTTTCCACCCGAGTAGCCGAACCACGCTCAGCCGGCACCCGACAGTATACTGTGCGGTTATCCCAACCCCAGGCTATATAAAATGGACAGAAGGCACCCAGTACGAAGCGGCGATAAGAATTGATCGTCGGTGCCAGAATGGCTGACATACCCTTGGCGTGGGCCATCTGGCCGCCCAGAAAATACCGCAATTGGTCAGATACGCCATTTTCTGCTGCCGTATCTTCAAATAGATTTTTGCCGGATTCAGGATCACACAGCGATGCGTGAATATGGTATCCGCTGCCGCCGTTATCAGTCTTCGGACGTCCCATAAACGTCAGCAGCAGATCATTCATAGCGGCAACTTCCTTGCACACATATTTAAATGTGAAAGTTTGATCAGCCATTTTCATGGCATGATCATACTTCCAGTTAACTTCGAATTGCCCCGGGAAGAATTCGTGATTGATATAAATAATATCGAGACCCAGTTCGATGAAGGTATTTTGAAGCGTTCTTAAAATACCTTTGGGATCAATGATCGGATTAACCTGATAGACGCAGGATGGACTGGCATTGTAAACTTCGCCGTCTGCCTCACCGCCCTGGTTGATAAGGAAAAATTCCAGTTCCGATGCGGCCATGGGAATCAGATTCAAATCTTCATAACGCTTGATGATGCGTTGCAGGACATAGCGCGGATCCATCGGAAGGCGGTTGCCGTCAGGTCCATAGGCATCACCGATGAATCGGGCTGTTCCCTCCAAATGAGGCAACACGGCAAAAGTGCTCGGATCCGGTCTGATGTTCATATCGCGCCATTGGATCTCATCCCCCAGACCGGTACCCATGGCAACATCATTTGCAAAATCAATCGCATAGGTGGCGTTAACGTGATTGCAGCCCTCATCTAAAACCTCATCGAGCCGACCGGCCGGGACGAGTTTGCTGCGGCAGATTCCATGCAAATCGGGAAAATCGATCCGCAATGAATCGACATTGGCGGCCTTGATTTTCTCCTGAATTTCCTTTACATCCATAGTGCCCCCTTTCATTGAATTATAACTAAAGTGATCGGTTCTGGTTTTGGGACTCCGCCCTCCGGGCTTCCGACTTCGCTCTTCGAGCTACGACGGGACAAGTCGACCCCACAAGCAGGGTTCAAGGTTTATCCGCCTTTGGCGGCGCCGAAGGCGACCAGGGTTCAACGGTTATAAGTTGCCGACATCCGTTCTTTTATGCATAATTGTTGGATCGGCATCTATCACCCCCGCGGTGAAACATTAACTTCGACTCGGTTGGCGTGCGATAGTATTATTTGAAATCATTTAAGGTACTTAAACGAGGAACCGTGAACGTTGAACTCTTAATCCAGGCTATAATATACAATGATAATGAATATTATTCATTTATTATAACTATTTTATGTAAATGAGTAAACATTATTGATCATTTGTTGTAATACTCCATACATTTTTACTTGTCAAGTAAAAGTTGAAGAATTGGAATACCACAAATATTCAATTTTCAATCTTCAGTATTCAATTGACTGGTGCCATTTGTTCCGAGCACCGTCTCGGGAAATGCTCAGGAGGTGATCCATGGGAGAACACAAAATTGCAATTATTGGGGTAGGGGCGACAGGTACAGTCCTGGCGGCCGCATTACTGGGCAATTACCCGGAAACTGTTCTTGTCGGCCGCAATCCGGATGCGGGTGCTGCTCTCTTAACAAAAGGCATTCGAGTATCCGGAGTAATCAGTTATCAATCCCGGTTGAAACACTATATTACGGAAATAGAATCACTTAAAAACTACAATCCGGATTTGATCTTTATCACCACCAAAACATTTCATCTCGAGCAGGTCTTAAATTATCTTGAAGATTCTTATCAATCGGGTACAAAAATTATTTCATCCCAGAATGGCCTGGGAACCGAGGATCTCATTGCGAGCCGATTTGGCGAAGACGCGGTTTTCCGTATGTCACTAAATTATGGCGTATCATTGAAGAATATCGGACATGCGGTGACGGCCTTTTTTAATCCCCCCAATCACGTTGGGAGCCTTATCCCTGAAAATAACAAACTGGCAAAAGAAATAGCTGCGATGCTGACAGAAGGCGGTTTGAATACTGAATGTGTTGACGATATAAAGTTCTATGTCTGGAAAAAAATGATTATGAAATGCACCATGGCCTCGATCTGCGCAGTGACCAATAAAACCATTAAAGATGCCCTGGAATTTCCACCCACCCGAGAAGTCGCCGATGCCTGCTTTCGAGAGGCACTTGCTGTAGCCAGAGCAATGGGTTACGACTTCGGCGAGGAATACCTTGATCAAGCTCTGGGCTATTTGGCAAAGGTGGGAGTACACCGGGACTCCATGTGCTTTGATATCGATAATGAAACACCAACCGAAATTGATTATCTGGGTGCAAAAATTGTCGCCTATGCCCGTCAAAAAGGGATTGCGACACCGTTCTATGTCGCGATGACCAATATGGTGAAGGCGATTGAGGACAACTATTTGAATCCGGAAGTTGGAATGCGGAAGTCGGAATGATTTTTTCATCAGGCAATCTGAACCGCGGCGTTTGATCCTCATCGCCAGGCATTTAAAAACCACGCAGCATCCTAAAGTGAAAAAATCATGGGAAAAAATCATGGCATTTCGATCCAAACTTAGAATTCGCTTTGGCGACATCGACCGTGCCGGCATTGTCTATTATCCGCGATTTATGCATTATTTTCATGTCGCTTTGGAGGAGTTTTTTGCCGATGAACTTGGTATTGAGTATCATACTGTTGTTGATACTCACCGTATCGGTCTGCCCACCGTGCATCTGGAGTCTGACTTCAGTCGACCGTTCAGCTATGGTGACAATATCGAGGTGGAAGTCCGGGTTCGTAAACTTGGCCGTACTTCCGTTACCTTCGGGTATCGTGTTTTTGAAGAAAGCGAAGACGATCCGAGGATCGTCGGCCATAATGTGACCGTCTGCCTGGACATGGATAATTTTAAAAAAATGGATATTCCGGATTGGCTCAGGCAGTTGTTTGAGAAGCAGTTAGGCGGCCCTTTGGAATGACGAATGATGATTGATCCACCTGCGGCGGAACGACTTATGGTAGTCTACATTTTCTCTGTTTCTGGTAATTCCGATCTGGATTTACTCGTTGAATATAATTTTGAATTCCACTCCATATCCATCGGAAGCGGTTCTGGCTACCTCTCCCGTGACCATCAGGACTTCTTCGGAGTTTGGAAGCGAGATGGTCATTGCAATCTCTTGCTCCAGCATTAACTTTCTTTTGGTTTGGATAAAGGCACCGCCTTGGCTCAAGTCTTTTACCGAGGCACTGAACAGACCGTCGCTGGTTTCACAGTTGGCAGTCAACATCTGATTTTTTGCAAAAGACATCCTGGAACTTCTGCGTTGATCAAAGTTTCGCTCTGGCTTCTGTGAAACATTTGAGTGTGCCATGATTCAGATCCCTGTCGGAAAATTAGATCTTGCCATACAAATTCCGCCATGGCGGGATGCCAAGTTTATCGATAAGCGTACTGGCGTTTTCCGGTCTTTCCCCGTTTGGGGCGGGGAAACCGCGCCCAAGGTGGACAAACCCAAGTATTCCCGTGCCATGCTCGGGGTGGTCGTGGACTCAGGTTACTTTTAAGCTGTTGGCAAAACCCAGCAGCAGACCCCGTGATTTCGGAGACATTTCCCTGAATTGAATGCCCAGGGCGATAGCCGTGTCTTGCTCGATGTCGATCCGCCGGTTCCAGACGATTTTGCCTGTAACGTTGGCGGTAAGATCCTCACTTGGCAAACTGATCTGGACTTCGGCGCCTTTGCCATAAGCCTTCATCAAAGCATTGTCCTGGCATTCGGGATCCAGCAAAACACAAATTCCCCCGTATGAAATATCCCTGGAATAGCCGGTCAAATCCGGCGGTCGGTTGCCGTTAATTGATGATTGGGCCTGCACATGTACTTTTACCGGGATCTTCTGCCGGCTTCCCATTCTCTCTACCCGGGGCCTTGCTCTCTCTTCGATACCGGATTGAGAGGTGAATAAATCAGCTAAAGCCTTTTCAACCTCAGGATATTGGACGGACACTTTCATCAAGCTTATTTTAGAGATTTTCAGCAGTTCAGATTCGGTGATCGTCTCGACGTAGGACTCAGACAGCTGTTGATCTTCGAAAGGGTAGATATTCCCGAAGAAATCATTTTCAGATAAATGAAAATAGGACCGTTTATATACGATTTCATTGTCCGAATTGCCAGGTTGAAAAGTGGTTGCGCGCAAGGCACCGTTGACTACAAAGTACAGATAATTTTCTTTATCTCCGACTTTTTTCACCATTTTGCCGGCCGGTATTCGAATTTTTATCAGGGGGTATAAAATGGCCAGCCGGGGAGAATGGGATAAAGAATGAAAGAAAACATTTGCGGGGGTTTTTTGGTATCCGTTTGCACGCGACAGTGTGAAAAATTCTCTAATTTGCTCCGGTTCCGAAGGCGGATTTATTTGCCACTCCAAACTCTTAGAGACAATCGCCTGCAAAGTCATCCCCGAATCGATAAAAAGATTGGCAGCCTCGGCGTACGATTCGGCCGCAATGTGCGGCGATTCTTTCTCTACAAGCAGGTCAGCATAGGTTCGAATCAAAGTGGGATTTTTCGGGAAGAGTTGCAGAACCTGTTCAAACTCCGCTTTGGAATCAATTTTAATGTAGCCGTCTATAATTTGCGCCGCGATACTTAGCTGGCTGAATTTGTTTGTTTTATGATTAGTTGCCATGCCGTTTTACCAATAGTATTATAAATTATAATTTTATTGGGATGTTTCTCAATTGAAACACCACTAATTGTTTATCGGCATTGGCGGGCGAATACTTGAGACGAAAATGATATCACAATATTATCGGCGTCCAGTACCCTAAGGCGGACAGTGGTGAAGCCACGTTTGTATCACCGGCGGTAAATGCAAAAATAGGCAGCAAACTATTTTAAGATTGTTGTTTTTCAAGTCATCTGAATCTTGGTTTTGATGATACTATTCGATCTGTCGACTATTTAACTATTGATCTCTGTCCTCTGACTTCTGTCCTCTGTCATTTGACCACCAGATCCAGGGAACGATTCGACAGGCATTCACAGCCGGTATCGGTCACCACAACCGAGTGGCCGAAACACATGGCGTGGTTGGTAACACTGTCCATTAAAATCATATGCAGGAAAAACACCATGTTTGGCGCTGCGATGACCGGATTGCCGTGATAAAACATGGGCCAGTCCATCCAATTCGGGGCAAAGGTCGTCCCCATGCTGTAGCCGGTGGCATTCAGGCGGTGGTCCTTCATTGCGGCGCTGTCGCAGACGCGGGCATAGGCATCAAACACCTCACCGATCGGGCGTCCGGGTTTTAGTGCCTCCATGCAGGCATCCATGGCATCGGTGGTTACCTGATGCATTTTTTCATGTAGATCGGTTGCCCGACCTATTGGAATGGTCCGCATCATGGCGGCATGATAATGGCGGTAGGCGGCCGCCCATTCAAGGGTCAGCTGATCTTGATCGTCAAGTTTACGACGCCCCGATTTGTAGCGGCACAGCAGGGCATCCTCACCCGAACCAATGATAAACTCGTTGCCCGGATAATCACCGCCCCCTGCAAAGATGACGCCCTGCATGGCTGCCAGGATGTCGCCTTCGTCTGTGCCGGGCCCCGTTAGTCGATAGGCTTCATCATAAGCTAGATCCGCAAGCTCGGCCGCTTTGCGCACATATTTCATTTCAGCTGCGCTTTTTACCACCCGCAGCCTGCTGACAATATCGGATGCATCTTCAAGGGTGCAGAAATCCGTCAGGGCGGCTTCCAGCAGTTTGCCGCTTTTAGCCGTCAAACCATAGGCATCGTACTCAACCCCCAGCTTCCGGCCTTTACACCCAAACCCCTCCAGTATGTTTTTTAACTGTACTGCCGGATCGGCGTCGGCTCTATCCTCCCAGATACGGATATCTTCTATGATGGATGTGTGCTGGGCCTGTCGTAGATCCGGTGCCCGGGTTAACAGCATCAATCGTCCATCCGTACCGAGATAAAGACACTGAAAAAACACATAGCCGAAACTGTCATAGCCGCTCAGGTAATACATGCTCTCCTGGCGAAACATCAAAAGACCGTCCAGTTGCTGATTTTTCAACTGCTCGGTGGTTCGGTGCTGCCGTTCGGCAAATTCTTCTTTGGCAAAGTGCAGAGCCATAAATTCCTCCAATTTTAGTGTCATTGGAATTTGCGATAAGGAATTTTATCATTGTGTTATCATTGATGGAGTTCTTTGTTAAACCACCTCAGGCACAATATCCTCGGGCAGCCCCATCCCGTCAATCAGAATTGATCTCCAGGTTTTAATAACCGCGTTTTTGAAATTACTATCCAGCTGCGGAGGGGTCTGGGCGATCATAATTCCGGACTTAAGGATACAGGCTGTGAGCTGTTCGGATTTTTTAAACGTGATGCCCAGGGAGCCGGATGTCTTTATTTGAAGGCCGATGTCGTTTACGACCGTGCCAAGCTTGTCCATGTCGAGGTCAATTCTCTTCACAGGTGAAATTACAAAATTGCGACGGCCGTCCCGGGCACAGGTTTCTTCAAAAAACCGGTCTGTGACCTCCATCGGTTCCCCATCCGGCATCGATCCGCATACTTTGCAGGACTCCAATGAGGGAATGTCAAGAATGTTAAATTCAAACTCCCTGAGGTCAACATACAGCAGTTTGTTATACAGCTTGGGTTCCTGCCCGATCAGCACCCTGGCGGCCTCATACACCTGGACCGAGGAAACAATGCCGATGGCCGAAGGATGTACTCCGACCAGACCACAGACCGGCAGATCTTCGTCTTTAAGATCAGGCATAAAACACTCCAGGCAAAACGTCTGGCCGGGCAATATGGTCGACACATTACCAAATGCTTCGATGGCGGCGCCGAAAATGTATGGAATTTTTAATTTATTGCAAATTCGATTGACGATGTAGCGAGGCTCCGGACGGTCCAGCCCGTCGATGACGACATCCATGCCGGAAATCAACTCTTCAGCGTTGCCGGAATTCAACGATTCAGGCACGGGTTCCAATGTCACGTCGGGGTTCAGGCGGCTTAATTTATCAAAGGCCACTTCGACTTTAGGCCGTCCGAGGGATTCAGCATCGTAGAGATGCTGTCGGTGCAGGTCCGAGCGGGAGACAATGTCTCGATCGACGAATCGAAGGTGGCCGATACCCATGCCCACCAGTTTAAGGGCGACCGGTGAGCCCAGGCCGCCCACCCCGATCAGGCCCACTTTAGCATTGCGCAGCTTCAATTGCCCGTCGTAGCCGATATCGGCCAGAACAATCTGCCGCGAGTACGTATCCAGTTCCTGATCTGTAAGCTCTTTGCGCATTTTTTATTCCCCTTATAATCTTCCAATATAGATTACCGAAATATTGGGGTATTCAAGAAAAGATTAAGGAATGGACCCTGGCTCGAATAAAAAATATCTTAAAAGAATCCATTGGTCTCTCTTTTTGAGATTTACAAGAAAAAACATGGTTTATCCAGCTAGACCCCTGTCGTAAAAATATTACTATCGTCTTTTAATTCAATTGTAAACGTTGTTTCTTTCAATTTCGAAATTACTATATTTATAAAAGAAAACAGATATTTTCCTCACCTTGACAATTTCATTTTTGCACTAATTATATATTAAAAAATTTAGGTTATCCTTAGAACTACGTTAAACAGGAGGTACACCGAACAATGGCTGAGAAAACCGAAACCCATGAATTTAAAACTGAAGTTAAGCAGCTGCTGAACTTGATAGTCAATTCCCTTTATTCCAATAAGGAAATTTTTTTACGGGAATTGATCTCCAACGCATCTGATGCGATCGACAAGCTGCGCTTCAAGGCCCAGACAGAAGAGGGATTACAGGAAGACGATACGGAATTTGAAATCAAAATTGAGCGGGATGCGATTAAAAATACCCTGACCGTGGAAGACAATGGTATCGGTATGACCTACGATGAGGTCTTGGACAATATCGGAACCATCGCCAAAAGCGGCACCAATGGCTTCCTTCAAGCCATGGAGCAGCTCAACAAGGACGATACCATCACGCCGGAGTTGATCGGCCAATTCGGCGTCGGCTTTTACAGCTCATTCATCGTGGCCGAAAAAGTGACGCTGCTGACAAAGGCGGCGGGCCAGGAAAAAGCTGTCCGATGGGAATCGCATGGTGACGGAGAATTTACCATCACAGAGGCTCAAAAAGAGACCCGCGGTACGGTCATTAGTCTGGAGCTGAAAAAGAAACAGGAAGGCGACCAGGATTTCACCGATGAGTGGACGATTCGCCAAATCGTGAAGCAGCATTCTGATTTTGTTGCTTATCCCATTGTTATGGAAGTGGAGAAAGATGAGCCGATCCCGGAAGCTGAACAGCTCAAAGATAAGGACGGAAAGCCGATCGGGGAAACCACACGCAAGGTGATAAAAGAAGAAACCCTTAACTCCATGAAGGCGATCTGGTCCAGGAATAAAAAAGACGTCAGCGATCAGGACTATGAGGAGTTCTACCGGCACATCGGCCATGATTGGAACCCACCGCTGGAAAAGCTCCATTTGAAGCTGGAGGGAACCACGGAATACACGGCCCTTCTTTATATCCCGTCCCAGGCGCCCTTTGATCTGTTCAATCCTGAATCCAAACACGGCGTGCAGCTTTACTGCAAACGCGTGTTTATCATGGATGATTGCCAAGAGTTGATGCCCGAATACTTTCGGTTCGTGAAAGGTGTGGTGGACGCACCGGATCTGAATCTGAATGTCAGTCGCGAAATTTTGCAGCAGGATCTGCTGGTGCGCAACATCCGGCGCAACCTGGTGAAAAAGCTATTTGATCTGTTAAATGGCCTGGAGCAGGAGCCGTACGAAAAATTCTGGCAGGAATTCGGCGCCGTGCTTAAAGTCGGCGTGCACACCGATATCGAGAACAAAAATAAAATCGCGGATCTGCTGCGATATAAAACCACGAAATCCGACGGCCAATGGAAGTCATTGCAGCAATATGTCAAGGACATGCCGCCGGATCAAAAAGAAATATACTACATCACCGGCGAAAACCTGTCGGCCCTGATCAACAGTCCATTGCTTGAACAACTCAAATCAAAAGACTTCGAGGTCTTGCTGATGACCGATCCGATTGACGAATGGGTCACCCAGGCACTGACTGAATTCGACGGCAAGAAGCTTAAGAGCGCCGAAAAAGGCGATCTTGACCTTGACAAGGTTGATGAAGACAAAAAGGGCAAATATGAAACCCTGTTCAAGCATATACGGGTAAAACTGGAAGATACAATCAAGGAAGTGCGCCCGTCCACCCGCCTGACCGACTCGGTGGCCTGTTTGTCCGGCAATAACTATGATATGAGCGGCTATATGGAGAAAATCCTCAAATCCGCCGGTCAGGCGACACCGGAAAACAAACGTGTGCTGGAACTGAATATGACACACCCGGTCATGGACAAAATTAACGGCATGTTCGAAGCCGATAAAAAAGACCCGAAATTAGACGATTACATCCATCTGCTGCTTGACCTGGCGGTCATCGGCGAAGGCGGTAAGCTGGATGACCCTGCCAAATTTTCAAAATTGGTAGGGGATTTAATGGCGGGTATTTAGCACTTTACCCTATAGTTGCATAAAATTTTGAAATCCAACTTCGCTGCTGCAATGAAGACCATTGAAAGTATTGACTGATCCTGGATTCTGGTTTCTGGATCC
>CACVKW010000778.1 GCA_902749685.1 Olavius sp. associated proteobacterium Delta 1 | reverse complement strand
GCCGTCGCCCAGCACCACGGTAACCACGCCTGTGCTGGTATCTTCAATCAGAGATGCGCTGTAGATAAACCGCCACTTGCGGCCAAAAGGTGCATTGGCAGTGGCTGTATACCGGGAGTTGTATGTAATGCGAAAACTCACCGACGGGCCGAGGGCCGGCTGGTACCACAGCGGCACATCGGCCACCACCAGGTTGAAGTTGATCGTGTTGACGAACCAGGCGGGCGCGCCGCCGCAGAGACGATCCGGGCGGCCGCCCAGATCGCCCTGCCCGGCCTCAGCCTGGGCCACTGAGTCATATCCGCCATAAATAGCACGGGCGGTCGCCTCGGTTAATCGGCCATAGGTGGCATCTTCAGGCGGTTTGTCGGAACTTAAAAAAACACCACTCCATGTTCGGTTTAGTTCGGCTAATGATATCAT
>CACVKW010000777.1 GCA_902749685.1 Olavius sp. associated proteobacterium Delta 1 | reverse complement strand
TATCATCATAAGAGGTATTGAGCGCAAAGCCATTTTTAAGGATGATTCTGATCGAGATAATTTTTTGGATCGACTAAGCGCCCTTGTATCTGAAAGCAATACTGGTTGTTATGGCTGGGCGATTATGACCAACCACGTGCCTTTGCTTTTAAAAACCGGTTTGTCACCGGTGGCTACCGTGATGCGGTCCGCCGAAGGCGGATTAACCGGTTATGCGGTGAGCGTTAACCGCCGACACCGG
>CACVKW010000776.1 GCA_902749685.1 Olavius sp. associated proteobacterium Delta 1 | reverse complement strand
GATTTTTTTATTCGTTGTAATATAAGCAAGTTAGAGCAATAATTAGCATAACTCGCATAATTCCTGAAATTTCTTTTTACAAGTGCGAAATGTAAGATAGATAGCCTTTTCAACCGATCGATTTCCTGCTGTTTTAGCAACAATATCAAGCGCTTCTAATATGGCCACACCACTGGCGAGCATGGTCCCCATCGTGCGGGTAAACTTCGAAACGGCCACTTTGCGTAGCAGTTCCCCGAATACCGGAAGTTTCAGGAGCAAGTCGTCCACCATATCATGTCCTTTATTGGTGCTGTAAAACTTCTTATACGCAAAAATAAAGAAAACGAGACCGACAATGATGTACACAATTTTGCTTTTTACCATCTCGCTCATCCCCACGACAAATTTGGTGGCAGCCGGCAGTTCACCGCCAAAATCTGCGAACATCTCTTGAAAAACCGGTATCACGAATACCAGAATAACGGCTAGCACCAGGACTGCGATAATCAGCGTGACGATCGGATAGGTCATGGCACCTTTCACCTGGGACTTGAGCCTGGCTGCTTTTTCCATATATGCCGCAAGACGTCTCAAAATTGCATCGAGGATACCACCGGCTTCCCCAGCGGCAATCATATTCACGAAAAGATCATCAAATTGTTTGGGAAATTTCTTTAACGCTTCGGCCAGGGTTGCGCCCCCTTCGACGGATTCTTTAATAGCTTTGAGCATCTTTTTAAAGGTGGGATTGGCCTGCTGACTGAAAAGAATGTCCAGACATTGAATAATCGGCAGCCCGGCATCAATCATGGTCGAAAACTGCCGGGCGAAAAGTATGATATCTTTCTCTTTGACCTTGGGTTGTAGAAAAGCGACGTTTTCAAAAAGGTCTTTGGGTTTTGGCTTGATTTTGGTGGGTGTTATCCGCTGCCGAACCAATTGAGCCTTGACAGCTTCTTCACTGCCAGCTTCCAGTTCGCCTTTTTTCGTTTCGTCTTTTCTGTTTTTGCCCACCCATTGGTAAACTGGCATGTTCAATCCTCCCTGAGTATTTAAAATGAGACCCAATTGCCGGCTCTGTATTTCCATTTTTAGATTTTGTGCCGGTACAATATCATGCTTAAAAAGTTCGTTTTTTAGGCCCGGCATGCGTCTTAGCCAACAATTTATTATTCAGAATCTTTATCGGCCGGAGAGGAAAAATACTTAAACTTTTTATATAAAATTCGAAACCCGACAGCTCATAACCCTTCTGCTCTAATTTAAATCCATAACGTTGCGCAGCCGATCAACCGCCGGTTTCTACCACGGCATTCTAGTGACGATCATATTATAGAGCCGGCGTGATGTCAAGAAAGGCGACTATTTGGAATTAATCGGTATTATTTATATTTTCAATATTATAGGACCAGCGAAATGCGGCAATATGCTATTGGCAATACCTTTTTAAATATGTTAACCTGAGACCTGATAACCACTCGTCAGAAAAAGCACGCTTAGCGCCGATCATCCATCAAAGGTAAGATACGACAGTGCAAAATCCGCAAAACAATTCTAAAGACAAAGACTTCACGGTAATAACGACCCATGTGAATGCCGATTTTGACGCCCTGGCATCCATGCTGGCCGCTCAAAAGTTGTATCCCGAGGCGCTCGTGGTATTTCCTGGCTCCCAGGAAAAAAACCTGAAAAATTTCTTTATCAGCTCGATGGTGTATCTTTTTAATATGGTGGATATCAATGATATCAACTTTACGGGGGTAAAACGGTTGATTCTGGTTGATACTCGGCACCCCAGCCGTATTGGCAAGCTCAGTAAGCTGTTAAAACGGTCTGATATCGAAATTCACATCTACGACCATCATCCCGCCTCCGGTAATGATATCAAGGGTGACCTCGAATTCCATGGGCGTACCGGTGCCAATGTCACTATTTTAACAGAAATTATACGGCAGAAAGAAATCCGAATTTCACCGGACGAAGCCACAATCATGTGTCTGGGGATATACGAAGACACCGGATCGTTCACGTTTCCGTCAACAACCGAACGAGATTTCTTGGCCGCAGCATATCTGCTTTCCCAGGGTGCCAATCTAAATGTTGTCTCTGATTTAATCGCCAGGGAGTTGAGTCCGCAACAGGTTGTACTCTTAAATGATATGATTCAGGCGGTTACCCGCTACCATATCAATGGTCTCGAGATTGTTGTCACCAGCGTTACGATGGAAAAATATATGCCGGACTTCGCCTTTCTCGTTCAAAAAATGGTGAAAATGGAGAACCTTGACGCCATTTTCGCGATTGCGCGGATGGAAAATAAAATTTATGTGGTGGCGCGCAGCAGAATCAACGAGGTGGATGTCGGGATCATTCTAACGGCCATGGGCGGTGGCGGCCATGCCTACGCGGCAGCGGCGTCAATCAAGGGCAGAACTCTGGCCCAGACGGAGACCAAATTGGTCGAAGTGCTCTACAGCAAAATCAAAAGCCGACGCCAGGCAAAAGATTTGATGTCCTCGCCCGCCATCTCCACCAGAGCAGATATTTCCTGTCAGGACGCCAAGGACATTATAACACGCTATAATGTCAACGCCCTGCTGGTCACGGAAAAAATGAATTCCACTGAAAAGCTAAATGGCTATATCACGCGTCAGGTAATTGAAAAAGTGATATACCATAAGCTTGGCCAGGTTGCGGTAAGGGATTACATGACCACTGAAGTGGCCACAGTTGGCCCGGAAGCCGATCTGCTGGAAATCCAGGAAAAAATTATCGACAACAAACAACGGATTTTGCCGGTTATGGAAAATTCAACCATTACCGGCGTCATCACCCGCACCGATCTGCTAAATATTCTGGTGCGACAGTCTCAACCGAAATCAGATGGCGCTCACGACTCCTTCAAGGAACCGGCTGCCGCCCACACGCGCAATGTCCTGCGCTTTATGAAAGAGCGGCTTACATCCAGCCTGATCAAAAATTTGAGACAAATCGGCGAGGTTGCAGATGAAATCGGCTATGGGGCCTACGCTGTCGGTGGATTCGTCCGGGATCTATTTCTGTATCGCAGTGATGAGGACCTTGATATCGTTATTGAGGGAGATGGGATAGACTTCGCTAAAAAATATGCCGGATTGGTGGGCGCCCGGATCCATACCCATGAAAAGTTCGGTACCGCCGTAATTATTTTCCCGGATGGATTTAAAATTGATGTGGCTTCGGCCCGCCTGGAGTACTATAAATTTCCGGCCGCCTTGCCGGTAGTGGAAATGAGTTCGATCAAACTCGATCTGTACCGACGTGATTTCACCATCAACACTCTGGCCATCCAATTGAATCCGGATAAATTCGGCATCCTGATCGACTTTTTTGCAGCCCGCAAAGATCTCAAAGAAAAAATCATACGCGTTTTGCATAACCTGAGCTTTGTGGAAGATCCGACCCGGGTATTTCGTGCCATTCGCTTTGAGCAGCGATTTGGATTCAGCATCGGCAAATTAACCATCGGCCTGATTTCAAACGCCATCAACATGGAATTTTTCAGAGGCCTGAGCGGCAAACGGGTATTTAGCGAACTGCGCCTCATCCTGGAAGAAGAGAATCCTGTGGCCGCCATTATCCGACTAAATGATTTTGATCTGCTAAAAGTGGTTCACCCTTCCATTAAACAGGATAAGTTTTTGATCGCAATCCTCAATTCGATTAAAAAAGTCCTGAGCTGGCATGATTTGCTTTTTCTGGAGGAATCCTACAATAAGTGGGTCGTTTATTTTTTGGCCTTAATTCATCAGTGTTCTAGCGGCCGATCCCATGAGATATGCGACCGTTTTGAACTGGCACCCGAGTACTGCAAAATATTTTGTGTCGAGCGCTATGAAGCGGACGAATGTATATTCTGGCTCGAAAGAAATCTGCCGGTACCAGACAGCGCACTATACCGCAAGCTGACCGTTTTCAAAACCGAACTGATCCTATACATGATGGCGGCCACCAAACAACAGAAGGTGAAAAAAGCCATATCCCATTTTTTTACCAAGCTGCGCCGGATTGATATCACGCTGAAAGGCAGGGATTTGAAGAAAATGAATCTTGAACCCGGTCCGATTTACCGCAAGGTCCTGCAGGCCGTTTTAGACGCCAGGCTGGATGGCAAGCTAAAGACGGAAAATGACGAAATCGAATTTGCCCGTCGTTATATTGCGACACATTGAAACGAATTTTGTTTTCACATGCCATAGGATCTGCTATATAGGATAGTTTTTCGGATCTATCACCTAATTCGCACAAGCCGGTTTGAGCGAAAGGCCGATCCGCATATCGGGGAACCCAAAAAGATCAATCACGAAAGCCCGCAATGATGAAAGCACGAAATAAAGTTAAGAAACTTTTCGTGTTTTCTCCGCCGCAGGCGGATCATAAAATGCAAACAGAACATTGAATCAGAAGGAGAAACCAAATTCCATGAGTCAGAAAAATCGAATATTGAGTGGAATGAGACCGACCGGCCCGCTTCACCTGGGTAACCTGCTGGGAGCGCTGGCAAACTGGGTTAACATGCAGGACGAATATGACTGCTATTTTTTCATTGCCGATTGGCATGCCTTAACCAGCGACTACGAAAATACCAGCGCGATAGAGCAAAACAGAAAAGAAATAATATTGGACTGGCTCAGTGCCGGACTAACACCGGAAAAAAGCACGCTGTTCGTTCAGTCTCTGGTCAAAGAGCATGCCGAGCTGTTCCTGCTGTTGTCTATGATCACACCGGTACCCTGGCTGGAGCGTAACCCGACCTACAAAGAACTGATCGGCGAACTTAACAATAAGGATTTATCCACCTTCGGGTTTCTGGGTTACCCGGTGTTGCAGGCCGCAGATATCATTATCTATCGACCCTACGGTGTCCCGGTGGGCGTGGACCAGGCGCCCCATGTGGAAATCACCCGGGAAATCGCGCGGCGCTTTAATCACTTCTATGGCGATGTATTTCCGGAACCCGAATTAATTCTAACTGAAACGCCCAAGATTCTGGGGCTCGACCGGCGCAAAATGAGCAAAAGCTATGGCAATGCGATCTTTTTGTCGGATAGCCCTGAGGAAATAAGCAAAAAAGTATCCCGCATGATTACCGATCCGCAGCGCGCCAAGCGCAGCGATCCCGGCAACCCTGATGTGTGCAATGTTTATGATTTTCACAAGCTCTACACCGACCCGCACACGGTTGAGGAAATTGATGAGCAATGCCGCAACGCGGGAATCGGCTGCGTCGAATGCAAGCAAAAAATGGCCCAGGGATTAATCAAAGCCCTGGCACCCATTCGCGAAAAGCGCGCCTACTATGAGCAACGACCGGAACTGGTGGAAGAAATAATGGTCGAAGGCAGCAACAAGGCACGCACCATAGCCTGTGAAACCATGGAAGTGGTGCGGGCAGCAGTAAAAATAAAAAATTGATATGCCGGAAAAACTATACCAGGTTCAGCTTGAAGATGTATTTGAAGGTCCCATGGACCTGCTGGTTCATCTGATTAAAAAAAATGAGCTGGATATCTATGATATCCCCGTGGCACTGATTACCGAGCAATATCTTCAGTATGTCGAATGGATGAAGGCCATGAACGTTGAATTTGCCGGTGACTTTATTGTCATGGCGTCCACCCTGGCCCAGATCAAATCCCGCATGCTGCTGCCCGTCCATGAAGGGGATGAAGAGGAAGAAGATGATCCCAGACTGGAACTCACCCGACCGTTGCTGGAATACCTTCAGATGAAATCGGTTGCCGATCAGCTGGTCGAACGAAATTTGCTGGGTGAAAAAACATTTATCCGAAATCCCGGTCGTGATGAATTTTTAAAGCATCCGGATGATGAGTTTATTAAAATCGGTTTATTTGAGCTGATAGATGCCTTTCAGAAAATACTTGATCGAATACCCGACGATCACCGGGTGGAAATGACCACCGATGCGATATCGGTTAAGGATAAAATTTCCCAAATCGCCGACATACTTGAGGCCAAGGGATCAATAACTTTCCTGGAGCTGTTCTCTGATAATCCGGACAGACGGGAGGTCATTATCACCTTTCTGGCCATTCTGGAGATGGTTAAACTGACCCTGATCCGGATTGTCCAAAACTTAAATACCGGTATCATTCGAGTATTTTATTTATGAGCAACAAAACCTTTTTTGCCTGATATTTTTTCTGGTCAGGCCTAGTTTAATTCGACAGGGCACCTTAATTTTAAGCATTTTAGGCAATTTAGACATTTTAGGCATTCTTGTTATTCATGGAAAATATTAAGCATATCATCGAAAGCCTGTTGTTCGTGGCTGAAGAACCGCTCACGGTTGATAAGGTCAAAAGAATCACCGCCCATGCGGAGACCAAAGAAATTAAAGACGCCCTGGCCGCACTATCAGCTGAGTATCAAGCCCGTCAGGGGGGGTTTTATTTGGACGAAGTCGCGGGCGGCTACCAAATCCGCACCCGACCCGAGTATAACGAATGGATCCGAAAACTGATCCGACCCAGGCCGCTGCGTCTCAGCAAGGCTGCCCTGGAGACCCTGGTCATCATCGCCTATAAGCAACCCATTATTCGCAGTGACATTGAACACCTGCGGGGAGTGGATTGCGGCGGAGTGTTGCGCGTGCTGCTTGAGCGCAAGCTGATACGAGTGCTGGGCCGCCGCGAAATTGCAGGTCGTCCGTTAATTTACGCAACGACCAAGCATTTTCTGGAAGTATTTGATCTAAAAAATCTCAAGGATCTTCCAACCCCCAAAGAAATCGAAGAACTCGGGGCATCCATCAGCGAAACCGAAACAGCTGTAACCTTAGATTCAATGCCGGGAACCGTGGACGAATTCGACACGCCCGACGAGTCCGAAACCACGGTGGAATCTTCAGAAGACCATGAAGCGCAGGTGGAAATATCTGTTATCCCTGACCCTGAAGCGACTGAGGCTTCTTCAGAGAATCATTTAACGGCCGAAAATACCCTAGAGGGTGATCTAACGACAGCGCAAGAAACACCGGTAATTCAGGCATCCCCTGCCCCGCCTGCCGAAACGGGAATAGCCCGCGTCTCCCTGCCGCACACCGATGCAGAACACTCTTTGGAAGAGCCAGACAAAAAGTAGGGCAGGCCTCAGTGCCTGCCGGAATAGAAAAACGCAATCGCAGGATCCCATTATGAGCCGGATGCCAGCCTGTACGGATCGGCACGGACTTCGCAGAGCTCAGTCGAGCCGGGATCAGGCATACATTTTTCAATAGCAGCTAAAAAGCGCTTGATTTAAAGTCCTAAACACATTATTAAGAGTATTCGTATATTTGATACGGGCGGTTAACTCAGTGGGAGAGTGCTACCTTCACACGGTAGAAGTCACTGGTTCAAATCCAGTACCGCCTACCAAAATCATCAAGGGTTTACGAGCATTAGTGCTTGTAAACCTTTTTTTATTGGTTACGTATGAAGAATAGCGTGTGTGATGTGCTAAAAATAATGGGTTTATGGAGACTGTGAATTTCATTTTTTAATCCACTGTGACCGTTTTGTGACCATCGGTGTTAAAAACGTTGTTTTCAAGCCGACAAGCAGCCTCCATTACGCCGATCATCACCTGGCTCCATTAACCCGATCCCAGGGTGGCTCCATTAGGCGATCATCGAATGGCTCCATAGTGGCGGTCATCAACAGCCTCCTGATTAACCTTGCTAAACAAGTGAGCATAGATGTCCAAGGTGGTGGATACTTTGGAATGTCCCATCTGTTTTTGAATGTATTTCGGATTCTCACCCTGCTCAATCAAAAGGCTTGCATAAGTGTGTCTGAGGTCGTGAAATCTAATTATTTTGATTTTTGCCTTTTCCAATGCCGGTACATAATAGCGATTGACCAAATTGTTGTGATTAATCGGCCGTCCAGCCTCATTCGGAAATATCAGATTAAAGCTATTCGGCGGACAGGCAAGTTTCCATTTCTTTAATTCAGCCATCATGGACGGTCCCAGGTCGATTTTACGGTTCGATGCCTTGGTCTTTGGCTTGTACCATGCCTGATTGTTGAACGTTCGCTGAATGTAAATCAGGCCGTCATTCCAAATCACATCCGACCACTTCAACCCCAATAATTCCCCCTGCCTGGCGCCGCTCATTATGGCAAGCCTGAAAAGAGTGTGGTGTTTTGGGTCCTCTGTGGCTTTGATGAATGCGTTGATTCCCGATGGATTCAAAATCCGCATTTCAGCGTCTTCAGCTTCTAGGTCCTCGGAATGGTCGGCTCTCGGCTTTTCTGTATCCAGATAAGGATTGTAGGGGATGTACCTGTGCCTTGCTGCATATTTGAAAATCTGACTCATGGATACCAGAATTTTCCTTAATTGTGCCGATTGGCACTTGTTGGTAATTGTTACTGTTATGTATGGTTTCTCTATTTTACAGGATTTTTGTTGATTTTTCTTTTTACTGATAATAATGTTGAACGTACTTTAATAATTAGATCAGCTTCAATACTTATCGGAGGATGTTATGAGAATAGTTCACGGGACTTTTTTCTTTGTTTTAATTGCGATCGTGTGTGTGAGCTGCATCTCAGCGACCCAACACCGACAAGAAGTGAGCAACACGGAGGTTGACCGGATTTCGGTCGGCAAAGTTCAACGTGAAATTCGTGTTGGCATGAACAACGCGAAAGTTGTTGAAGTCTTGGGGTCGCCTAACATGGTGACAACAGATGAAAAACGTCGTGAAGTTTGGGTTTATGATAAAATTGCTACAGATCACGCTTATTCCACCAGTTCAGGTGGTATTTCTGCACTTATTATAGGGGGTGGTTCAGTTGGAAGCGGAGCTGCGGGTGGCGGCATTGGATCAGGCTTATCGAAAAATTCTGGAGCTGCATCTACATCACAGCGGACGTTAACTATCATAATAAAGTTTGATGAACAAAATAAGGTCCGTGATTTTGCCTATAGACAATCAAGTTTCTGACGATGGGGGATAATATGAAATATAAAATTTTCTATCGATTGCTCGTTACTATTATTGTCTTTTTGTTTCTTTTTGCTAGTTGTGTCTCAACAATCCCTAAAGAGGCACTTCTATTATCAAAAGAAAACTTGAAAAATCGGCAAATTCAAACTCGACGTTTCGATACGGATGAAAAAACATTGCTGTCCGCTTCGGCTGCTGTATTGCAGGACTTGGGATTTAACATTAATGAAAGCGAAACTGAACTGGGTGTCATTGCTTGCTCCAAACAACGTGATGCCACAGTCGCAGGTCAGGTGGCCGCCGCTGTCCTAGTTGCCTTACTAACTGGCGCAGTGACGGCCGTAGACAAAGAGCAATTGATTCGGGCATCGCTTGTCACACGCCCGATTCACATTGATGAAACGGATAAATCGAAATGCCAGACCGCAGTGAGGATCACCTTTCAGAGGATTGTGACCAACACTCAGGCACGGATAACAAGACGAGAAGGTATTAACGAGGCAGAGATTTATCAAGAGTTCTTTGACAAACTTTCGCAGTCAGTATTTCTGGAAGCTCACGAGATATGAAAAGAAAACAAATACTATTGCTATCACTGTTAATTGCTCTTATTATGTTGATTTCATGTGCCCCTTCTACGAATCAGGTACTGGCAACTAACCCTCTGTGCCAATGAAGGTGAGACACTTACCCCTTGAAAAATTAGTGTAGGGCGGGTAGGAGTATCACCTATGGAAATAACAAAAAAAGAACCAAG
>CACVKW010000775.1 GCA_902749685.1 Olavius sp. associated proteobacterium Delta 1 | reverse complement strand
TTTTTGTAGTAACACGCCGAATTTCATTCATTCGCGTAAACCCTGATCCTGCGCAGATCTGCGGCAATTCGTGTATTTACATACCGAAAACCCAAGCTAAATCAATCCAGCTTATTTCAATTGCCAATTCTTTAAATCCACTCAAGACTCATTTCAATAGAAAAAAGAAAAAGCCGCAATTTCTCGCTTTACTATCACCGACGTGACCTGGCTGAGGCATTCAAGGTGCCCGGGCGGTACAAAAGTCGGTTATTGAGAAATTTCCTAACTCAGAAATCAGTATCTGCATCGTATGGATGAAAATGCTTCCTGGCGATTCTGAAGCAGCGGCAAAAGATAAAGCAGAAATTTTCAATGACCATCGTGTCTGCCAGTTTTATGATCCTGATAAGCTCTCTGGAAAAGCTATTGCAAAAAGTGTGGGCTGGGAAGGCATGGTAGCGTGGGATATTTATCTTTTTTATACAGATGGAAGTGTATGGAGCAATTTTCCTCCGACACCACAGTATTGGATGCACCAGTTAGAAGAAAGTTGGGCGGATCGTGATCGGTTTCATACCGGAGACGATTTGGTAAATGAACTTTTCAATGCCATGAAAAGACGAATGGGTAATTAAACACTTTTCACAATTCCCTGCTTGTGATATTCACATGGTTGGAGAAACCAAGAGACTTCCTCTACAGTCCCTTCCTCAGTTAGGGTAGGAAGATGGCAAGATACACCAAAATCCTTACCCTCCCCTCGCCTAATCCATTTTAATTTTTCATCAAAAATAGACGCTGGGATAGACGCTACTCCCTCAGATCCTCCCAGCTGATCCCCCAAAAGTCTGACTGATAGTCGGCCTGCCTCTTAGTTCTCGTTTCGACCTGCCCTGCATATAATCTGGTTGGTTTTCTGTTAACAAACTTGAAATTGGATATATGGAATGGTATCGACCTTTGTATAGGGGTTGGCAGATATATTTTATTATAGGGGGAAATACCATGGCAATCATGAGATTATGGCATGGCAAGGTTGCGATTGAAAAAGCGGACGAATATGAGAAATTTATGATTTCGAGAGCAGCACCAGATTATGGCTCAGTTGATGGTTTGCTCAAATTATATTTCCAGCGTCGAAACGAAAATACAATAGCGCATTTTCTGCTCGTAACCATTTGGGATTCGATGGAATCAGTAAAGAAATTTGCCGGGGAGCATCCCGAGAAAGCTAAATATTACCCAGAAGATGATACTTTCTTGCTTGAAAAAGAAGAGACTTCGGCTTTATATGAAGTTTTTTTTGAAAAGTAACGCGCGCTTCCTAATACCATATCTGTAACTTTTCAATTGAGCTTGATGCTTGTAAGATTCTCAATATATCCAATAGAACGGAATTCATTTCTGATAATTCCAATATGATAGAATTAATTCCGTACACTCAATAGTTAGGCGGCGAAGAGCGTTGCTCCGCGGTGCACATTGACTGACTCACGGCTGTAGCACTCGAGCAACGAGAGGGACGAGGAGGGATACAAAATGGCGGAAGTCGAGAAGCGCACCGACTCCCAGACAACGATACCGAAGGTCCTCGTCGGCCTGGCCGTCACGGCCATGGTCGTCGTCTTCGCGGGGTTCGTCTTCGTGCTCGCGCGCCGGTTGGGCTGGACGCTCGGCTGGATCTACGTGGGCATCGTCGTCGCGACCTTGACCATCAACCTGGCGTGCCTGCTGCGGTGGAACCCCGAGCTGATCCGGCGGCGCATGCGCCTCGGCAAATTTACAAAGACCTGGGACAAGGTGTGGGCTGTGCTGTTCGGACTCGCAATGATCGCAATCTACGTTGCCGTGGTAATGGAGGCACGAGACAGGGTTTCGAGCGCGCCGGGGGCAGCGTGGCTGCTGGGTTTGGCCATCTTCGTCCCCGGATGGGCCCTTGCCATTTGGTCCATGGTCGTGAATCCGTTTTTCGAGAAGACTGTGCGCATCCAGACGGACCACGGACATCGCGTGATCGACACGGGCCCCTACGCCTACATGCGCCACCCCGGTTACGTGGGTTTCTCGGGCTGGATGCTCTCGACACCACTTCTGCTTGCGTCGACCTGGGCCTTCGTTCCGGCCCTAATCACGGTGGTCTTGCTCGTGATCCGCACGGTGCTTGAGGATCGCACGCTTCATGCGGAGCTTCCCGGCTACGCCGAGTACGCGAGCCGGGTTCGCTTCCGCTTAATCCCAGGCGTCTGGTAGCCGGGAGGAGCGCGAGCCTCCAGAGCGTTCGCTGCCTTACAAGGTGTTACAGCTGACCGCCCGATCTGTTATTGCGATTCTATGTATCTCCGACAATACTGCTTGGATATAGATGATTACACAAGTCCTAGTTTTACTCTTCATTCTTTTTGCACTATTAACGCTTGGATTTTTCATTTTTCTGTACTGGGGAACGCGCTGGGGTTCCACCACCGAAGAGCGTGCCCTGGAAATGCCTGGGGATGTCTATTTGGAAGGGGGCCCTAAGGCTCGTGTTTCCATGACGCGCGCCATCTCGATTGCTGCCAGTCCCCAGACCGTATGGCCGTGGCTTGCACAATTGGGACGCGGTGCTGGGTGGTACAGCATTGATTGGTTAGACAATGGTGGTAGGAAATCGGCACGACACATCATCTCCTGGATCCCCGAACCTAAGATAGGGGATGCTTCTCCTGTGGGATACCTGCGCCATATGGAATATAATAAGGCGCTCGTTTGGTGGGTGAAGGGTACAAAGTTCGTTTGTGCGATGACCCGCTTAGTTGTAGACATGCGACTTGCCCCGGAAAATAAAGGTTCCCGGCTCATAATTCGGATGTCCGCCGATGCTGCGGGCTTTACGGCAAAATTCGCCTTGCTGATCTTTCAATTCATTGATTTTATTATGGCCCGCAGCCAGTTGATTGGAATCAGGGAACGGGTCGAGCACTATGGCCTGCGTGCCAAAAATCCTGATGAACCAGAGACGGGGGCAACAGATCAATACCAACTCTACGAAGTCATCTATGTTACAGGCGAAAGGGCTGGTGTACCAGGGAAAGAGCTCGCAGTAAGGTGGCGCCAGACCGCAATCGAAGACGGTTTGATTGCTGACTCTTTGACTTTCGATCGCGGAGAGCAGTGAGGATGGATAGTTTTAATTCTTTTGCAGCGAATCAATATCTAATGTTGGGCGGCGGACGGATTGTCGAGGGAAAGGCCAATTAAAAGGAAGCAAAATCATGCAAGAACGAAGATACGACATCGATTGGCTGCGTGTTCTGGCGATGATGATGATCTTCTTTTTTCACTGTGCCAGGTTCTTTGGTGGAGGGGGGTGGCATCTCAAGAATCCCGGGGAAGAGAGCTTGATTGCGACTCTGTTCATTGGCCTGCTCGATCTGTGGATTATGCCGCTCTTTTTTCTACTTTCAGGGGCAGGTTCATGGTACGCGCTGAAGTCCAGGAACGCGGGGCTGTATCTCTTGGAGAGAGTCAAGCGTATTTTGATCCCTCTGTATGGGGTGGGTGCTTTTATCCTTCTGCTGCCTCAGGCCTATTTTGAGGCGGTTACCAATGAAGGTTATACCGGCACCTTCTGGGAGGGTTTGCCGCTATATTTTATCAATGTGTTTACGACTGCCCCCAACTTTGATGATCCGTTTTTCTTCAATGTATTCCTGGGTCATCTCTGGTTTCTCCAGTATCTCTTTCTTATTTCTCTGCTTGTTCTGCCACTGCTCCTCTTCCTCAGATCGGAACGGGGTCAGCGCTTCATCGCGAAGCTGGCCGGGTGGTGCGGTCATTGGGGCGGCGTATTTCTCTTCCTGATTCCCCTGGCCGTTTTCCGGATCGCTTTAACGCATTTTTTTCGAGGACAAGAACACTCCTGGGCCCATTTCCTTAACTTTACTAATAAAATTAAAAGGGACAGGCACTTTATTTAAAACATACCTAATTTGAGAATTATCGGTCTACCGCAACTGCAATCGAAATGAATTAAGGGACACTTATTCTTGCTGGAAATGTCGGATCTAAACTTAAATAGCCT
>CACVKW010000774.1 GCA_902749685.1 Olavius sp. associated proteobacterium Delta 1 | reverse complement strand
CCCTCTGTGCCAATGAAGGTGAGACACTTACCCCTTGAAAAATTAGTGTAGGGCGGGTAGGAGTATCACCTATGGAAATAACAAAAAAAGAACCAAGAACAAACAAGGATCAAAGCACCTCAGCCATGGGGACAATGCAAGGAGCCCGTAGGGCGACTGGAATTGTCCCCATGGCTGGCGCCTCCGCTAACCTGGTCAACTCGGCGCCGGATCCCGAGGTTCCCGAGAAAAAGCCGCGGCGCAAATTCACAGCCAAATACAAGCTTCGCATCCTGGCCGAAGCCGATGCATGCACCCAGCCAGGGCAAATGGGTGCCCTGCTGCGCCGTGAAGGGCTTTATTCATCCAACCTGACCACATGGCGACAGCAAAGAGAAAAAGGCATTTTACAGGCCATGACACCAAAAAAGCGTGGCCGCAAACGTAATCAGCCAAATCCGCTGGCCAAGCGGGTTGCCCAGCTTGAAAAAGAAAACCGGCGGCTTCAGCAAAAGCTCAAAAAAGCGGACCTGATCATTGAGGCGCAAAAAAAAATGTCAGAGATTCTGGGAATCGCACAGAATCTGGACGAAAGCGACGAGAGCATATGATAT
>CACVKW010000773.1 GCA_902749685.1 Olavius sp. associated proteobacterium Delta 1 | reverse complement strand
TTGAAACTCACGGCATAGCCGGTCAAGAGCCTTCGCATTACCGATGCGATCGGGGCGACTCCTGTCCTCAATAATAGGTGAAGGTGATTGGTCATAAACGCCCACGCAAAACAGGCAGTTTTACTGTCTGACAGGATACCGCCA
>CACVKW010000772.1 GCA_902749685.1 Olavius sp. associated proteobacterium Delta 1 | reverse complement strand
CCATGAACCCGCGCTATGTCCAACAAAGGGATGATACGGATTTGGTGGTTTCTTAGGATAGTCACAATTCGGTGGCATATCGGAAGATCATCTTTTCTCCAACGCCACCGCTGTTTACCCCCAATTCCGCATATCCCTAAAACGTT
>CACVKW010000771.1 GCA_902749685.1 Olavius sp. associated proteobacterium Delta 1 | reverse complement strand
GATTTTTTTATTCGTTGTAATATAAGCAAGTTAGAGCAATAATTAGCATAACTCGCATAATTCCTGAAATTTCTTTTTACAAGTGCGAAATGTAAGTTAGATTAAGTAGCGCAGATTTGGGAAAAATCTTGTCCTTCAGAAGCATTTATTAAACCCATCGGCGCAATGGAATGCATTGCGTATAAAGAAAAGTTGAATAGATTCTAATTTTTTTTTATTTTAGACAGGATTTACAGGATTATATGGATATTTGAGATTTGCGGTTTCCGGATGAAACCGCAAATATGCAATCCGCTTCGCGGAAAGAGTGATGGCCACTATCATGACACCGTTTATATCCACAAGGGATCGATAAAACATGGCGCACCCAATTTTGGTAATGCAGATTCCGAAGCTCCGCCGGCAGGCGGATGCTGCTATCACGATTTCATCCGGAAATCGTGATAAAACCCAGTTCATCCTGTAGATCCTGTCAAAGAAAAAATACTTAAATAGAATCCATTCCTTAATACTATCACCTAAGAAAAAGAAGTGTAGCAATGCCAATTTTAGAAAATATTCAAATCAAATTAGACTTTGAGGCGGTTCGTAGAAGACTCCATCTGAAACGGGATCGCGACTTAAATTCCGTTCAGGATCTTGTCGATACTGCCCAGCCCCTGGTCGAAGCCAGGGTGCTGTACAAGGTCAGTTATATCGAAGAAAAGCTGGATGATGGCGTTGTCGTCGAGGGTTTGCAATTTATCAGCAATGTATTGCGCAAGAACCTGGAGCACGCTGAAAGAGTTTTTCCGTTTGTTATTACTATTGGGAAGAAAATTGGCGAAAAATTGGACACCTGCAACGACTTATTAGAAAAATTTTATCTTGATACCATCGGCAATGTTGCTTTGAACCAGGTGCGACTGGCCTTAAAGGGGCATTTAAAACAGCAATATGCCATCGAAAAAACAGCCTTTATGGCACCGGGCTCCCTGCCGAATTGGCCCATCGAGCAGCAAAAGCCTTTATTTAGACTTCTCGGCGATGTGCAGGCATCCATCGGGGTGGAATTAACGGATAGTCTATTGATGCTGCCGGCCAAATCCGTATCCGGTATATATTTCCCCACCGAAACATCCTTTTTCAGCTGCCAGCTGTGCCCGCGAGAAAGATGTGATTCACGCAAAGCAAAATATAGTCTGAAATTGGCTGAAGCGTATGGAATTAAGAAATAGCTTTTAGGGTATGATTTTAGCCTTTCAAAAATTAGTTAGCCACGAATTGACACGAATAACCACGAATTATTGCAATAGGTTAAAAACTGGCAATAAACATGATTCCGGCGCAGAATACTGGATTAGATAACAAAACTCGTCGCTGGATGATATTCGCGATTGCCGCGTCACTGTTCTTCCTGTCCCAATTCTACCGGGTTTCCAATGCAGTCATCGCCCCCCTGTTAATTCAGGATCTATCCCTGGACACGAAAGCGATCGGACTGATTTCCGCATCCTTTTTCTATGCATTTGCCATGACCCAGATACCCATTTCCCTGCTGCTTGACAAAATAGGAGCGAGAAGCATGATGACGGCTCTCTCGCTGATCGGTGTGCTCGGAGCGGTTATATTCTCCCTGGCTGATTCACTGGCGGCTGGTGTGATGGGCCGCGCGCTGCTGGGGGTGGGCATGGCCTGCAATTTAATGGGCCCGTACAAATTGCTGACCTTGTGGTTCAGCCCCCGGGTCTTTGCATCCCTGGCCGGAATTTTAGTTGCTTTTGGAAGCCTCGGCAATATGATCGCCACCACCCCCCTGGTAATATTGGTGGAACAGATGGGTTGGCGATCCGGCTTTCGGCTCATTGCGTTCATCAATCTTATCCTGACTTTTCTTTTTTTTATCATCGTACGGGATCAACCGCTGCAAAAAACCTCTCGTTCTGAATCTGCCGGGGTAAGCATGAACACCGGGCAGGCCATCAGTAATCTGAGAGTGCTTTTTAAGCAAAAAGATTACTGGATAATTTCATTGGGTACTTTCGGCCGGTATGGAGTCTATGCGGCCTTTCAGGCGCTCTGGGCCGGACCTTATTTGATGGAAGTCATTGGATTCTCTGCGTTGACGACGGGCAATCTGATTTTGCTTTTAAATGTGGGCATGATTTTAGGTTCACCAATCTGCGGCACATTGTCAGACAGGTTGTTTAAGACGCGTAAATGGGTCATCGTCGCCGGATCGATCGGCATCGTACTGACCATCATTATCATGGCAATCATTCCGGCGGACATGCCGCTGGTTGCATTCGCCCTATTGTTTTTTTGTTTCGGCTTTTTCAATGCCACCGGTATTTTGATGTATCCCCATATCAAAGAGCTCATGCCTTCGGAAATGTCGGGCGCCGC
This sequence comes from Olavius sp. associated proteobacterium Delta 1, assembly GCA_902749685.1. Classification (GTDB taxonomy): domain Bacteria; phylum Desulfobacterota; class Desulfobacteria; order Desulfobacterales; family JAFDCJ01; genus JAFDCJ01. The sequence continues at coordinate 184,303 of CACVKW010000771.1, read as the reverse complement.
CATGACCGGTATTAACTTTTTCACCATGATTGGACCGGCCATATTTCTCCAGGGTTTGGGAACGCTGATGCAAACACTTTATCCGGCTGCTTCCCGGGGACCGGAGGCCTTTCATGCCGCCTTTACCGTCTGCATAGTCTGTCTGGGGCTGATCACCATTCTTTATTGTTTTACAACCGAAAAGCGATTGGCTTAGCAAATTCCAAGAAAAATAAGTTTTAACTTGCGGGGGCGGCTTCTATCCGAGACAGTTGATTTCGCGGTTGAAAACCGCTGCCACATTTCTTGTAATCACTCCTTCCATATAACCCGATTAATTTATTAAAACTGTTATTTAGATAACTAACAATAATAATAGATAAAAATATTGTATTGACAATATATTTATCATACCGCATAATTTAAATATGAAAAAGCTGATGCAAAAAATATTCACGGATTTGAATCAGGCCGTAGCATTAGAAAACCTTCAACGGCTAAAAGAAGGTACCTTAATAATTCCAAAATCTGAAATTATGATTTTGGGTCAGATGAGCCTGATGTTAAACGAATCAGTGGCAACAATTCTCAACTTAATCCAGACTGCAGATATGGATGCCAGGTTACGAATGGATTATTTCACAAAAAAAAAGTTGCTGAATTTATTAGAAGCAAATGGTCTGGTCTATGATGAGGACAGTCATTTAGTATGGATTCCCGGGAATGCCAAAGTAATCGAATTGTTCAAGTTTAAGAATATTGAGGTAAATTTGATGGATGCTGAATCCACCCTGGTGAGCAAAGCCATCCAGGCGCCTCAAAAGAACAAACAACTTATTCGGCAAGCTGTAACAAGCGGGAGATTTCCAACTCTTGTCGATCGAATTGTTGAAAATAATGGAAAGCTTGAATTTTTTCTTGAGGACCGTAATGAATAAAAATGCTCTGATCGAAAGAATTAATAAGCTGGCTCAACAGGATAAAAACCGAAGGACAGATCCAAGATATTTAAAGGTTATGGGTTTTCTTGTTGCTAAAGGCTTTTTGTATAGCAACAAAGAAATTCCACTCAACCCCAATGAACATATAAACTTAAAGGATGCCATTTGGGCAGGACGGTATGTAGAACCACGGATTTTTGAAGTTTTGCCGGCTGCTTATGAAAGATTTAAAAAGCATTTCTCAGGCGATGCGGAAATCATTAATAAGCTCGAACAAATAATTGTCTGTATCAAACAAAAAGGCAATCACAGAATTGAATTCTATGGCATCTCAATCGACAAATTGAAACCCTGGTTTTTCATACGGTTACGGGATGGCAGATCAAAATCGTTAGATAAAAGAAAAGTATCCAAAACTTTTCGATTCAAACCTGAAACGGTGGATGTTTTAAAAAATTTGAAAGATCAGACCGGTCAATCTGAAACCGAAATCTTGGAAAAACTAATCGCAGCAGCAATACACAGCTTCATAATGAATTGATAAATTGCCATTAAAATCGTTGGTATTTAAATAAAATTTCGGGTCTATCACACAGAACGCTGTGTATGTATGCGAAAGGATTTATATCGTTCTGGATAACTCTGTGTGACAAATGAGGGTCAAACAGTTTTCTATCTTTGATCTTCAACCCATTGATAGAGAAACTCAACCATGTCTTCAAAGTACTTTTCCCCGGCCGCTGCGGTCGCCGGGCGGGGATCTCCCAGCACACCATTCTCATCCAGGTTTTGAATGCCATCGAAAACCTTTGCCATTATCTCGGATAACTCCCCGACAAAACCCTCGGCGGCATGATCCATTTTCACCTGCTCCGGCCTTAAGGCCAGCATCAGTGACGTCTCCCATTCACCGGAATGTGCCCCCGACTGAGCCGGATTCACGCCGGATGAGTTAGAGCTTTTAAAAGCCGCATTTACAAGACCCTCCAGATCGGTAAATGCAATCACCTGAACATTTTCAACCGGACCTAATTTTGCAAATGCCTCAGCCAGCGGTTTAAAATTTCCCCCGTGGGTCGGCAAAAGCACAATGCGCCGGAAACCGTGGCGGGACAGGCTTGCCACCACATCTGTCACGATGCGCTGAAATGTTTCATCACCCAAGGAAATGGTTCCGGGAAAGGACAAATGGTGCTCGGAGCAGCCGAAGCGAACCGTTGGTGCCAAAAATGCATCCAGCCGCACTGCCACCGCCCAGCCGAATTCATCACCCAAGACGGCATCTGTCCCCAGGGGCAGATGCCGGCCATGCTGTTCGGTGGACCCAAAAGGCACGATTACCGTGTCCCTTCCATTTTTGATCTCCAATTTCACCTCGGTCCAGGTCATACGATCAAGATGTATAGCCGTCATCAATTTCCTCCCTGAAATTCTTCAATTTTGATTTTACTAAAATTCCTCCTTATCCCGGCCAAGAACGCCGGTACTGATTACGCCCTTCTTTATACAAATCACCGCCATGCAAATCGTTGACTAGGATAGCCGGAAAATCTTCAACTGTTAATTGATAGATGGCCTCAGGCCCAAGGTCTTCGTAGGCCACAATTTCAGCGGAACGGATGCATTCGGAAAGCAAAGCGGCAGTTCCCTCCACAGAACCAAAATAAATGCAACCGTTTTCAAGCATAGCCTTGCGTACTTCTTCGGAACGGCACCCTTTGCCGATCATTGCTCTCAGACCCCGCTCGATGAGCATGGGCGTAAAGGTATCCATGCGGCCGGCGGTCGTCGGTCCTAGCGAACCGATCACTTTACCCGGAGGAGCAGGCGTGGGTCCGACGTAAAAAATGACCTGACCCGCCGGATCAAAAGGCAACCGTCCTCCCTGCTCGATTGTGTCGTACATCCGTTTGTGGGCAGCATCTCTGGCTGTGTAAATAGTGCCGGAGATTTTCACCTGATCGCCGGTCCGCAATTTTTTCAATATGTTTTTGCTAAGAGGGGTTCGGATTTCGCTCATATCTTCACCGCTCACAGGACCACCCCCTTTCCCCGATGTGAATGGCAATCAATATTCACCGCTACGGGAAAGCTCGCGATGTGGGTGGCAAAAGCTTCGATATGAACTCCCAGGGTCGTCACCCGCCCGCCAAATCCGGCCGGACCGATGCCGAGGCTGTTTATTCTCTCCATTAGTTCCTTCTCGATGGCATTCAATTTCGAATCAGGATTTGGCGTTCCAACCGGCCAAAGCAGCGCCTTCTGGGCCAGCAGCGCGGCACGGGCGAAGGGTCCGCCCATCCCTACCCCGATAACAAATGGCGGACTGGCGTTGGGTCCGGCCATGTCCGCAGTCTCAACGATAAAGTCTTTGGCGGCCTCAAGGCCTTCAGCCGGAGTGAACATTTTCAAAGCGCTGACATTGTCGCAACCCGCGCCTTTGATAAGAAGATCAATCTTGATCCGGTCGCCGGAAACGATGACGGTGTTGATTACCGCCGGAGTATTATCACCCGTGTTTTCCCGCTCACAGGGGTTTCGCACCAAAGACTTGCGTAAAAATCCGTCCCGGTATCCCTGGCGCACCCCTTCATTAAAAGCTTCCGATAGAGAACCGCCAAGAAAATGGACTTCCTGTCCAAGTTCAACGAACAATACGGCATATCCCGTATCTTGGCAAAAAGGTAATCGTTGCGCTTTTGCTACCTCTGCATTCCGAATCAACAGCTCCAGTACCTCACGGCCAACTTCTGACTCCTCATCGTCCAATGCCATTCGGTAAGCTTGGAGTGTATCAGGTCTAATTTCGATGTTGGCATCGATGCAAAGCTGCCGAACCGTTAAGATGATCTCATCGACGTGTACCTCACGCATGGTTGTTCCTTGTGCTTTAAGAAATCCGAGACCAGAAGACAGATGTCAGAATCCAGCTTATCGATTTCTGATTTCGGAATGTGGATTTCGGATTGGAAAAACGGTACGGTCAATCAACCAATCTCTATATTGCCGATAATCGACAACGTACATTCGGTTATGGTCCACGTCAAGAAAAATTAGGTGAGTCTGAATTGGCCGTGCAATCACACCAAAAAGGCCGGATCTCCGGAAGACATCACTGTCCCGGCGTCTACATTAAAAAGCCCCCTTGCTGGTCAACGGATGGCGGCCAATTCTCCCGATAGATTTCAAAGTGGCCGGATATTTTGGCCCAAATTAGCCGCCGGTTTGAGCCTCCAGACTGACAAATGGCGACTAATACACTAAAAATATTGATCTTTTTTCATTTCCATCTAAAAATCCAACTCATTTTCTGCTTGACATTCAGTTTTTTATATTGCATCTATTATTTACATGCCTTCGCTACAATGTGTTATTGCATTTGGTTCGCCGATACGCAGAGGCTAATTAGTTCGGAGGCTGGGGGCCAATTTGCGTGTCGTATTACCTAGGTGGGGGATAGAGCACCAACCTAATAAACTTAAATAAGGAGGAAAGCGTCATGACGGGAAAACAAAAATTTCTAATCACATTGGTGGTCGTGTCAGCCGCCATCGGTCTTGTCTTTTCGAGTTCAACCTGGGCCAAGGTTGAAGGAGATACGATAATTTTAGGTGCCGCGGTCTCTCTTACTGGAAAATATTCCACAAACGGCAAGCATACAAAAAATGGTTATGAACTTGCTGTTAAAAGGATAAATGGTAAAGGCGGAGTCAAAATAGGAGAAAAGTCATATAAATTTAAAATAATTTATTATGATGATGAATCTAACTCAGGCCGAGCGGCTCAGCTCGCTGAAAGACTCATTAAGCAAGATGGCGTTAAGTATATGCTTGGACCGTACAGTTCAGGTTTAACCAAAGCCATGGCGCCGGTAACCGAGGAAAACAAAATTCCTATGGTTGAAGCGAATGGCGCATCAAGGTCATTGTTTACAAAAGGGTACAAATATTTGTTCGCAGTATTATCCGCAGCAAACCAATATCTTGAAGTTGCGATCGATTTGGCTGTTGAAAAAAATGGTGGTAAACCAGTCAAGATCGCAATGGCATTTGAACAAGATGCATTCTCACAAGACGTGAGACTAGGTATTCTCGATGCAGCAAAAAGAACAGGCTCAAAGATCATTATTGATGACAAGTTACCGAAAGAGTTAAACGATATGGCGGCAACATTGGCAAAGGTTAAAGCGACTAAGCCTGATGTGCTTGTTGTATCCGGTCACTCTAAAGGCGCATTGACAGCAATCAGACAGATTTCTGAAATGAAAGTCGATGTCCCGATGCTGGCAATGACACATTGCGATGCCTCTAAATTAGCTAAGCAACATGGTAAAAAAGCTGAGTATGCGTTGTGTGCCGCTCAGTGGCATAAATCATTGAGTTACAAAGATAAATTCTTTGGCACGGCAGCGACTTTTGATAAAGATTTCAACGCTGAATATGGTTATACTCCTCCGTATCAAGCCGCAGAGTCTGCAGCTGCATTATTGGTATGGAAGGATGCTTTTGAAAGAGCTAATTCTTTCGACAAAGAAAAAGTCCGTGATGCTTTGGCGGAAACTGACATGCAAACTTTTTATGGGAACATAAAGTTTAGTCCGCAAGGCCAAAACATTGCGAAACCCATGGTATTGTTTCAAGTGAGATGTAAAGGTGATACCTGTGAGAATATGGTAGTTGCACCAACTAAATGGGCATCTTCCGAGTTAGTCCACCCAACACCGAAGTGGTCTGAAAGATAATATTAATATTTAATGCCCCCTGGATTATAGGGGGCTTTTTTTTATCATAACATTATGGACATACTAATTTTTCAAGCTCCGATATTAATGGTTCAGGCTTCCATGGATGGGATTCTATTAGGAATTCTTTTTGCCTTAATCGCATACGGAATGGCTTTGCAATGGGGCGTAATGAAAATCATCAATATTGCCCAGGGAGAATTGGTGATTTTGGGCGGCTATATTGCATATTTCATGTACACAGCCGGCATTCATCCAGCATTTGGGGTCATCGTTTCTCCAATTATCATGTATTTTGTTGGTTTGCTTCTTTATAAGACTGTCATCAACAGGATTGTTGATAGAGATTTGTTTATCTCAATTTTAGCAACCTTTGGGATCAGCATATTAGCGCAACAACTGATGAATATTATTTTTGGAGCGGATGTTGTCGTTGCCCAGTCAGATTTTGGCACCACACTTCTGTTTGACAATTCTGTTACCTTGCCCAACGCAAAGATCTTTTCAGCACTGGTAAGTATTATATTCGCCATAATTTTGGTTATATTTATGAAAAAATCTAAGCTGGGCCGTACAATCAGGGCAACTGCACAAAATGCAAGAGCGGCCAAGATTTTAGGTGTGGATACGGAAAAAGTATATTCGGCCATCTTTGGAATTAATGCCGCATTGTGTGGTATTGCCGGAGCTTTGATCGCGATTACATTCACTCTGCATCCTTACGTTGGTCTGCCATACACTGTCAGATCCTTCATGATTGTCATCATAGCAGGCCTGGGAAATTTGCCCGGAGTCGCCTTGTCAGGTATGGGTTTGGGTGTATTTGAAGAATTTGCGGATTATATTCTTGGAACAGAATTTCGAATAGGAGCGACCTTTTTATTATTGGTTCTAATTCTGGTTTATAAAAGATTTAAATTATCCAGAAAACGTGAATATTTAATATGACAAAAAATAGACTTCCTTTTTATGGAATAATACTGGCATTCGGGCTTGCGGCACCATTTTTGTTCCCTGCTTTTAAGCTTCAAATATCCATCATGTGGATACTCGTCGTATTGGCCCTGACATGGGACGTGCAGGGAGGACAGACGGGTTACACCAGTTTCGGTAATATCTTTTTTTTCGGGATCGGGATGTATGTCTGTGCCGGCATCCAAATAGGATTGTTCTTTCCCCTGGCGGAATGGACTGCCAGTGGAGGGGAAAAAACGTTCATACATGCTCCCTTTCAGTATTTTCAAGGACTCTTCGTCGGTTTGATCCTGGCCGGTATTATCCCTGCGCTTGTAGCCGCAACGATTGGTTATGGTGTTTTTGGACTTAGGGGTCAATACTTTGGTATTTGTACTCTGGGTTTGGGCATTGCCGCGGGTGAAATCGCGGGTGGCATTGAATTAATCGGAGCCGGACAGGGAATGACCGCTCCACCCTGGCCGAAAGGTATCGGCGGTATAGAGTTAAGATCGCAGTTTTTTTATTATTTATGCTTTATATTAATGGTAGCTACCTTCCTGTTTTTAAAATGGGCCTATAAAACAAGGTTTGGATTGGTTCTCAATGCAATCAGGGACAATGAAGATAAGGCTGAGGCCATGGGAATTCATACCATGAGATACAAAATTACCGGTTGGATTGTTTCAGCATTTTTTTTAGGTATAGCCGGTGGTTTAGTGGGGAATATGATTGGCTATATTGAACCGGTGGAGATTGCTTTTGCCGTAACAACCTACGGTGTTTTCATGATTCTGATGGTTATGCTTGGAGGAAAAGGAACGCTTTGGGGACCCATAATTGGAGCGATGATTTTTCATATATTTAAAGAAGGATTCTGGACATTCTTTCTGGGCTGGCAGTATGTTGCTCTTGGGGTTCTGATTGTGATCATTGTCGTTTTCTTCCCTGAAGGCATCATGGGAGGGCTGAGAGAAAGATATCCTGCCAGATTCGGTGAGGTTGTCGATGAAGCCGATATAAAAGCGCAGGTGGAGTTGAAATAGTGGGCAAAATATTAAAAGTTGATAAGGTTTACAAATATTTCGGTGGCGTGAAAGCCAACGAAAATATTTCTTTGGCCGTTGAGGAGGGAAGTATTGTTGGATTAATCGGGCCCAATGGTTCGGGAAAAACAACACTGTTTAATTCAATCGTAGGAACCCATCCGATCGATGAGGGATCAATTCAATTTGAAGGAAAGGAAGTTTCCGAACTTCCGGTGCCGGTTGTGGCCAAACTGGGTTTGCTCAGAACTTTTCAGCAAACGAGAATTTACGGAAAACTGAACTGCGTTCAAAACATGCTGATCAGCGCCAAACCGGAAAAAGACAATATTTTTTCCATGTTTGCTAAAATTCCTGAGGAATTAACTGCAAAATCCGAAAATTTATTGAATTTTGTGGGTCTGTACCAGAAAAGAAAACTCAGGGCCGGCGATTTATCCTTTGGTCAACAAAAGCTCCTGGAACTGGCAATGGCATTAATGAACGAGCCCAAAATGCTGCTTCTCGACGAACCAACTGCCGGAATTAACCCCACCTTGATTAATGGCATTATCGATCGGTTGGTCACAATAAATAAAGAATATGGTATCACGTTGTTTGTAATCGAGCACAATATGAGAGTTATCATGAATTTAGCCCAGAAAATATTTTGCCTGGCCCATGGGCAGCTGCTTGCTGAGGGTGAACCAGAACAAATAAAAAATGATAAGCGGGTTATCGATGCTTATCTGGGAGCACAGTAAATGCCGGCAGATCAGTATTCAGTTTTAGGGGAAGCACCCGGGCCGGAAGAATTAAAAAAGCTATCGTCCGATGATGTGCATTTGACCATTAAGAATCTCAATGCCGGGTATGGGAAAATGGTTATTTTGCATGATTTTAATTTATTCATAGGCAAAGCACAGTCTTTGTGTTTAATAGGGCCCAACGGTGCGGGTAAATCCACCATCCTTCACTCCATTTACGGGTTCACCAACATCACCGATGGTGTCATCAAGATGGGTGAAAACAACATCACCCACTTCAGCCCAAATGAAAAACTCAAACATGCCGGGGTCGCTTACATTTTGCAGGATGCCTCTATTTTTCCAGCTATGACAGTGGAAGAAAACATGCTCATGGGCGGATTTCTCATGCAAAAACCGTCCCAGGCCCGTGAAGCCGCCGAAAGAGTACTCGCCAAGTATCCCCGTCTGGCCGAACGCCGCAACCAGAATGCCGGTGTTCTTTCCGGGGGGGAACGACGCCTCCTTGAGATCTCGCGCGCCTTGATCATGGAGCCTGATGTGCTGCTGGTGGACGAACCCTCTATCGGGCTTGAGCCCCGCTACATCGAAATGGTGTTTGAAATTCTGGACGATCTCCAGCATAATGAAGGTAAGACCATCATCATGGTCGAGCAGAACGCCAAAAAAGGCCTCGAATTTGCCGACATCGGCTATGTGCTGGTCTCCGGCCAGCTGGCCATAGCCGGCAGCGGCGATGAACTGCTGCAAAATCCCGAGGTTGGACGCCTGTTTTTAGGCGGCTAGATGGGTATTGGCAAGGCCTGTCCGGACATATTTCAAATTCCTCACGAGCACCGCCTCTAGCCGCGAGCGTCCAGTCTGATCAAATAAGAAACTGATGAACATCGAACATCGAACATTGAACGTCCAACATCGAATTAATGAATTCTTTCTATTTATTTTTTGACAGGATCAACTGGATCGACAGGATATAGCCAATAAAAATCTTGTTAATCCTGTTATCCTGTCTAAATAAATGTAGTTTCACACGAGTTGTAACAGCCGGCTTTGCTTTTAAACCCTTTTAATAAGCGCACAACGCTATCGGCAGGAATTTAAAGGCTCCATTCACACCCGGCGAGAAATCTCCCTGCCGGGGTTTCTCCTTCTTTTCAAGATTTGGAAGATCACGAGCAAAACAAATAAAATGATACCGAAAATGTTTAACAAACGGATGTTCCAGATGAGCATCACGGCGGTGGCACCATGTAAAATGGTTTCGGGCCAGCTCATATTGGTCAGAAAATATCTCTCCATGCAGGCCACAAATGAAATGATGGCCAGGGTGGACAGAATCACCGTTAAAACAACCGCCCCGGTCGGACCGTTTAACAGCAACGGATGATAGGCCATAATGATGGGTAATATATAAAGGCCCTTAGCCAACTTCCAGGACGTAAAGGCGGTTTTCATGGGGCTTGAACCGGCAATGCCCGATGCAGCAAAAGACTCCAGCGCCACCGGCGGTGTCACATTGGCATCCTACCTGTACCAGAAAACAATCATGTGGGCCGTCAACAAGGGTATCCCCAGATCCATCAGACCGGGACCGGCCAGAATAATTAAAACAATATAAGAGGCCGTTACCGGCAGGCCCATACCCAGCAAAAGAGAAGTCAGTGCGACCAGCAACAGGGCCAATAACGGAATACCCTGAGAAAGCGAAACCACCAGAGACGAAAACCGGAGCCCGGTGCCGGTCAGATTGACGCTGTGGTCGCGCCATATCACGGTATGATCAACACCGGGGCTACCGATCCGCAGGATAAAATTGCCGGTCGGCATGTGCATATCTTCAATGACTTCATAAGGCCCTAGACGAACCATACGCCCCACTCCCGGCATCCGCCCCATCCCGGCACCGAATTTTAAATATCGCTCTTCTTCTATGAAAATACGCCCCTTTTCATCCAGGCTGTGCTCTTCCCAGATGGGGGCGTTTTCAACCGAATGGTAATAATGTAATGTAAATCTTTCGCCCGGCTTCATGGGCAATACCAGCAACGGCAAGCCACCTTTAACCGGTACCACTTGCAGTTCCAGGCCTCCGGGGGCAAGCAAACCCACCACAAAAAGGGTTAAAGCTAAGCCGGCGGCCCCTAAAAAGAGCCGCCGGCTGGGATTCGTCAAGACGTTTCTCCTATGGCAAGAGCGTTGCCGGCACGGAGATACCCTTTTCTTTCATATACTTAAGGGGTCATTGAATATTGCAATTTGAGATTTATTTGCTATTTGGTGCTTGTGATTTGGAATTTTAACGCCTTTTCACCCTTCTGATGCAACTGGATAAAAATTTACTTTAAGGTTACCCTGTGGGGGCAGGGACATGGGGCATAGCGTTAAATAAAGGGGGGCTTGTGAATTGTGGTTAAAGGTTGGATGCAAAAAGGACTTACTTCTGCGAGGCATGTGAACCCTGGTGCATTAAAATATCACGCGTAATCTCCATCTGTCCATGGTGCTGGGAAAGCTCCTCATACGCATGAATCAATGCTTTGCCCTGACGCCAATGCTGGACACCCTGCTGCTTGGTCCACGCTTGTAGCGGTAGCAAAGCGTCGGGATAGGCCAAGGGCTGGTCCCCCTGCACATGCGTGATATCTTCCCGTAATTGCTTTTGGAGGGCACGCACAGCTTGGCGAATGCCGGCCACCGTGCCCTGTGCCTGAAACTCAGCATCACGGTCACGGGTGACCTGACGGCCGGCAATGAGCCCACCGATCCAGAAGTTGGTGCAGCCAACACAATGGTACAGTATGGCATACGGCGAGTTGGCGCCGGGAATGTCCGGGCGCAAATTGACACGCTCGTCACCCAACTCTTCGGCGATACGAACCATACCGTCCAGAGCACAGTTAATGAAGTAAAGTAAGTCGTCAGGCGCTATTTGCATAGGAAAGCCTCCTCTGAAGGATCTGAAGCACAAAACGCAATCCCATAATTACGGGAAATCGCGGTTAATAACCGCTCCCACAAATCAATATCGTTTAATGCAACACATTGTATTTTTTTTAGCACTCAAAGAAGTTTGTTATTTTCCCCTTTTCTATAAGGGGAGTTAGAGGGGATTTTCTCTTCGCTTCGACTGGCCGCCTCTGCGGCCAGCGGCTGGGCTGACACCCGATACCCAGGTTCTGTCTTCTGGGATCCTATAATTCCGACTTCCGCATCTATAGCCGCGGCATAGTCCCGCCTTATCGGACGACGACGGGTCCAATTCCGAATTCAATACTCTGCCATCTGTAATCTATCTCAATCCCCCAATGTCGCAACCGGCCACAAGTAATAGAAACCGGTTCGCAATTGGTTAAGGGAATCGGGAAGTAGATCCACGGATATGACGGACAAATCGCCTCCGCCATAGCGCGTGGAGGTATTGTATATATTATCGTCCGGGTATTCGGTGCGGCGGTAAACGATCACCCTGGCATTGTCCGGCAGATCGGCCAGTTGTTTGGCCTTGGTAATCGCCTGATCCAGGTAGCCGATCTCATCCACCATCCCAAGCTCAAGGGCTTCTTGGGCCAGATACACCCGGGCCGTGGCAATTTTTGCTGTCAGCGCCGGATCGAAGTTGCGATATTTAGCCGCCAAATCGACGAATCGTATTCCCAATCGATCGGTCATGATCTGCAATATCTTTTTCTCTTCCGCAGTTGCCGACCGGTAAGGCATCCCCATGTCTTTGTTGATGCCGGATTTGTTGACTTCAACCCCCACACCGATTTTCTCCATCAGACCGGTCACTTTAGGCCGCAGGAAAATAACGCCGACGGAGCCGGTTAACGTCGTGGGATGAGCAAAAATGTAGTCGGCCGGCAGGGAAATGTAATAGCCACCTGAGGCGGCGACACCCATCATGGCAACGATTACTGTTGCTCCGGATCGCGCTTTAAAGGTTAATATTTCGTTAAAAAGAATATCACTGGCCGTCACGGAGCCGCCCGGTGAATTAATTTTTAATACAACCGCTTTAACCTTTTTATCGTCTTCGGCAAGTCTAAGCTGGGAAACAACCTCTTGCACCAGACTCGGCCGCGTGCGGACAAACCCCTCGCGGGGGGTATCCGATATAACCCCGCGGACCGGAATAACCAGGATTTTTTGATCCGCCTTGCCTTCAAGGGTGAACTCTCGCAGAGGATCCGCCTGGCTGGGAAAAAGTCGAATCTTGGGAGCCGTGCAACCAATGAAGATAAGGGAAATTACCACAACGGCTAATAACATTGTTTTTTGCATATTCATCCACCCTGGCCTAATTAGTTGATTGGTTGACTGGTTGATTGAGTTGGTTGAGTTGGTTGAGCTGCGCAAATAGTTCAACGCGCAATATAAGGGACGCCGTTTGACGTGTCAAGAAACGGCAGGGCCAATCCCAAGGCTTCGTTAGTCTAAACCGACAGCCCCATCTTTGCAAAGTGATACGATACTGCTGCTGTGAATGTTTTGGTCATTGAATATTGGAATTTGAGATTTATTTGTAATTTGATGCTTGAGATTTGGGATTTTATTGTTGGGTAAAACCTTCTGAGGCAACCGGTTTAGAATTTATTTTGATGTTACCCCTGTGCCTATATAGATCAGATGTACGCACAAAATTTTTTCCCAAGAGATCTTTACCTTAATCCCACGACTGCTTTAAGAATATCGGGACGGTTGGTAATAATTCCATCCACCCCCATCTCAATCATACGAACTATTTCACTGCTGGAATCAACGGTCCATACATAGACTTGAAGTCCCAGCTCGTGGGCTTCTTTTAATAGGTTATCTGTAGTGTGTTTGTAATAAGGAGCCCAATACAGACCACCGGCTGCCTTAACGGCCTGGGGGATTGAACCCTGAAAATCATCGATATCATAGCCGGCCATCCAGGGAGACGGCCCGGGCTGGCCAGGCTTGATATTATTCAAGCCTCTACCAACCAGTGACAAGTAGACCGTCGGAATTTCAGGTGCAATTTTCTGAATATGTATCAGTCCTCGCCAATCAAAGGAAAGGATGCGGACCCGGCCGACAAAATCCTGCTCCCGCAGAAGCTTCACAACTGCATCAGCGACAGAGGTCGGCGCCGGCGTGAGATGTGGCTTTTCCGGATTGGTCTTGATTTCAACCCAGAGCTGGTTAGCAGGACCACACTTTGCTTCTATCATTGATATTACTTCACCAAGATTTGGAATGCGTTCTCCATCTGCGGGCTGCTGCTCAGGATAACGCCGCGAATACCGGGTGTTGGGTTTCAGCCGACCGACATCGTATGTTTTCAGTTGCGCAAGCGTTAAATCCTTGATTGCCGATCCGGGGCGGTTCAACCACTCCCCGTCCGGCGTTCGCGTGATTTCCGATTTTAACGTGTAATCGTGATGCACCGCAATTTTTCCGTCCAAGGTCAATAAAACATCCAGCTCAACAGCATCCACTCCTAATTCGCAGGCCTTTCCAAAAGCCGCTAATGTGTTTTCAGGTGCCAGGCCGGCTGCACCGCGATGACCGACGATGAGTAGTTTTTTCGCCGGTAGTTTATTCCCGTCCCCGGGGGTACCGTTTTCCGGTGTTCTGCACGAAACTAAAAAAAACAGGGCAACGATTATGATTAGAATATAAATCGAAAAGCGGCGTATCTTCCCTTCATGGGTATTCATGAGGTATCTTTCTCCAATCAGCATTATTTGACCTTTGAACTCTGAACTTGGAACCAATCACTTTAGGTTAAATGGCATAGTATTTTTTGTAACCGTTCATTTGCGTGCAAAATTCATGTAATTGCAATCCAAAACTAAGACTTCAAACCGAATCTGCAACAAATCCTTCGCCCTAATAATTTTACGGAAGGATGACCCAAAAAATGCTGATGGTTTGTCCTATCTTATTACACTCCCATTTCATACTTGACAGTGCCCGGGCTGCTTAGTATTTTGTTTAACGGTAAACTTTGACCAAAAACATCACAGCAATTGAAAAAATTTTGTCATAAATATCAAATGTATTATGTGAAGCATAAGGTAATTAATCCGCGGCAGCTTCAATCTAACAGTTATCTCCAGCTTTCATAAAACATTTTATTCCCCTCAGTGTGCTTTTTTCATGGCGGATTAATTGAGAGAAATTTTTATGGATATGACACTCAAAAAAGTGGCTGAGGCAGCCGGCGTATCTCATACCACCGTGTCTCTGGTTATCAACAATGCTGCCGGGTCAAGAGTGAGCCAAAAAACAAGAGAGCGTGTTCTTGATGCCGTCAGAAAATTGGACTACAACCCGAATTTAACTGCCAAGAGGCTTGCATCCGGCAAAACAAATTCAATCGGGTTATATACCCCGTTTGAAATTCCGATCTTCCGTAATTATACCTTCATGGAAATGATTACCGGGATTCAGGACGTTCTCAGTGAAAAGGGATTTGATCTTGTTTTATTTTCCGGCGGCAGAAAACTATATCGAAACCGGCCGGTCAGCCAGATTGTGAAGCAAAATACGGTAGACGGGTTGATCATATTTAATACCCGCTATACGAGCCCGAACTTTGTTAATAACTATATCAAAAGCTTGGATCAATTGAATTTCAACTATGTGATATTAAATTATTATTGGGGCAGAGCTAAAATAAATTATGTGGGCATAGATTACGAAAAAGATGCTTACAATGCAGTAAAATATTTAGCGGATTTAGGTCACCGGAAAATAGCCTTGATCATAGGCACACGCGAAGCAACCGTTAATACGCGAATAATAAAAGTATATAAAAAAGCACTTAAAGATAATGAACTCCATGTTGATGACGATCTGGTAGAATTTTGTGACTATGATTTCCAGCTGGCATATGAGAAGACGCTAAAAATTATCAAGAACATCCCCTCTGTTACTTCTTTTCTGGTCGGCGGTTTTGAAATGGTCCCGGCTTGTTTGAAAGCCGTTAAGGATTCGGGTCTAAAAGTACCGGAAGATATTTCAATCATTTGCTACATTGATAACGAAATCATGCCGCTGATGGATCCGTCCATAACCGCAATTAAGTGGCCATTCTATGATATGGGAAAAAAAGCGGCAATGATACTTTTAGAAAAGGATGCCGATAAAAAAAAGTATATTTTCGAAACCGAGCTGGTGATAAGGAATTCAACCTCCGTCAAACGATAGCCCACTAAAAATTCATTTCTCCTCCTGAAAAGAAATAGCTGCCTAATTAGTGCCTATCCGGAAATTAAAACGGGCACGAATTAACGGGGTTTGACGTCCTGCCAAATAAAGAGAGATCTCCATGATAAAACTAATTAAAGCTATTCAAAAAGATGTGATAGAATTCACGCAAGAAATCATAAAAATACCCTCTTTTACCGGTGAGGAAGGTAAACTGGCAAACGTAATCTTAAGGAAACTGAAAGAATTTGACGTGGACGACGCTTTTATCGATGGGATTGGAAATGTCGTCGGTGTTATCCATGGGCAAGAAAAAGGAATTAATATTCTTTTGAACGGGCATTTGGACGTCGTGCCGGCCGGCAATATTGATAGTTGGAGTCCGTATGATCCGTTTGGTGGCGTAATCGATGAATCAGGTAATATCCATGGCAGGGGTGCAGCAGATCTTAAAGGGGGCCTTGCCGTTCATCTATTTGTAATGAAACTTCTAAAACTAGCAATAGAGCAGGGATCTTCGTTTAAAGGGGATCTGATTTTTTCTGCCGTGGTGCATGAAGAGGCCGCCGAAATGTTCGGTATGGACTATTTATGCCAAAAAACCCTGCCAATTAAAAAACTCGGTTGCGATCTGGTATTTTTATGTGAGCCGACCGGCCTCGGTGTTGTGCTGGGACAAAGGGGAAAAGTGGAACTCGTGGTAAAAACGAAAGGCAAAACGGCGCATTCTTCAATACCAAAGGACGGCATCAATGCGCTTGAGAAAATGATGCCGGTGCTCGACTACATATTTAACGAAATGACCGGCAAATTGAGCAATCATCCGATCCTGGGCGATAGCTCGATTACCGTAACGGATTTAATCTGTAAGCCAGGGACCTTGAGTATCATTCCGGATGAATGTGAAATTTCAATTGATCGCCGATATATGCCCGAAGAGAGTTTAACAGAGTTATTGGCGGAATTTGAACATTTATTTGAAGAAATCAAAAAAGAAGATCCCCAATTTGAAGCAACTGTCAGCGTCAGAAAAATAGTTGAAAAATCCTATACCGGTTATAAAAAAGAAGTTCAAAAATATCATCCGCCCTGGATTACCAATCAAGACCACCCCCTGGTCCAAAAGATACTTTTGGCGCTAAAAAAAACCGGACAGCAGCCGGATATTAAATATTGGAAATTTGGAACAGATGGCAGCATGACAGCCGGATTGCTGGGTATTCCGACCATTGGATATTCCGGAACAGAAGAGCGCTATGCCCATACATCCGATGAACGGGTGGATATCGCCATGATGATGCAATCCCTGGAAGGCTATTTTTCTATCATTTCAGAATTGATGGAGCTTGAAAATAGAGACTCTTAATATATAATAAAGCGACCCAGAGACCATGTTCCCTGGGTAACGTAAAATTAAGATTTATATCAGTTAATTAGATTCAAAAATGACCTCCTAGGCTCCCCTTTCAACACCCATCGAATTTTAACCGCAACCGTAAAGCGACAGATCATGGATTCTCATTTTTATTATTATTCTTTCTGATAATCTATAGCTAAAAGCAAAAAATGGTTGACATTCATTTTGGCATATGATTTATAGGCAACCAGCATGTTTAGCGCTAAACTAATTCTAACAGCCAAATAAAGCAAAAATTTATTTGGCAAGTTTAGCGTTAAACTTATCCGGCCTGCAAAACTTATAAGCATCATTTCCTATCAATTAACAGCTTGGTGTCCCTGCAATGGTCGAAAACCGCCCCTTACAAAACGTCATTACCCATGGGATTCTGATATTGGGCATTGTTGTCGTCATCTTTCCAATCTATATCACGTTCGTGGCTTCCACCCACAGAAGCGAAGATGCACTGGGAACCGTCCATGGCTTGTTTGGCAATGAGCTGATTGAAAATTATTCAAGGGTATTGAAACAGGGCAAGGCCGACTCAGTGGGTGCCCCGGTCAGCATGATGATGTGGAACAGCCTGGTAATGGCACTTGGCATTGTCGTCGGTAAAATTTCCATCTCCATCCTTTCCGCTTACGCCATCGTCTATTTCCGCTTCCCCCTCAGAAAGTTTTTTTTCTGGATTATTTTTATGACTCTCATGCTGCCGGTAGAAGTTCGCATCCTACCGACGTTTAAGGTAGTATCCGATCTTGGCCTTCTAAATTCGTATACCGGGCTGATACTTCCGTTGATCGCCTCGGCCACGGCCACATTTTTGTTCCGTCAGTTATATCTAACCGTACCGAACGAACTGGCCGAAGCAGCCCGGGTCGACGGTGCGGGTCCTGTCCGTTTTTTCCTTGATGTACTGCTGCCCCTATCCCGTACAAATATAGCGGCTTTGTTTGTGATCCTTTTTATCTACGGCTGGAACCAGTATCTTTGGCCGCTTTTGATCACCACCGATACGGAAATGACCACAATTGTCATGGCCATTACCCAGATGCTGAGTGTAATGGATGGTATTCCGGATTGGAGCAACGTCATGGCAACCGCCATGCTCGCATTGCTGCCGCCGGTAATCGTGGTGGTGGTTATGCAGCGCCTGTTTATTAAAGGGCTTATAGAACCAGAGAAATAAAAAAAATACTTTACAAAAAAAGACATTGTCAAATTCGAAATAATTTGGTTATAAACCAGTGAAGTTCCCATTCAACCGATAATAGCAAACTTCGCATTTAATCTGCTCGAATTTGATGGTTTAGGCAGATCAGTTTCGCCAGCTTAAAGTAGAAAGGTGTCGTACTGATGTCCGAAAATCGTCCTTTGCAAAGCGTTCTGAACCATGTGCCCCTGATCCCGGGTATTACGATGGTTAAATTTCCGATCTACATCACACTGAGAATTTTCATTTCAGAGTTAATTACTAAATCCAATTTGTTAACAGGGACGGTTTTGCAAAAAGTTATTGGTGAACATCCCGGACGCAGCCCATTCGGGAGACCTCACAAAATATTAAACACCTAAGGTGTTCTAAATATTGAATTGTAACATTTTGCACGACCACTATCATTACAACTGAAAGGAGGGTGTCAAATGAAAAAATGTTTTATGTTTTTAGCTATTTGCGCATTGGTGTGGGGGATTGCCGTGGGCGGAGCCCAGGCAGCCACGGAGGTCCAATGGTGGCACGCCATGGGAGGTGTCCTCGGTGAAAGAGTCAACGACATATGTGCCGGTTTTAACGCCAGCCAGTCAGAATATGTTGTCAAACCCGTTTACAAGGGCAACTATACCGAAACCATGACGGCCGCTGTGGCAGCTTTTCGTTCCGGTAAAGGGCCCCATATCGTGCAGGTATTTGAAGTCGGCACGGCAACCATGATGGCCGCCAAGGGTGCCGTCTATCCGGTGTATCAGTTGATGGCCGAAAATGGTGAACCATTTGATGAGAGCCGCTATCTTTCATCGGTTATCGGATATTATACCACCACCGACGGCAAGTTGTTGTCAATGCCGTTTAACAGCTCCACACCGGTTGTCTTCTGGAATAAAGAGGCCTTCAAAAAGGTAGGGCTCGATAGACCGCCAAAAACCTGGGAGGAAGTCGAATCTTTTAGTAAAAAGATGATCGCGGCCGGGGTCGTGGAATACGGTTTTGTTACCGGTTGGCAGTCCTGGGTGCAGCTTGAGAACTTCAGCGCCTGGCACAATGTTCCGTTTGCCACAAAAGAAAACGGCTTTGCCGGGTTGGATACCGAATTCGCCTTTAACAGCCCGTTGCATGTAAAACACATCCAGAAATTGGCCGACTGGCAAAAAGATAAGGTCTTCGTATACGGCGGTCGCCGGGGTGACGGCAACCCGTTGTTTTCGGAAGGCAAGGCGGCCATGCTGATGAATTCGTCGGCCTATTACGGCGGACTGCTGAGCGCCGCTAAATTTGAATTCGGCACCAGCCAGCTGCCTTACTGGTCGGAAGTCAAGGGCGCGCCTCAAAACAGCATTATCGGTGGCGCCACCCTGTGGGTGCTCAAAGGCCGAGATAAAGCCAGTTACAAGGGCGTTGCCAAGTTCATGAATTACATGTCCGATGTATTTGTCCAGGCATTCTGGCATCAGAACACCGGCTATGTCCCGATCACCAATGCCGCCTACGAGTTGACCAAGGCCACTGGTTACTACGAAAAGAACGAGGGGCGCGACGTTGCCGTCGTCCAGATGAGCGGCAAGCCGACGGCAAACTCAAAAGGCCTGCGCCTGGGCAGCTTTGTGCAGATTCGTGACATCCTCAACGAAGAACTCGAGGCAATCTGGGGCGGGCAGAAAACCGCCCGACAGGGACTTGACGATGCGGCGTCTCGCGGTAATAAATTACTTCGCAAGTTTGAACGTGCCAACAAGTAACCTTTACGGCAATATAAAACCTAAGCCGCCGGAATTTTCGGCGGCTTAGGGCTTCTCTTTATCTTCAAATAATTAGATTATTAGTTGTGAAGTCTTGGACTTTTATAAAAAACATCTACGCCACTAAGACACAAAGACTCAAAGATAATAATAAACCAAAAGTTTTGCTTTGTGTCTTGGTGCCTTTGTGGCAATCTAATCTCTGCCACCGGCGGATCCGGGTTAGGTTTAAAAAATGGAAAAACGTGTTGTATTCAAAAACCGTTGGTTGCCCTACATATTGGTGACGCCTCAAATCGCCATCACCTTGGTTTTTTTCATCTGGCCGGCGAGCCAGGCACTGAAACAGTCAGTTTTCATTGAGGATCCTTTTGGCCTGAGCTCCGAATTTGTCTGGTTTGATAATTTCATCGAACTGTTTTCCGATCCACACTACCTGGGCTCCCTTAAAACCACTGCCATATTTAGTGTCTCGACCTCTTTCCTGGCCCTGTCAACCGCGCTGCTTTTTGCGGTGATGGCCGACCGGGTAATCAAAGGGGCCGCGGTCTATAAAGCCGCCCTCCTGTGGCCCTATGCGGTGGCTCCGGCCGTGGCCGGTGTCCTGTGGCTTTTTATGTTCAGCCCGACTAACGGCATCCTGGCGCTGACCCTCAAATCGCTGGGCTACAATTGGAACCATGTACTGAATGGCAGACAAGCCATGGTGCTGGTTGTGATCGCGGCTTCCTGGAAGCAGATTGCATACAATTTCCTGTTTTTTTTGGCCGGGCTGCAAATGATCCCCAAATCACTGATCGAAGCCGCCGCAATCGACGGTGCCCGGCCTGCCAAAAGATTCTGGACCATTGTCTTTCCGCTACTGTCGCCAACTACTTTCTTTCTTCTGGTGGTAAACGTGGTCTATGCTTTTTTCGATACGTTCGGCATCATCCACGCCGTCACCCAGGGGGGGCCCTACAAGGCCACGGATATCCTGGTTTACAAAGTTTACAGCGACGGTTTCATCGGGCTTGATCTCGGCGGTTCGGCAGCCCAATCGGTCGTATTGATGGCAATCGTCGTCACACTGACGGTGATTCAGTTCCGCTACCTTGAAAGGAGGGTCCAATACTAATGGTTCAAAATCGACCTTTTCTGACCGTCCTGACCCATGCCGTGCTGGTTTTGGCTATAATTATCGTTCTCTTCCCGATCTATATTACCTTCGTGGCATCAACCCATGAGGCTTCGGACGTACTGATGACGGTCCAGGGCTGGTTTGGAAGCAGCCTGGTTGAAAATTATACGACGGTCTTGCAGGCGGGCAAATCGACAACCGGGGGGATACCGGTCGGCATAATGATGTGGAATAGTTTAATAATGGCGCTTGGCATCGTCTTTGGCAAAATTGCCATTTCCATCCTTTCCGCTTATGCCATCGTCTATTTTCGTTTTCGGTTCCGGATGGTGTTTTTCTGGATTATTTTTATGACGTTGATGCTGCCGGTGGAAGTCCGTATCTTGCCCACCTACGCTGTAGTGGCCCGCCTCGGTCTTTTGAATACTTATACGGGATTAACCTTACCCCTGATCGCTTCTGCCACAGCCACCTTTCTTTTCCGACAATTTTTTCTAACGGTTCCTGACGAACTCACCGAGGCGGCCAGGGTCGACGGCGCGGGTCCAATCCGTTTCTTCTTCGATATTCTGCTGCCGCTGTCTCGCACGAATATAGCAGCGCTTTGTGTAATTCTTTTTATTTACGGCTGGAATCAATATCTCTGGCCGCTTTTGATCACCCAGGAAAAGAACATGACCACGATTGTCATGGGCATTCAGGCCATGCTCTATGTGCCGGATGCCGTCAACGAATGGAATATCACGATGGCGACTGCCATTCTAGCGATGTTGCCACCGGTGGTTGTCATCCTGGTCCTGCAGCGACAGTTTGTTAAAGGCTTAATCGAAACAGAGAAGTAGGAGCATTTTTATGGCTAATGTAACTTTAAAGGATGTCTATAAATCATTCGGCAAAAATGAGGTCATTCACGGGATCAATTGTGAAATTAAAGCCGGTGAGTTTGTGGCAATTTTAGGGCCATCCGGATGTGGCAAGTCCACCGCCCTGCGCATGATTGCCGGTCTTGAAGTCATTACCAAAGGCGAGATTAGCATTGATGGAAAGATCGTCAATGAATTGGAGCCGGCGGACCGTGATATTGCAATGGTTTTCCAGAACTATGCCCTTTACCCGCATATGACCGTCTTTAAAAACATGGCGTACGGCCTCAAAATCCGCAAGATGCCCAAGGACGAAATCAAGAAAAGAGTGCACAATGCGGCCGAAATTCTTGAGCTTACCGAATTTCTGGATCGCAAGCCCCGCCAGCTCTCAGGCGGTCAGCGCCAGCGGGTTGCCATGGGCCGGTGCATTGTTCGCGAACCCAAAGTATTCCTGTTTGACGAACCATTGAGCAACCTGGATGCCAAACTGCGTGTTCAGATGCGGCTTGAACTCAGGAATCTTCATGAAAACCTTGGAATCACCAGCGTTTATGTCACCCACGACCAGGTGGAAGCCATGACCCTCGGCGATCGGTTGATCATCTTAGAGGATGGTCATGTGCAGCAAATCGGCTCGCCCCTGGAAGTATATGAGCGGCCGGCTACCCAGTTTGTGGCCGGCTTTATCGGCTCACCGGCAATGAATTTTTTCGATGCTCAGCTAAGCAATAATGGTCTGGCGGTTGAACTTCCCGGCAGCGACACTTTACCACTCAGCAATTCGGGCCTGCCCGATTTTGGCGGACAAAAAGTCAATTTAGGAATTCGGCCGGAACATTTCAAGTTAACCGATGAAGGCGCAGGTACCATGCGTATAAAAGTGGATCATGTGGAAACACTTGGTGCCGATACCCTTGTCCATGGCCATGTCGGCGAAAATGGAACATTTTTAACCATTCGTCTGCCGGATATACATCACATCACGAAAGGTACGATATTGCCGCTGGCTGTCCCTTCCGAAAAGCTGCATCTATTTGACAAGGAAAGCGAGAATCGTATTGGGGACTGAAGCGCGGTACAGAATTTTTTAGCGAAAACGAATATACTCGAAGAGAGTATCTTCGCATAACATCGTTGCCTCCACCAGGGTAATCACCCAACTAATTTGAAGGCCTTATCCGGAGTAAACCTGCTGAGGAGAAATATGGTGGTTTCAGTTTAGCGGTAAACTTAATTGGGTCTGAACAGAGTTATCAACAATATCAAACTAAATTAAGCAGGTGGGAGTTTAAAATGTATGACCAACTCATCCTAGCAATGGAGCAGGCAGCTACAGAGGTAATGAAATGGCCCCGCAAAACAGTGAATATTTTTCACCACAATGACGCGGATGGACTCAGCTCGGGTGCGATCCTCATGTGTGCTTTTGAGCGCGAAGGGTTTGAAGTGCGGCACTTTTGCCTGGAGAAACCTTATCCGGCAGTTTTAGAAAAGGTTTACGAACAGCAAGGGAGCATTTTCATCTTTGCGGATTTTGCCGGCAGGATTGCACCCCTGCTCTCAGAGCTTAATGGAGATAGAAACTTAACTCTGATTCTGGATCATCATGTCGCGGCGGCTTCTACCAATCCCAAAGTTCATAACCTCGACCCTGATCTGTTCGGCCTGAAAGGCGATCGAGACATCTCCGCCTCCACAACCTGCTATCTGTTTGCCAAAACCCTGAATAAATCTAATCGGAACCTGGCGCATATTGCAGTCATCGGGGCTGTGGGAGACCAATTCTTTGTGGACGGCCGGCTGGTGAGTCAAAACCGTGAAGCTGCACTGGAAGCAGTTCAACAGGGGTTGATGGACGTCATAGAGACTGACAATGGTGAGCAATATCGTCTGAAAACCAAGCAGAGCATGGTATTGTACGATGAATTAACCGCTTATTTAGATATTTTAGGGGCAGTCGGCTATTACCAGGACGGGCCATCGATGGGGATTGTAGTCTGTCTAAATGGGACGTCTGCAGAGTCGGACCGGATGGTGGAAAAGCTGATGGCCATTAAACGCAAGTCCTTTGCGGCCGAAATCGCAATGCTTGAGCAAGGTGCATTGAAAAATACGCCCCATCTGCAATGGATCCACGTGGCGAATCGCTTTGCTCCCATGGGCGTGAAGATGATCGGAGTTTTATGCTATGAAATTAGGAACATGAACTTTATCGATCCCCAAAAATACATCGCGGGGTATCAAATTATTCCCAATGAAATTCCTGGATTTGGGCCCATTGCTTTTGACGAGGTTAAGATTTCGATGCGGGTTCCGGCTGATCTTGAACAACTGATTAAGGATGAAAAGGTCCCCCCTCTCAATACATTTCTTCCCGAGGCAACCAACCGACTTGGGGGATTTTCAGATGCCTGCCACCGACTGGCAGCTGCGACCACTGTTTCGATTGGCAAGGAGGAGGCCCTCATTAATGAAATGGAAAAAATTCTAAACCAATAAAGAAAGGAGTTGAACATGGCGCAAGGAGCTGGGTTTGGCAAAACCATTTTAATCGGAGACCAGTTTGTATTGCGGGGTGTGCCGGCAATAGTCGCCGCGCTGCCCTATGAAACCGTGGCCGTTGTGGATAGGATAGATGCAGAAGGATGGATTCTGGAAGACAACCGCAATGAGGTTCCGGGTTACAAGGATAAGAAAAAAGAACAGCAGATAGATTCCATCAACAGGATTCTTGAAGTCATGAAAATCGATGTTAAAAAAAGCCCCCTTAAAATCACATACGGTGGAACGCTGTTGGCCGGCAGCGGGGTCGGAGCCAGCGCTGCCAGCTGTGTTTCGCTGGCCAGGGCACTGAATGAGGAATTTAAGCTCGGCCTATCCATCGATGAGATCAATCATGTGGGCTGGGAGGGTGAGTTTGCCTATCATGGAACTCCGAGCGGAGTCGACAACACGGCGTCAACCTATGGGGGGGTTTTGTTATACCAGGTAGCAGATCATGAAAAAAAATTTGAAAGAATAAAAGTCAAGGAACCGATTGATGTGGTTCTGGCCAACAGCGGGGTAACATCGGATACGTCCACCCTGGGAGCTTTTGTCGACCAAATCAGAGATAGGGATCCTGATCTTTTTAAAAATCGTCTCAAAATGATTACCGATCAGGCACTTGAAATGAAAAAGGCGCTTGAAACCGGGCTATTGGAAACAGTCGGATCCATTATGTCCGAAAATCACAAAATCCTGATCGACATGGGTCTTTCCCACGAAACCCTGGTATACCTTTGCAACATGGCCCTTGAAAAGGGTGCCCTGGGAGCAAAAGTCACGGGTGGGGGCCGAGGCGGATACATGGTTGCGTTAACCCCTGGAGAAGAGCTTCAGCAAACTGTAGCCGTG
This sequence comes from Olavius sp. associated proteobacterium Delta 1, assembly GCA_902749685.1. Classification (GTDB taxonomy): domain Bacteria; phylum Desulfobacterota; class Desulfobacteria; order Desulfobacterales; family JAFDCJ01; genus JAFDCJ01. Next base: position 158,981 of record CACVKW010000771.1, on the reverse strand, counting down.
GCCATGGAAAAGGAAGGCTACAAAGTTATCCGGGCAAGAATTGGAAATTAAACGGAGAATGTCATTAAAACCGCCGTTCTGATTGCTTTAACCAGCTTGCTGTTTGCCGGGCTAAATGACGTATTTTTAAATGGAGTACTTTACCTGGAAAAAAGCGACCGCAATGCTCACTGCTTCAGCCGCAATTATTTGTCTTTCTATTGCTTAGATATGAATCCTAACGAGTTGTAATTTCGCATTCCGATTGACTTCCCATCCTACCAGATGATATTCACATCTATTAAATGAGAATGAATTATCGCTAAAGGTGAAGTCTATCCCTCCCGGCAGCACAGCCGGTGGTGTTGATGATAATATTCATCCCTCTGTCAGTGATATGGTTCTGCTGCTTCAAGAGATCGGTGCAATATGATGGTCGAAAACAATCCGTACAGGACGATTCTGACCCATACGATCTTGATAATGGGCATCGCCGTTATCATTTTTCCAATCTATATCACACTGGTCGCGTCGACCCATGAAAAAAAAGACATAGCAACTTCCGTGCAGCCGTGGCTTGGCGATCACCTCATCGAAAACTACACGACCGTACTCAAATCAGGAAAAAAAACAGTGGGTGGTGTTCCGGTCGGGCAGATGATGGTCAACAGCCTGATTATGTCGGTGGGCATCGTTGTCGGCAAAATTGAGATCTCGATTATCTCGGCCTTCGCCATCGTTTATTTCCGTTTTCCACTCAGGATGTTTTTTTCTGGATTATTTTTCTAACCCTGATGCTGCCGGTGGAGGTGCGCATCCTGCCGACCTACAAGGTGGTGGCAGATCTCGGCCTGCTGAACACCTATACCGGCCTTACGCTCCCCTTGATTGCTTCGGCTACAGCCACTTTTTTGTTCCGCCAGTTTTTTTTTGACGGTGCCGGACGAACTGTTGGAGGCCGCCCGCGTCGATGGGGCCGGACCCATACGTTTTTTTCTGACCATCCTGTTGCCGCTGTCGCGGACTAATATAGCGGCACTGACGGTTATCCTCTTCATCTATGGCTGGAACCAGTACCTGTGGCCGCTGCTGATCACGATGGAGACCAAAATGTCCACGATTGTCATGCATATCCAGCGCATGCTTTTTGTTGCTGACGCGATACCGGAATGGAACCTGACTATGGCGGTGGCAATTCTGGCCATGCTGCCGCCGGTGTTGGTCGTTCTTGTCATGCAGCGCCTGTTTGTCAAAGGTTTGGTGGAAACGGAAAAGTAAAAACCTCTCGAACAGTGCGCCTGCCCGTTGTGCAGCATTTCGAAAAGCTCACAATTTTACCTCTTGTCATTCCTGCCCCAAAACTACATTTGTTTGATAAAGAAAGTGGCAGCCCATCGGAAAATAGCTAAAAAGGACTAATTTTCGGCTAACTTCTGCCTTTATCCATTGATCAAACCCTTTCTGATACCAGGTATCCCCGTATCAACCGGCTGCTGAGGCCACCGGTTTTTGAAGATGAGGAAAAATCACGGGTTGCTTAGATACTGGGGGTGATCCTGTGGTCGGTGGTGGCGGTGGTAAGTATCCTGATTATGACATGGCTAATCACGGGAAAATCCCATGAACTAGGTCCCTATGCCATTGCAGCCAACACCTTTATTATTGCCGTTGCGGTGGGATTGCTTTTATTGATCCGCATCGGATATGTAAAATCAGCCGGATTTGTATTTGTTGCTTTCATCTGGTGCAATATAACTTTTCAGGCCTTTACTTCAGACGGTGTGCGCTGCAATACAACCTGGAACAACTGGAGCAGCGCGAGAAAGCCTTGCGCGACAGCGAAGAGAGATTGCGGCTTCTTGCCGAAAACGTAGTAGATAATATCTGGATTTTGGATCCAAAGGATTCGTCAGCAAGCCTTATGAGCTGAACCAAATCGTCAATATCGTTCGCAAAACGCTGGATGAAAAAGCGCCCCCCAAGCCAGGTTAGATCAGGGCTCAGGAAAAGTATGCCCAATATAATTATTACAATATTTTATTTTTAATTTTTGTGATTTCGATTGATTGATTTTAATAGTTGAATGATTAAGGTGAAGTTTTAAAGTCCTGTCGACGAAGTATGCGACAGGGGGTTTTTTTGACGATGGAACGGCTCTCTGCCTGAGTGGATTAATTAACCATTAAACTATCCAATTTAATGGGCGATAATGAAATTATGGGCCTCTTTAACTATTTAAGTGGTTAAATCGTTGAAAGGACATCCAACAGCGTATGATCAATATCAAATCAAACAATAACTTCAGGCCCCCCTGGATCATTGGTCACAGGGGGTATCCCGCCAAATATCCCGAGAATACCCTGGCGGCTTTTGAAGCTGCAGTAGAAGCCGGGGCAGACATGATCGAACTGGATGTTACGCTTAGCCGCGACCGTAAGGTGGTTGTCATTCACGATGCGACCCTTGATCGCACGACCAACGGAAAGGGGACCGTGGCCGACTTTACCCTGGCTGAATTGAAGCAACTGGATGCCGGCAGCTGGTTTGGTGCGCAATTTACCGATCAGCAGATACCCGAGTTGAGCGAAGTGCTGGATCTGGTTAACGGCCGGGCTTACGTAAATATTGAAATCAAATCAAATGCTTACGAGTTATTTCATCCGCCGGATGCCATCGAAAAGCAGGTTGTCGATTTATTAAGGCAAAAAAACCTTCTGGCTACCAGCATGATCTCCAGTTTCGACGTCAATATTCTGGAGCAGATCGCATTTATGAAAAATTTTCCGGCCACCGCATTTATTTCCAAAAAGCCTGCCAACAAAAATACAGTAAACATGTGCACCCGATTAATGGTATTTTCCTGGCATCCGGATCGACGGATAGTTACCCGCAGCCAGGTGAAACAAATGCATGCCGCCGGCATAAAAGTGTTCCCGTACAATGTCGATGTGTTGGCGGATTTTGCCGGGATGAGAGATATGCAGGTGGACGGGATAATTACCAATGATCCAGTCCAAGCTGGTGTCTGGGCATATAATCAAAAGGCCGCCTAAGAAATCATGTCTTGGCTAAATTATTCTTTAACATATCTAAAAATCATACTGCACTTCACAATAGACCCTGTCATTGTCGCCGATTCCCACGCTACGACGCAAATTACCAGCGCAGCCTTAAGTGAAACGGAAGGTTTTTGTTTTTTTACATTTGCATAAACGCCCAATTATCAATTGATTGTAATGGTCACTTATGCTAAAGTACCGGATAATAAAACTTTAGCGAAGCATCTTGATGGGGCTCAGTCAACAGTTCAAAATAAGCTCTTTTACACAGCAATCAATCTAGCGCAAGGTGTTCGTAAATCTCACATCTTGCGGAAAGGAGGTTTCCAGTGGCCAAATTTGCGGACAATAAAATAGAGGCTTTCGCGGGCCCCTATGAACTGGGTGCGTCTGACAATCTTGAAGATGTGATCATTAATTTCATTGACGGTGCTAAAAAGAGCATGTTTATTGCAGTTCAGGAACTGGATTCTGAGCCAATCGCCCAGGCCATAATTGATGCAAAATGGCGCGGTGTTGATGTCCGGATTATTCTCGAACAGGATTACCTTGCCAGTGATAAGATCCCCAAGGCCAAACCCAAGGAAAGCGAAACTCAGGCCGAGGCCGCCAGGCGCGTCCAGTGGAATGAATACCGCAGACCGAAAACGCAGAAAACGAACAGGGATATTCTGTCAGCGCTCCTGCGCAACTCGGTTGATGTAAAGGCTGATTACAACCCAAAAATCTTCCATCAGAAATTTATTATTCGCGATTATGAAGGTAAAAAGCGATCCACTTCTGCCGTATTAACCGGATCGACCAATTTCACATACACCGGCACGCACAAGAATTACAACCACATCGTCATTTTCCACGAATATCGAATCTGCAGACCGTATCTGCTGGAGTTTGAGGAAATTAGATCCGGGAACTTCGGGGCCTTGAGCCTGCGCGAGAAAAGCATTCCCAAGACCTATAACCTGAATGGCGTTCCCGTCCGCATCCTTTTTTCACCGGATGATTCACCAGAACTGGAAATCGTAAAGCAGATGCTCAAATGTCGCAATCGTTTGGATTTTTCTATTTTCACCTTCTCAGCCTCTTCCGGAATCGACGATGCGATGGTCATGCTGCGTGCTGCAGAACGAGAAATTCAAGGTGTTTTTGATCCCGGCCAGGGCAAAATGGACTGGGCCGCAACCCACTGGCTGCATAACGAAGGTATAAAAGTATACTTTCCTCAAAAAAAACCTGGCTTCGGAAAGCTCCACCACAAGCTGATGGTCATTGATGAAGATATCGTTGTGGGCGGTAGCTTTAATTACACGGCTCCGGCAAATGACTACAACGACGAAAATGTTTTTGTTATTGGAAGTCCTTTTGACTTGCCTGCCCGCAAAGGGGGACCGGTTGATCACGCTGAATGCGCCAAAATCACGGCGTTTTTCCGCGGTGCGATTAACCAGATAATTCAAAATAGTGACCGTTACGAATGACGGATATCACGTAGCCCGGGTCGTAGTCCATCGGCTGGACCCAGCCGCAGTCGCGCCAGCGGCCTGAATCGAGGTCGGACCACGATACCCGCCAATACCCGGTGGGCAGCACGAAGTCCGTACAACGAAGTACCCTCATTTTCCTTTCAGCTTTGTGCTTTCAGCCATAAGCTATAGCTTTTTCATTGCCCGCTCCCAGTACCATCTCGGGAACCGATAACTTAAAAACAGCATCAGCACCGTCACGGGGACACCTGAGGCAGTGCGAACGATCAAAAAGGCTTCCATGGGTAGGTTTAGTTGCGAGACGATCAGAATAATCGCCTTCAGCAAATATACGATTCCCCATGTCGCAGTTAAAATTTGCCAGGCTGATCGATATAATTGAGGGGGAATTTCAGACTGGTTTAGGAACTCCTGCGATCCGAGACCGGGGTTAAGCACTTCGGCAAAGATCTGGATCAAGGGTCGGCGCAAAATTAGTGAGCCCAGAAACAGCAGCGCCCAAAGAATTTTTTCAATGGCTGCAGAAGCCAGGTAGAAGTTTGGATTTTTGGTGACCAACGTTCCGATTAATTCAATAATAATAATCGGAATTGCCAATCCGGGAAACAGCTCGATACGCCGCGAACGCCAGTAAGTAATTGCCAAAAGGCTTAAACTCCAGCTAATGGCAAGCAGCGCTCCGATTAATGGCTGTCCAAAACGATGGGATGCATAAAAAAATAAGATCGGCACCAAAGCGCCCAGGATAAACTGGCGATACGGGAAGTCAGCCCCTGAAATCAGCCCACCGGTTGATGTATTCTGCGATTCCGTCATCATATAACGTTTAAAAATATCAGACTGTTAAAAGATTCGGAGACTTTTTAAAAATGAACAGGATAAAAAAATTGCGCAGCACAGATTGATTAATCCGCGGGCTCTTTGATCCAATACCATTCTCCAGCTTCCTAAAAACAATTCGCAGCCCTTAATGTGCTAATTCCAGGGCGGAGTAATCATTTTACATTTGCTTGAACAGATGCGCATACGACCGACTCACCGTCAGTGTCTCCGGCAGATCTTTGAGCTGAACAATAAGTCGACCGGCAAACGACCGGCTGACCCTGGAAATCCGGCTGATGTTGATGATAGTTCCCCGGTGGATGCGCCAGAATTGATCCGGGTCCAGTTCTTCGATCAATTGCCGGATGCTCTTTTTGATTAGTGATTCACCATCACGGGTTTTAACCACCGTGTATTTGTCTTCAGCTTTGAAATAACAGACATCGTCGATTGCAATCAGCCTTACCTCTTCGCCATGCCGCACCTTTATCCATTTCAAATATCCGGGGGATTGCCTATCTTTTAGGGTTGCCAACAATCGATCCATGGACCGGGAAAAATCAGCGGATGGATTGGAGATATCGGAAATTTGCTTTTTTAATCGTTTTATCGTTTTTTCCAGTCTTATATCTGTAACCGGCTTCAATAAATAGTCGACCGCCTCGTTTTCGAAGGCTTGAATGGCATATTGATCGAAGGCGGTAATAAAAACCACACGGCAGTTCCCACTAATCTTTTGGGCGACTTCTATCCCGGTTAATCCCGGCATCTTGATATCCAGAAAGGCAATAGCGGGTCGACACGAATCAATCAACTTCAAAGCCTCGAGCCCGTTTTCAGCTTCGCCGCATATGGTAAGCTCCGGCCAGAGACCAGCAAGTTTAGATTTTAAATGAATTCTGAGCTGCTCTTCATCGTCGGCGATAATGGCGTTAAGGTTTGCCATGCGGCACCTCGATTGTGGCTTTTAAGCCCTGGGGCGAATTTTCTTCCAGTAGCAAGCGCCCTCTTTTTCCATATAAAGAGAATAATCGTTCCCGAATGTTGGACAATCCCATACCGGATTCTCGTTCTCCTTTAAGCCCCATACCGCTATCAACTACTTCCAGTCGAAGGATACCGTCTTTTTCAATACCCCTGATTTGGATGCCTCCGCCATCTACTTTGGGTTCCAGACCGTGTTTGATGGCGTTTTCCACTAGTGGCTGGATCAACATGGGGGGAAACGAAATTGATTTTAAATGTTGGGGCAGGTCGATGTTATATCTTAATCTGTCGCCCATGCGAACTTTAAAGATGCTGAGATAGGCCTCGATCATTTCCATTTCCTGTCCCAGGGTGGCTTTCTCCTGCCTGATTTTTGAAAGGGATGCCCGCAAATATTGAATGAAATCAACCAGCATGGATTTGCCCTTCGTCGGGTTGGTATCCAGCAGGCTCAGGACATTTGAAAGCGTATTGAACAAAAAGTGCGGTTCGATCTGGGCCTGAAGAAGTTTGAGATTTGCTTCCGCGGCTACTTTCTCACTGGTCAGCCGTTTTATTTTTTCTTCCTGAATCTGGGCTTGAGATTCAGCAATCTGTTCCCGGGAGCTGAAAAAATAGGTAATAATTGAACCGAACATGATGCCGAGAATCAGCAATTGAAAGAGACCGTGTTTTTCAAAAAGATCGGCTGAACTCAACCCCGATAACCCCATCCCCAAATAGGACCCGACCATCGTTCCAATCACCAAAGCCACCGCGACCAGGATGGCCTGGTAAACCGGCCTGGCGTTCTCGATGAATTTGTGGACCAGCAAAACACAGGAGCAACATGACAAACCGATGCACTGAGAAATTATAAAGATTGTTATAAATTCATCGGCGAATTCTATGGCATTTAAAAAAACTGCAATAATCGTGTCAAAGATAAATGTAAAAAAAAGAGTTTTTAGGGCTGACCGGAAAGTGATGCCTTCTGATGTGTGTTTCATGACGGTCACGGAGGGGCTGAAAACGCCTCATTCTTATTTGAAAATTGTTAATTAAACTTGATCATGGCCCAACTTTAAATTCAGTATATGTACTCTGAATCTTATGAAAAAACAAATAAATAAAGCTGGTCGATGCTGACTTCCGTAATAGACAACTGAGCATTAACAGCAACGATGAAACCGCTGACGGTCATGCAGAATGGAATCGGCTCTACTTTGCCGGGCCTTTCTTTGCTTTCTTATTCTTTTACCACCCGGAAAATATACTGCTTTAAAATGAAATGCCAATCCAATTCCCCAACCAAGAATCGACCACTGAAACCACCACGGCCCCGGCGTAAAATTATTAATCAGCAACAGGACTGCATTGACGATTAAGTAACTCCATAGATGCAAAAAAAAACCCACCTTGCACCGTTTCAACCGGGCCGTGCGAATTTTTTGATTTTTAAATTCGCGCTGCTCCTGGGAAATTGCAGTCTCGAGTATTTTGGGATCAATACCTATTTCCTGTGCGGTTTCGATCAAGTCCTGATGACTGATCGTATCCTCCTGCTTCAGTTTCAGGGCACGCCGAATGATGCGGTTGACTTCATCGTTCGAATACTGCCGTGATGTGAATTCGTTCATATCAAATCACCTCACTTAATTTGATGATGCCATCTTTTCCAGTGGATCGAATATTATCTGAAATATCGGTAACGGTTTTTGCTTGAAGGATTGAAAGCTTGGCGGCTTGAAGACTTTTTGCCTCGCTATATGCTGACGGGTATCCCGTCCAATGATCATTCATTCTTGTCCGCCTTACTTTTGGCGGATTAGACACTTTAGTCATTTATATTCTCACCCCCCCCAATCCTCCATAAACGACTGAACCGCATGACGGCCGGCCATCATGGCCGGGGTGTATCCACCGCCGTGGGACCAGGCGCTGGCCAGATAAAGACCCTTGATCGGTGTCCGGACATCCAGCAGGTTCATTCTGGCCCCCTGACGATCATAGCCGTATATGGCACCATGGTAATTTCCGGTGTAGCGCACATTGGTCAAAGGCGTTGCCGCATCCATGACTTCAATCATGGATCTCAGGTTCGGGATTACACGGGCCTCTGCTTTATTAATAAGGATTTGGGCCAAACGGTCTTTTTCTTTGGCATACGCTTTTTTGCGGCCGGCGAAGTAATCAGTTTCGAACTTTTCCCAGGGTTCATACCCGCACAATGTCATCACCGATATGGTGCTGGTTCCCGGCATCGAATACCCCTTGTAAATATTATCATAAATGGTTACACCCAACCCGGCCCTTCCGAGATCGCCGGATAAAGCGGCCCTATATGTCGCCTCGGGGCCGCCATCTGCACCGACAAATATCTCGTAATCATTTATGTCCTTGAGCTCCCGGTTAAGACCCAACCAGACGATGAAGGAAGAAATAGATGGTTGGTAGCTGCTGAGTTCATTAAGATAATTTTTCGGAATTTTTTCGCGTGGAATCAGTCCGCCGAATAAGGCCGGAACACTGGAGTTTGCAATAACTGCTCTGGCCGGATGGCGGGTTCCATTTTCATCCTCCACGCCGGAGACTTTTCCTTCTTTTAGCAATATGCGTTCGGCCGCAGTTTCAAGGAGCACCTGACCGCCTTTTTCAATGACGGCGTCCATGAGGGTGTTGCTGAGATCCTGGGAACGCGTTTTAAAGTATTGGCCACCGGTTACAAGGTATTGGCCTGTCGCTATTGCATAGAATAAAGCGTTTAGCCGGGAGGGCGGCAACCCGTAATAGCCACTGAAAGCAGATAGTAGGCCTCTGATTTCAGAGCGTTTAACATGGGTGGCAAGCCAGTCGGCCAGGGTAAGGTTCTCAAGCCGGTCCATGGTCGAATTTTTGCCTGCCTGCCCTGACATTTCTTTCTGCACCTGCACCATATCGTCAATAACGGCGTCTATACCTTTTTTTTCATCCGGAAAGGTATCGCCTAATAATGTTTTTATCTTTTCAGGATCTTTGGCAGGCAGTGTCAAATCATAATCCGAAGCGATGACGCGACAAAATTCGGGCGTATACACGACCTTGAGCTTATCCCAGATACCAATTTCAGACAGGACCTTTTGCGGGATCCCGTTTTCAGCCACCGTGGCGTGCAGGGAAACATCGAAGGTGAACTTGCCGGCGGCGCGATCAAAAGAAGTGGCATACCCCCCCGGCGTGTCATGCTGTTCGAGCAAAGTAACCGGAAATCCATGTTTGGCCAGATAGGCGGCCGACACCAATCCTCCCAGGCCGGCCCCGATAACGACAAGGGGAAAATCGTCTTTCTTTTTAATCCCATCAGCCAGCGCGTCAATCCGGGTCCAGTCCAAAGCCGCTGCAGCTCCGGCCGCAAGCATCAAGTTCAAAAATTTGCGTCGAGTCAGCTGGCTATTATAATACTTATACATGGAGCACCTCCTTTTCTATTCGGGGGCCAGGTTAAGGGGCTTCGAAGTTCAGGGGGGCATAGATAATGGAACTCCCTTCAACCTCTGAACCCCAAAAAGCTAATCCAGCTTGATGGCAATCTGCTTTTCGGCTGAATTCAATTCGAATTTTACCTTCTTGTAAGCGGGTTTCCCGAAAAAACCTTTGGCATTGTTGGAAAAACCATAGGCCTCCTTGGGGATTCCCATTGCGTTTTTATCCATTTCGCCATTGCTGTTTTCATCATGGTAAATGGATACTCCGTACCAGCCGTATGGCAGGTTAGTAAAAATGACCTGGGCCTTCTGATCGACCACCATCGACTTTGTTTTGGCGACGGCGGTATTCTCTCCGCCTTTGTAAGATTCTTCAGAATTATTCAAAGCCACCATGGCAAATCCATCGGAATTGGGAAAGCCGCTGATATCTACAACTAACTTGCCGGTGGATTCACTGAACACCGGTGATGGAACAACGACCAAAAGGGCCAAGAAAGCAACTGCGAAAAAGTATCTGCTGGTAATTTTTTTCATTTTTCCTCCTATCCCGGACAATTCGGAATTGACTATTGAATATTTAGGCGACTAACTGCTGCCAAAGAACTGATCCATTTGCATGAGCAGCCCCAAATCACCTTCGACTGTGTATTTTTGCTCCATAAACATTTGCTGACCGTCTGCTTTCTTGGTCACAATATCCATCCAGACCTCAAACGGGGCATTCACCGTCAGGTCGGCTTGATCCACTGAACCGATAGCTCCCGTGATGGTCCCCTTATGGATGGCTAAATAGCAGGCCTCCTCAATGTCACCGGTGAATTTAAATTGCAGCCGGGCATCGGTAGCCCCGGCGGCGTCTGCATTAAATGCCAATTTCATCAGCGCCAGGAAGGAGCGGGCTGAATCCGCCCGCGGAACAAGTCCTTTGGCTCCAAACTCTTTCGGAGTAATCCCCTCGGCAATGCAGGTTTTCCACATCAGGTTGCCCAGTTCCAGAAAGTCTTCAGGATTGGACACCATTGGCTGGGTGATTTTAGACATGGTTTCTTTAGAGATGGTCTGGGAGGCAACAAGTTCCTGACCGGCCGCATGGGTTGCCGACAGGACGTCTTTGGCAATGTTCTGATAATACGGAACCGTCAGGGCCTCGGCCATGGGTCGATAGATCTCTGCGACCAGTGCGTTTTCATGAATACTGTTTTTGCCGAATATAAAATTTACCCAGGATGACAGCTGATCAAAAACCGATTCTTCCGGGAATCCGGCCACGGACAACATCACCACTTTGGGTGCCTTCGAACGCAGGGGATGATAGGTCCGGCCCTCTGTTGCAATAAAAAACGGTTCAAGCACCGGAAGCGTTCTCTCAATAAAGGCTTTCATCTCGGAATTTACGGTGTAGTGATAAAGAGGGGAGGCGTAAACGACCAAATCGGATTCCAGCCAGCGGGGAAACAGCTCCCGGGTCATGTCGTCTTTATGGATACATTTTCCCGGAGTTTTGGTCCAGCAACTGAAGCATCCGGCACAGGGCTTTATGGTCTTTTTGCTCAAAGACACCACCTCCACCTCGGCACCGGCTTCGCGCATACCGTCTATCAGGGAATTTAACATTATTGCGGTTTTGCTCTGACCGTCACCTCGGGGACTGGAATTCAAGGCCAGCACTTTCATTGGATTCTCCTTTCAATTTGGGTTGATGTATCACCATAAGGGGGTTTTTCATGATTTCATCCTATCTAAATAGTGAAACTGACGCGATGAAAAGGCGACGAAAAGCAAAAAAAAGGGGATAGCCGGTAGATAAAGGGTATGAACGGAAATGAATAATTTAGCCGCAGACTCAGGCAGACAAAACGCAGATAGATTTTTAGGTGGGCGACCCTCTCGACTTAGCTCGAGACAGACCGGCTCAGACAAAAGCGTTGTTGAAATTCCAGGGCTGTTAAGATGGTTTGAAAATTAATGTCAACCGTGTCCTGCACCTGTGGCGCATAGCCACCGGCCAGGGTGACCGCCACCGGCATCCCGGCTCGATGGCAATGTTGAAAAACAAGCGCGTCTCGTTGCGCCAGGCCGGCTTTGGTCAATGATAGGCGACCGAACCGGTCGTTCCGGTAGGGGTCAGCTCCCGCCAAATAAATCACCAGATAGGCACCGGATTGTGGAATGGATTCGTTTAGACCTTTTTCAAGAGCATTCAGATAGGTCTCATTATCTGTTTCGTCATCCAACTCAATATCCAGATCGCTGGTTTCTTTGTGATAGGGAAAGTTGTTTTTGCCATGGATGGAGAAGGTAAAAATAGTCGGATCGTCTTTGAGAATGGCGGCGGTGCCGTTTCCCTGATGGACGTCGCAGTCAATTATCAGAATTTTCCCTGCGCGGCCTTCGGCCTGAATGGTTCTGGACGCGATCACACTGTCGTTTAACCAACAGTATCCCTGCCCGTGATCACTGAAAGCATGATGGGTTCCACCACCGAGATTGACCGCAAGGCCTTCGTCCAAACTCACCCGGCAGGCTGCAATAGTCGCCCCAACCGAATAGCGCGCCCGCTGCACAATCTGTAGGGACCACGGCAAACCGACCCGCCGGACTTCTTTATCAGTCACTTCACCACTTACAAAACGCCGAAAATACACCAAATCATGGGCTCGAAGAATCTCCTCGTCGGTTGCCGGTTCCGGGATGCTCATTTCAACCGCTTGATTGTCCAATTGCTCCGATATCCGCCTGCGCAGCAACGGGTATTTATTTTTAGGAAAGCCGTGTTTTGCGGGCAGCGGAATTTTAAATGTATCGGTGTAAAAAATCTTCATATTACGACTTTATCCAAAATCTCCTTTCGATGAACTTGTATGTATTCCTTACAAGTTGCATACACCCACCATTTGACACGCCAATTTTATTATTTCCAATCCATAAGCAACATGACAACCTGCGGGTCAACATGCGGGGTACTTGCGGGGTACTTGCGGGGTAACACTGTTTAACTGAGGCATTATATTGTTGGTATCATATTGAATCAATATTTTTTTTCAACTATTCGAAAATTTCGAACAGTTGGATGAACAGCCAAGCACCTGAAACTATGATAGATTCAACCTGTATCTGAGCAGTCAAGTAATTTTTGACAACTGCTCAATGCTGAGTTGAAGTCGCCTAATATATTCAAATTGTTGCGACTGCGTCGCAACAACTTCTTTTTGCTGTATCCGATGTTGATAACCAAGTCCAGATTTTAATATTATCCAGTTGTCTCGAAATTCCGGATAGTTAAACAGCTCGGGGTGACAGGTTCAAGCAGGGACTAAGTAGGGACCAAGTAAGGGCTAAGAAGGGATATAGTAAAACCGAATATATTCATTAAGAACTTAGAACGTATCGAAAACCAGGACAGAGTCAAGGCAGAGTTGAGGGCAGAGTCAAGGTAGAGTCGCAGCATGAGTCATTGAGAAATGAAGCCCTTAGGTTTCCAATATGTATAATGATATTCTATACCTTATATCCCTTCAAAAAAAATTTTGATGTGTTTTTCAAAGGAAGGATATGGCAAGTCTTTTGCGTATTTGAGGTAATTTAGCAAAGTTTTAATGTCGCTAATGTCAATCCATTTAGATTTATACATGATCTTTAATAGATCCAGAAGGCTCCATACTTCGAAACCAAAGTTTGTACCAAGTTTTCTCATTTGAAAATCGTCCGTAACCACCGGAATTGCAAAAGCATTACTATAGGCCAGTGCCCGTACATCAATCGGTGAAGCTCCAAGACCTTCACTGATATTATGAGGCCATAAGTAAGAGTAAATTAAGTTTATCTGTTCTCTTTGGGGCCGAGTGACCCGGATACGATATTTTCTGTTTTCAATGTATTCCGGTTGGTTCACCCACCCAAATTTGTTGGCGAGTCGCGGGTTCCTATCAAACTCTTTCTGAAATTCGGGGATGAGATAAAGTGCGTACTGGTCTTTTCCAAAGGGTTCATGTAGTAACGGGTGAAAACTGTTGGCGAGTCTTAGATAGGCGTTGCTGTCGAGCAGAATTCTTTTTCTGGGCATTTATTGAATCAGTTCCGCATGAATCTCTTTGGCATCAAGAATAGAGCAGTCCAGGATGGATTGAATAAATCCGCCTGATATCTCATTTTCAGAAAGATATACCCTAAGTGCTTCAAAAAAAGGGCTGCCGAAAAGCTCTTTTGATTTCTTTATATAATCTGAAGCACTGCAAAGCTTTCCATCAAATAGAATCTCGCTTACGTTTGGATACTTTTTATTGAAGTAGGTTGTCGCAGCGTAAATATCAGGTTCCAGGTTCAATTCCACCAATCCGTATGCGGCTGAATACTCATTAATCGCCAAATAAACAGTTATAGGGGAAATCGTATACGAGTCTGCCAGTCTTATTATCTCACGAATCCTCGAACGGGATGAACGGAGGCGTCTTAGGGAAATGTAAGCCCTTTTTGCTAGCATCTCAGGAAAAAGGAGGGCCTGGGCAAATGTATCAGCGAAATCTTCTGCACTATCCCCTGTCAACGATGGTGATAGAACATGCCCCAATTCATGAGCCATCCAAAATTTGAAATCGTGGAGATTACTGTCCAGGTTAATGAAAATCCAGGTGGTTTTTGAGGCTGGCAAGAAGATATGAAGGGCGTTTTCATGATGCTCCCGCTGTCCATGGAATACAGGAATCAGAACGACCTCAAAATTATTTAGTTTAGCGATCATTTGTTCAAATGCTATTGATGCATCGTCTTTCACCTTAATCTCTGATCTAATTTGCTGGGCCGCATTTTGGATATAGCTGTAATCCAGTTTTGGCGCTTTTAGGGAAGGCGGTTGAAACATACCATCAAAAGGGAGATAGGGCGCCAGTAAGTCAAGCAACTGACCAATTTCTTTAGCATTTTCGATATGGTTATCGGTAGTTTTGCGACGGCCTTTTTTTCGAAATGCCACAACAGGTTCAGATGCTGTTACAGATTTTTCAACAAGGTCCTGAAACGGTAATCCAAGCTCCAGACCGAGTTTCAGAAGTTTATCCGGACGCGGAAATTTTCGCCCCTTAAACCAGGCAGACACAATTGTTCTGGAAACCCCCATTATTTGGGCAAGGCCAGCTTGATTTAAGCCCTTTTCATCCATGGACTGGCTAATCTTCTGTATATTCAATTTTTTCCCCATGATGACAAGATAAAACAGCTTGTAAACTTTTGTCAACCATAAAGTGCGGATTGTCGGTCAAAATATCTTCCAAGACCCGGTCCCAGGCTGTCTATCTCTATATAATCCTTTAACATGAATAACATCTCTAAAATTATCTTGCCTAACGGAATCATTCAGATAAACAGGGAAAAGACCATCTTACAGATATGCACCCTAATCAGCCAATCCATTCTAAACTTGGAATTTTATGTTTACCGATAATTAATTGCTACCACGGAAGAATATTTTGTCTTAGCCGAAATAGATTATGAACGCACAAGAACAGAAACTACTTGAAGATGACCTGTGGCGCAGTGCCGATACGCTAAGGGCGAATTCCGATTTAAAGTCCACTGAATACTCCACACCGGTGTTGGGACTGATTTTTCTAAAATTCGCAGATAATAAATATCGCCAGAGTGAACAGGCGATTATGAAACAATACAACAAGCTAAAAGACACGCGGCGGGAAAAAGCGATCTCCGAGATTGCCATTGAAAAATGCGGATTTTATTTACCCGATCATGCCCGTTACGACTACCTGCTAAATCTACCGGAGGAGCAGGACATTGACCAGGTCATCAAAAAGGCCATGGAGGCCATCGAGGAATATAAACCGGAACTCAAAGGCATTTTGCCCCAGGACGAATAGTTCAGGCTCACCCGCACCGACAAATCCATCCCCATGCAATTGCTCAAAAATTTTTCCAATATTCCCGAAGATGCGGCCGGGGATATGTTCGGGCAAATCTATGAATATTTTTTGGGTAACTTTGCCATGGCAGAAGGAGAGGGTGGTGGTGAGTTCTTCACGCCGCGCTCAGTGGTGAGGTTAATGGTGGAAATCATCGAACCCCATCGCGGCACGGTTTTCGATCCGGCTTGCGGTTCCGGCGGCATGTTCGTGCAGTCGGCCAAATTTATCGAGAAACAGCGCCATGAGTTGGCCAACGGCAATGGGGATCTGTTTGTCTACGGCCAGGAAAAAACACTGGAAACCGTCAAATTGGCCAAGATGAACCTGGCAGTAAACGGGTTGCGCGGCGACGTCCGGCAGACCAACACCTATTACGAAAACCCATTCGAAAGTTTCGGGCGATTTGATTATGTCCTGACCAATCCACCGTTTAATGTGGACGACGTGAGCCTGAAGCGGGTGGAGGGATACAGGCGGTTCAACACTTGGACGTGCGGCTCTTGTCATGGCCAACTCGGCCTCGGATGCGCGCCACTCCGAGGCGGATATCCGCAAAACCCTGATCGAAAATGACCTGATCTATGGCATGCTGACCCTGCCGTCCAACATGTTCTACACGGTCACCCTGCCGGCCACCCTGTGGTTTTTTGACCGCGCCAAACAGGATGACCGCATCCTATTCATTGATACCCGCAACATTTTTAACCAGATCGACCGCGCTCACCGCGAATTTTCCGATGAGCAGATCCAGAATATCGCCATCATAAGCCACCTGCACAAAGGCAAGAAAGAAAAGTTTATCAAACTCATCGACCGTTACTTTGAGCAGGGCATGGAAAAGCTACTCGAAAGTAAAATCCAAGTGAAGTCAATATCCGAGCAACTGCTGGAAGTCCTGGACGGCAATGATAGCAAAGATACCGTGTTCGATCTGGTGAAACAGTGGTCGGATCTGAAAAAGCTTCGAACCCGACACGGCGAATATCTGAAAAAAAAAGGCAAACAAGCCTCTATTGAGCAAATAAACAAAGCCCAACATGCCTTGCGCGGGGACATTGAGCCTTTTTATGACGGTCTCCACCAATGCCTGAAACGGTTGGATAAAACGGTCCGCCGCCATGAAAAGCAACTGGCCGAAAAAGCCCAAAAGAAGGGTAAGCGCAATGCCACTGACAAGCAGACCCGGGAACTGAAAACCGCCCTGGAAGCATTGCATGCTGAAGTAAAAAATGCAGAAAATTTTTACAAACACATCCAATGGCTGCAGGAGCGATTCCCATTGGCAAAATATGAAGATGTGACCGGCCTGTGTAAATCGGCCACACCGCAAGAGGTCAGGGAGCAGGATTATTCACTCAATCCCGGCCGGTATGTGGGGGTGGTCATCGAAGAAGATGGCAAAACCGAGGAGGAATTTGTCGAAGAGCTGCTGGCAATGAATCAGGAGCTGGGCAGCCTGAACAGGGAGGCCCGCAAGCTTGAAAAGATAATCCATCGCAATGTTTTGAAACTTACAGGGGAAGAATAATATGGCATTTTCTCCGAATAAACCCTTGAATTCACGAAAGAAAACCTTCCGTCCCGCGTCTATTCCAAGGATCTCATCGAGCTTCTTTTTCACCAGCCCTATATCAAGGCACAGTTTATGGTGGATGCCGGGATCGTCCAAAGAAAGACAGCAGCTAATTATCTGAAAGAACTTGAAAAAATAGGTGTTATACAAATTCAAAAGGTCGGCAAAGAGAACCTGTATCTGAATAAAGGACTATTGGAGATCCTTTCAAAATAACGTGTCCATGTCGTGGACATGTTTTTAAAACGTGTCCATAAAAATTGATTTTGTGGACACGTTATTAAAATATGGGTACGGTTTGGATATGAAAAGGGGCAAACATAGAATCGAGTCTATTCATTTCCATGTAATTCTTCAAAATGCATGTGCAAACTCCGTAAGGACAGTTCTATGTATCTGCCCTTTTTGTATCAAATTACAGGAGACTTATGAGAGGGTGGATAAAAAGCACTATCGGTGAAATATGCGATACCGGTGGCGGAGAAGTCAAAACAGGTCCTTTCGGCTCTCAGCTCCACCAGTCTGATTATCAGGGTACAGGCACTCCGGTTATAATGCCTGCTGATATTATCAATGGAAAGATTGAGCAATCGAGAATTGCTCGCGTTTCACAAAATCATGTTGATAGGCTTCATAAACACAAGCTATCAAAAGGCGATATCATTTATGGAAGGCGGAGCGATATTGGCCGGCAAGCAATAGTATGTAATGAAAATGTAGGCTGGTTATGCGGTACAGGCTGTCTTCGTATTTCTTTGGGTAATACTTCCGTCATACCAGAATTTTTGCACTTATATTTAAAAATGCCTGAGATTATTGGATGGATAAATAAACAGGCTAAGATAACAAAAATTGAGGAGCCATGAGCGAATACCAATATTATGAATTCCAAGCGGTTGATCGGCCGTTAATCGAAAAAGACATGGATGTTCTCAGAGACCTGTCGACACGGGCGCAAATCACCCCCACCAGTTTTGTTAACGAATACAACTGGGGAGATTTTGGAGGAGACCCATTGAAACTGGTGGCAAAATATTTTGATGCCTTTTTATATGTGGCCAATTGGGGAAGCCACTGGTTCATGCTCAAGGTGCCGCGGAATTTGGTCGATGTCGATCTGGTCAAAAAATTTTGTCCCGGTGAAAGCGCACGTATCCATGAAAAAGGGGATCATGTCATTTTCGAGTTTACCTCACAGACCGAAGACTATGACTGGGAAGAAGGCGAAGGGTGGCTGTCATCTCTGATATCATTGCGAGCGGATATTTTGCATGGCGATTACCGCTCTCTTTATTTAGCCTGGCTCTTGTGTGCCCAGATGGAAGAAATGAAAGATGATGAACTGGAACCGCCCGTTCCGCCTAATTTGGCTGATCTCAATGCGCCATTGAAAAGCTTTGCCGATTTTATGCGAATCGAGACCGACTTAATCGCCGTTGCGGCTGAAAATAGTGTAACCGAGGATCGGCAAATCGATCCCAAGGCTTTAAAAAAATGGATCTGCAATCTTCCGGAACATGAAAAAAATGATATCCTGTTTCAGGTGGTTGAAGCGCCCCGTCCTCATCTCAGGACGGAATTAATGCAGCGATTTCAACAGACAGTTTCGACCAAAGACAATTCTAAAATGAACAAACAACTGCGCAGTGTTGAGGATCTGCTGTCAAAGGCAGAAAAATATGCTGTAGAAAGAAAACGTCGAGCTGCGGAACAAAAAGCCAAAGAGCAAGCGCGGAAAAAAAGAGAAAAAGCGCTTGCCCGAGAACAATATTTAGCAAGCCTTGCCGGACGTGAAGATAGTATTTGGAAGAAAGTGGGCGAGCTCATCGTTTCAAAGCAACCGGCCAAATATGATGAGGCGGTAAAGCTATTGGTTGATCTGCGGGATCTCTACCAAAAGACCGGTAAAAAAAAGACCTTTAAACAAAAGTTGGTAACGCTCAGTCAAGCCCACTACCGCAAAGTGTCTTTCCTGGATCGGCTGCAAAAGGCAGAACTGAGATGAAAGAGCTACTGGCCGTTTTGCCGGCAAACAGGCTAAATTTCATTAAAAACTATATTTTCAGCAATTGTTGAAATTCCGAGACGTCATATAATTACTTTATCCAATATTTCCTTACGATGGCGCCAATCCGGTTGGCAACGTGTTAAAAGGGAATAAAACGCCCTGGAATGATTATGGTATTTCATGTGGCAAAGCTCATGCATGATGACATATTCGATACAGTGGACGGGTGCCCTTACCAGGTTTAAATTGAGTGTGATACGTCCTTTTGGGCTGCAGCTTCCCCAGCGCCTCCTCATGGTACGGATCATTAAAACAGGTTCTGAAATGCCGTGTCGTGAAGCAATAGCATAACATTTTTCCATGTAACTTTTCGGTGCCGGCAGCGGGTGATACCTTTCAAGAACATCGAGTTTACCAACAATCCAGGCCGCTTTTTTCATCACAGCGGCCTCAATCTGGTCTTCGTTGGCGGTGGCGGGTGCAAAAACATCAACTGTCAGTTCCGGCGCAATAACGATACGCATTCGTTTGCGATTCTGGCGATGAAGGTTGTAGTCAATCTTGCGGGTACCGAACACAATTGCCTTCATTGATTTATCAATCCCCATTCGCGATGGACACCTCTATACAGCGCTCGATAATGGCGTCGTGGTCATCCAGTGACAGGTCCAGACCGCGCTTTTTCTCGATGTCGAACAGGATATCGTCTATTTCACCCCGCATTTTGTTGATGGCATCCGGATTGGTCCGCCAGTCACGGATCTTGTGCTTGGCGATGCGGTCAACAATTTCAATGGCAATCTCTGCCCCGGTGTTTTCATTATATGTTCCGTAGGTTGAAATCCGTTCGCGAACCTGCCCGAAGTAGCGCCTGGCCATATCATTTCCCACAAGTCCGTCCGGGATATCGTCATCGGTGTGGGTGACAACTTTGGTAGAGATCTCCTTGATTTGACCCAGCGTCTCAAGAGCGTTCAGCCGGCCCCGATGATAGGCCTCGATCACTTCTTCAAGGAGCCTGGAAAACTTTTTATAGAAGGTTGGATCTTTGTCCATCTCCTGTTCAATGGTGTTGCGGGTCGCCGAAGCGATCATATCGGCTTTGGCGCCCGGGCTCTTACCATTTTCTGCGATAATCCGCAGGCGGTCACCTTCATTTAGCAGGTTGATAGGTTCACAAAGCTGTTCTATCTCACCGACGCCCACATGCGTATCGATCAACTTTTTGATTCTCGGTTCATATTCAGCAAAATCGACAACTTCCTGGTACCGGAGTGTAACCGCCGCCCTGAGATTCTGGAAAAATTTGAGATCTTTTTTGTACCTTCCAATTGTTTCCCGTTTGGTTGCTTCCAAAAAATTACTCGAGGACAACGCCAGTGCCAGCGTACGCGCAAAGATGCTGAATCGTTCATAAAACCGGTTTCGCAGATCGGCATCTCGCAAATGGATCTCATAGGCTTCGGGATCTTTGGATCCCTTCAATTGAGTGAAAAGCTCCCATAAATTAGAATGCATCTGGGGCAGCTTTACGGCTTGATCTGCAATATAGGTTACAGTTTCCTCAAGATCGATACGGTCATAATCCGCCAGTTGCCTGTAGAAATCAATGGCTTCATCCAGACTCTCAATCACGCCGCTGTAATCTAATATCAGGCCGTTTTCCTTGCCCTCGTGCAGACGATTCACGCGGGCGATGGCCTGCAGCAAAGTATGTTCTTTTAGTTTGCGTGCCAGATACAAAACAGTGTTGCACGGTGCATCGAAACCGGTCAGAAGCTTATCGACTACGATAATGATCTCCGGGATTTCTCCGTGTTTGAAGGCATTGATCAACTGCCTGTTGTATTTCTGCTCGGACCCATAGCGATCCATCATCGACTGCCAGAAATCTTTCTCCGTCTGTGACGGCCCGGTACCGGCTCTTTCGCCCTCCCACTGGGAAGGGCCGGATATCAACACTTCGGTGGAAACCAGATTGTATTCATCCATGATGCGCTTATAGGCAATGGCCGTATTTTTATCCGGCGTTACCAGTTGGCCCTTTAGACCTGTATCCTGATAGAACATACTATAATGAAGCCCCACATCCCAGGCGATCATTCGCACTTTTTGGATTGCTTTGTTGAGCTGGCGCTCGCTGGAAAACTTCCGTTTCAGGTCGGCCTTCTGCTCCTCGGTCAGGGCTGATGTAACTTTTTCGAACCATCCGTCAATAGAATTTTTATCAACTTCCTGCGGCACATGCCGGGCCTCATACAACAGCGGCACCACGGCTCCGTCTTTTACTGCCCGCACAATGGTATAGGCCGGCTGAAAAAGATCGCCGAACTGGGCAAAAGTATTCTTTTTAGCCGATTTGGCCAGGGGCGTACCGGTAAAGGCAATGAAACAGGCGCCCTTCAGGGCCAGACGCATACGGGCGTGCTGCTCGCTGTATTGACTGCGATGCCCCTCATCCACGAGAACGAAGGTGTTGCGATCAGCCTGCAGTTTTTTGTTTGATGTGGCCACGGCAAATTTGTGAATGAGGGTTGTGATGATTTGGATTCGCTGATCCTTCAATAACTCAACCAGATGCTTGCCGGTATTGGCCTGTTCCGGTTCCAGGCTGCAAGCCCGAAAGGTACCGCAGATCTGATCGTCCAGATCGATCCGGTCGGTTACCAGAATGACCTTGGGGTTGGTAATATCCGGATGCAGAGCCAGGGATTTGGCCAGCATTACCATGGTTAAAGACTTGCCGCTGCCCTGGGTGTGCCAGACTACACCGCCGGGCCGGGACCCGGCCGAATGTTCACTCAGGACACGTTTAATGATTGAATGAACTGTAAAATACTGCTGATAGCGGGCAATCTTTTTAGTGCCGTTGTCAAACAGAATAAATTTATAAGACAATTCCAGTAGGCGCTCGGGACGACACAGGGCATAAAGGGCCCGGTCCTGTTCGTAAATTTCACGCCCCTGATCGAGGATCTTGCGGTATTCGCTCTTCACGTCTGCAAATGGTCCTGACAACAACCGATCCGTATCCGTATGGCTTAAAGGCATTTCCGACAGGCTGCGGGTCACCGCATCAAGACGGTCTTCCTGCCATGCGGCCCAGAACTGTCGCCGTGTGGCGGTGGTTCCATAGCAGGCTTTATCCCGCGCCAGCGCCAGCAAGAGCTGGCTGTATAAAAATAGCTGTGGAATACCGTCTCGGACCTGATAATCAGCTAACCGGTCAATAGCAAGATCGATTGGCTTCTTTTTAACCTGTGTATAGGCAGAACGTTTACATTCAATCACAACCAGCGGAATGCCGTTTACAAACAGGACAATATCCGGGATGTAGTGCTTGTCATAGCCGACCCGCTCGACCTTGAACTCCGCCGTGCAATAATAGGAGTTGTTTGCCGGATTTTTCCAATCGATATAGTCGATGGTAAAGCTTTTGGTATCGCCTTCGACGGTCTGGGGCACACTGGTTCCCAGGCAGAGTAGATCATATATTTGCTCGTTTTCGTGCAGCGCACCGGTCGCCCGGAAATTTTTTATCGTTTGCACCGCATTCTGGATAGCATTTTCGGTAAAGGGGTGGACATCCCCTTTAAACTGGTAGCGGCAATGTGTACGGATATGATCGATCAGGATCGGCTCCAAAACAACGGCGCCCAACCGTCCGTTGCGCAGTTTTACGGTTTCCTCCGGGATCAGGTACTGCCAGCCCATCTGCATCAACAGGTGCAATGCCGGCAGCTGAGACTGGACCTTTTCCAGGTAGCTGGGCAGTTCATACTCGGGTGCACCGAATGGGGTTTGGTTTTCCATGGAATACTCCTATTTTGAACCACGAAATAGACGAAAAATAAATAATAGAAAAAAGACGGTCATTTCCTTGCTTTTGTAAGTCCCTTCAGCACTGGCTGCCCTGTTTTGGTGAGCCGATATTTCTGAAGCCTGCTTTTCGGTTTGTCCGGTCGCGTCATTTCCACATATCCGGTTTTCATAGCCGGCAATAAGTAAGTTTTGCGGAAATGCTCTGCATCTTTCAGGTTAAGCTTTTCCTGTAGTTCAGCGCGGGAATGAGCATCAATGATAACACTTAGAAGCCGTTTGACTTCCGGGGTGACTTCCGGGGTGACTTCCTTTTTTTTCAATGCTTCTGCAAAGACCGGATGTACTGGAAACTCGACGAGGAAGAAAGAACGATCGCTGTCTGTATGGAAAATAGGCTCAGGAGACCCATTTTTTCTGATCTCACGTAATATTTTCGGAATGCCCGTTCCGCGGCCCTCAGTCATTTCGAGTTCCTTTAAAAACTCGCCAACCCGGCGGTTGCGATAGCGGCGTGAAAGAAAACGAAATTTTCGCATATCTTGATCGCGGATTGAACGGTCCGGCCCGGGAAAGCTGCAGATTGTCAGGGAATCTGGTAAAATGCGCACTTCAACGGGTTCCCGGATTTCATAGGATCGGTGGTACACCGCATTGCATAAGGCCTCCTCTATGGCGGGAAAGGGATAATTGAAAAATCGGTCCGCTTCGGGCCGGTCGGAATGTTTTTGAACCTTTTCCTCGATTACAATGGAATGAATATGTGAAAGAGCATCCTGCAACATGATATGAAGCGGGCCTTGAAATGTCTTTTCTGTGAATGAATTTGCACCAGGTCCCTCGGGAAAATGAACAATATCAATTTGAGTCTGAGGAAAGAAATGAGAGGGTTCGTCATTAAAAAACAGTAGGCCGACATTTTTAGGCCGAGTAGATTCACCCGGTCCATCAACAATATTCATTTGCCTGCAAAGCAGATCAAAATCCGCACCGGCAGAATCCCGGAAAAGTTCGCTATTGATCTGCTTCAGGTAGGCACGTATTAATCCCAAATCCAATTCATTTAAATCGGTGCTCTGGTTCATGCGGTCGTCAAAGGGAATGTTTGCGGCCGGAGACATCAATTCAATTTCATCCCGGTGCCCGGCCCGAGCCGTATCGGGCCCCTTTCGGATGTAATATGCAAATTCTTTTTTACCTTTTGCCAGAGACACCGGTGCCTTGTAGGGTCTCGTCTGGCCGCCTGCAGCCCAGAGCACGAGAATATGTTTCCCACTGATTTCAAAAGGGGCGATTATGGGATGATAGTAGGGGACTATCCGATAACCAAGTTCTATAATTTCCTTTTGAATGGAATCCAGTTGCTTGACCGGCAGTCCTGTCGGCGGTAAAACCGGTCGGCCATTCTCCTCACCCACACCGATTATGATGTATCCACCGCCTAAATTGTGAAAATCATTGGCAAAGGCACACATGGCATGCAATACAGCTTTCGGATTCCAACCGGCCTTGAACTCCAGCCGTTCCCACTCCACCGACCGGGAGGCCAATAATTTTTCTATATTAATAGGAAGTTTCATCATTTCACCCGTATCTCACCGGTTAGCAGTTTCTGCATCAGTCCACGTTTTTGTTTTTCCAGGGCTTTGAGTTTTTTTTCGAGATTATTGACTTCGTTGGTTGCAGTGGTAAGAACCCTTGTAATGCATTTCTGTTCAGATATTGACGGAACTTTGATTCTAATATTAAAAAAATCATTTGGATGAAGATTTAATAGGCCATCATTTCGAACACCTGTGTTTATCACTTTCTGAAGCTGATGATTTAAGAAGCTATTTTCAAAATAAAACTTATAAAAGTTGCCATAAATTTCATTATTTCGAGGACGGAAACAAAAATACACATTCGGAACTGCTGCCTTGTCAAAATCTTCGAGCATGTAGACACATCCTTGGGGATATGTCTTCGAATTGCCCTTATTGTATGCAAACTCACCCTTTTTCAACAATATGTACCTTTTCAATTTCTGCCCTGCAATTATTCTACTGAATTTATCTTTTTGCTGAACAAAACCAAAAGTGGCTGTTATACTTAGTACATCTTCTACATTCAGAGATATAGTTCTCTGAACCCGCTCAAAGGCCTGACCCAATTTTATTCCCTGCCAACCATCAGGAGCTTGTTCATCTTCATTGGCTAGCGCACCAAAACCCGGCAATCTCTTTTTGCCTGTAAGCAGTTGCTACATGAGGGCTTTTTTAAGGCGGTGTTTGGCATCAATGAGCTTGCGTGTCTGTTCGATAGCAGTGTCCCAGGTGGAAAGTATTTCGGCAATTTTTTTTTGTTCGGACACAAGAGGTAAGGGAATGCTCAATCCAAGGAAGCTTGGCTTAGTAATTTTTTTCATACTCCCACTTGTTCCGTTTGCCCTGGCAACTATTTGTGCTCTGTAATAGTCCGAGCAAAGCAAATAAGTAAGCCATCTAAAATTGGGATCGGAATCGTTAAAACCCGATACTTCCCATATGAGATCAGATAGATAGATATATGGAAAATCACGATCCACAAAACAAACAGCTCCAACAAGCTCATCGGTGTTGGATCTACTTACTAAAAGAGTACCCTTGCGCACTGGAGTCCTGAGTTTTGTAACTCCATTTCCTTTTACAAATTTATTTTCCGTTGGTACAAACCGACCGTTTTGAATACAACTCAATTTGAGTACGCCATGTTCTCCTTGCTTGGCGGGACGATTACCTCCCTTCAGACTGTATCCAGAAACCGGTTTGCCACATACATCCTTCAATCTACCAACTCCCCGTTCTTTGGGTATCCACCCAACCTTAGTCTTCTTATACCCCGGTCTGTTGTCGTTCCGCTTGCTCATTTCTTCCGCTCTTTTCTTTTTTCTGGTAAAAGTTTCGCGGCTTTCTCAAGCTGTTTTATGTTTTCCTCCTCTCCTATGGCTTCCTTGTATTGCCTTCTGCGAGAAGAGAATTTCTCATATTCAGCTCTGGCATGATCTTCGGCGCTCTGCTTGCTCACACTGCCGGCATGGGGAAGAACCTGTCGCTCGTTAAAACGCAAAAAATCATTCAGCTTCCGCTCCCAGTCTTTCATGAATATCCACTTCCGCCGCCTGGCTTGATCTTCGGCGTAGTCCAGCCACATGACCACGGTGCGGTTCAACTCGTCAATTTCATGTTCTTTTAAATAATTCTTGGCAATAGTCACATTGGTCATCCGGACTTCATCACCTCTCCAGGAGGTCTATCCCATATTGGACTGCATATAGTCGGCCCGGCTGGAAATCAGTTCCACCGCAGTCATGCCGGTGGCTACATAGTGCAGTTTGTTCTGGATAATGCCAAAGAACCTTGTGACCTCGGGAAGCGATGGTTCATAATCCGCGGCCATGGCAAAAATTTCTCGAACGCGTAAATACATCCGGCGTTCGCTTGCCCGGATATCACGGATGCGCTCCAGCATCTCGTCGAAATAATCCGGTGCGAAAGATCCGGCAACCGGCGGATTTTTCAACCGTTCATCGTCCATCGTAAAACCCTTGACGATGTACTCTTTCAACCTTTCGGTGGCCCAAATGCGGAAGCGGGTGGCAATGAGGCTTTTAACCCGGTATCCGACAGAGATGATCATATCGAGGTTGTAAAAATCGACCTGTCTGGCTACTTGTCTAAGACCTTCCATTCGAATTATTCGAAATTTTCGAATAGTTGCCTCCCGGTCCAACTCTCCGGATTCACATATTTCTTTAATGTGGTAATTAATTGTGTTTACGCCGACCTGAAAAAGCTCAGCCATCATCTTTTGGGTAAGCCATACTGTTTCTTTTTCGAGGCGGACCTCCAGCTTTATTTGTCCATCTTCGCTGCGATAAACCAGCAATTCACTTTTAGGTTCTTCAACAGATAGTTGCCCATTTTCGGTCATAATCCCAGCTCCTTCAGGTAGTGGTCCATCTTCGCCTGGGTCTCCACCAGCTCAGCTTCAATTTGTTCGATTTCTTTTTGAGTTGCGGCAATATCGATTTCCGGCTCCGCCTCGAAGGTGTCCACATGACGCGGGATATTCAGATTGAATTCATTTTCCTCTATTTCTTTAAAAGAAGCAGGGTAAGCGTACTTTTCTACTTCCTGCCTTTTGCGATAAGTCGTTACGATCATATCGGTATCCTGCGGCCGCAGCTTGTTCTGATTGGTGCCCTGCTCGAATTCGCGGCTGGCATCGATGAAAAGTATCTCTTTGCCGGGCTTGCGGGATTTGTCGAATATCATCAGGGCCGCCGGGATTCCGGTACCATAAAACAAATTGGCAGGAATACCGATGACGGCGTCCAAAAGATTCTCCCGGATCATTGCTTCGCGAATTTTGCCCTCCTGGCCGCCTCGAAAAAGCACCCCGTGGGGAACGACTACCCCGACGCGACCGGATCCCTCAACTGCCGTGGCCAGCATGTGGCTGATAAAGGCCCAGTCGCCTTTGCTCTTTGGTGGGATGCCGCGCTGGAAACGGGCATAGCGATCTTCAGCCGCCATTTCCTGCCCCCATTTATCAAGTGAAAAGGGAGGGTTGGCTATCACGATATCGAACTTCATCAATGCGTCGTCTTCGATAAACTGCGGGTGTCTGATGGTGTCTTCCCATTCAATATGAGCGGAGTCCACCTCGTGCAAAAACATGTTCATTTTACAAAGAGCCCAGGTGCTGCCGTTCATTTCCTGGCCGTACAGGGCATAATCATCTGAGCCAACCTGCTTGCCGGCCCGGATTAGAAGCGAGCCGGAGCCACAGGCTGGATCGCATATGCGATCTCCCTTTTTCGGTGCCACCAACCGGGCCAGGGTTTCGGAGACCTCCGCAGGGGTATAAAATTCTCCGGCCTTTTTGCCGGCACTGGCAGCAAATTTTTCGATCAGATATTCATAGACATCACCGATAATGTCCATATCGCCATTATTGTCAGGCTTCAAATCCAATGCCGCAAAATCTTCCAGCAGATTTTTAAGACGGTTGTTGCGCTGGCGCGTCTGTCCCAGGTTTGCTTCGCTGTTGAAATCGATGTTACGAAACACGTTGTGCAGCTTGGCCTTGTTGGCATCTTCAATAATTTCAAGAACCGTATTGATCGTTTGCCCGATATCGCTGTCATTTCTGTGTGCATATAGATAATCAAAGGATGCTTCTTCATCGACAATAAAGCGCGCGCGCGCCATGGCCCGCTCGACTCGCAACCTGTCCCCGTCGTATTTTTTATCGGATTCGGCCAGTTTGTAATTTCGAATATCATTGAGATATTTCACGAACAGCATAGTCAGGATATAATCTTTATACATGGCAGGATCTATTACGCCGCGGAAAGTATCGCAGGCCCGCCAGACCACATTGAAAATCTCAGATTTTCTTTGTTGTTGGTTCATTTTTATCATCCTCTTTTATCTGCTTTCCCGAATTGATTTGAGACAAATTTCAGTCATCAGGTATTTTCGCTTTTCAGCCAATTTTTTGTATAAATCCTGCTCTTTCATCATCAGGGTAGTTATTTCTGCAACTTGCTTTTGAACCTTAATCGGAGGGAGTGAAATATCGATACTTTCCAGGACCGCCCGTCTGACCACCGGCATATGAACCGCTCGACCGCTGAAACGTTTCAGGTATTCCTCGACGGGCGACTGGTTGAGATACCACCACAAATACTCTGGCAAAGCGTCTGAATTTGATACCCGTATGATGAAAAAACAGGCAGCGGCCAAAACGCTATCCGGCACTTTATCAATTAATAATGAATAGTTCCTGGCACCCCGGGCCATGAACAGGATGTCACCAGGCTCTAAAAACCAATCTTTGCCTGACTGTCTTGGGCTGAATCGAACCAGAGCGTCTGTGCGATAGGAAAGTTGATCCGCATTGACATCCTTTGCCTGCATCAGAAGGCAAGAACCAGTGTCCCTGGCTTCGATTTTTCCGCGATTGATATATCCGCTTCGGATTTTTGCGATCTTTTTAAGTTTCATATTAAATTTTCAATATCACAGTATACATTAAACTGCAATAATATTCTAAATAAACCGTAATATTTTTTGCAATATATAATATTTTGTAAATTTATTATTGACACAATATAAAATATATTGCAATATATATCATCTTGCATTAATTATTTCAAAATTTTTCTGTTAGTTTAATACACCTTATCGCCAAACCCTACAATGGACAAAAAAGTTGATAGCTCGTTGTAAATACCAATGGCTTCGAAAATCTGGTTGCTTTGACATTAGAAAGGAAAATTCTTTAAATGGCAGATGAACATAGAAGAAAACGGTCATTTTTTACACGATCTCTTCAAAGGATCGCTGAGCGCATCGACATATCATCAGAATTCAGCACGGAATGGTACGATGACCTTTTTAGAAGAAAAGAAAAAACCAGCTTCAACGTAAAAGCTCTCTGGGTTTTCGGTTCCTGGGCAAAGGGGGCCTTGCATTGTGGAGACTTAGATCTAATAGCAGATATTGAAGTCATCAAGGGGCGGATTCCAATCACATCGACTCTGCGCCGAGTGCTGGTCAAAGGAGATAGGGATGTCCGCCTTTATATCGGAAAACCCGAAAAGAACACATCCGGAGTACCTGTTGAAGATGCCGTGCTGATCTGGTCGGTTTCAAGCAGAAACTGGAAAAAGAACATTTCTGTCATTAAACCAAACCCAAACGCCGAGAGATTTGTCCGAAAGATCGATGCCCTTCCTTTGAGAAGCGAGCAGTTATATGAGGAAATAGATACTTTAGAAAAATTGGTGGACTTGAAAAACGAAGATATTTTGGACTGGTCGTGGGCTCCAATCTCCAATTTCGATTTGGATTCAAAACATTGGTCTGATACTGCCGTGTCGTTTTATGAACGCCTTCTTAAGGGTTACTGCGGAAAAAAGACCAGGGAAGCCATGAGATTCATCATCGATTGGTTTGAGGTCAATGATCCGATTCAGACTTGGGACTATGATCATTCAAGTCGGGCTGCTTTTACCATCAACGGATACTTTGTTCATGTTGGGCGTCCATCCATCGATCTCGGTCGCCTGGACCATCATTCCTGCTCAGGCTTGATAATAGTACCCCACCTTACAAAACGCGGACCAAACGGAATCTGGATCATCCGCCGAGGCACAAAACATAAATTGGAAAGACTGTTCCGGGATGTTCGCGCCTATAATCTTAACTGGAAGGATCAAGGTATCGCAATCGTTCAGGTTAATTCCGATTGGCACAAAATCCATATGTTAGATCTGTTTCGAAAGAAAATCGATGCAGACTCGTTTGCCAGGGAAATCTCTGAGGAAAAAGAACCGGAATATCATCCATCAAAGGCATCCGGAAATGAGCTTCTACGGATTATCAGTCTTGTAGACCTGGTTGAAATAGACGGAGAGCCATATGCCATAAGCCTCGATGGGACCCGATTTGATGGTGAAGAGTTCCCACGGCCAACGCCCGAAGAATTGAAAGAGATTCTTTTGCGTCTCACGACATCGCTGCCGGATCAATGATTCCAGGCCCTGCTTTTAAGCCGACTTCGATGTATGTCCGGTATTGGAA
This sequence comes from Olavius sp. associated proteobacterium Delta 1, assembly GCA_902749685.1. GTDB lineage: Bacteria > Desulfobacterota > Desulfobacteria > Desulfobacterales > JAFDCJ01 > JAFDCJ01. The sequence goes on along the minus strand of CACVKW010000771.1, from coordinate 128,279 downwards.
ATTCAGCCAATTCAGGTCTTCTCAAGGGTCGCATGAAGGCTCTGAGCAACAAAGCAACTTCCGGGGTAACATGCGGGGTGACTTGCGGGGCAGCTATCAAGTTGAAAGGACATATACAAAAAGAGATAGGATAAAATGTCAAATATCATGGTTCCCATCAAAATTATTGCCGACGACCGCGAAAATAAAAGCAACGTGATAAAGCTCCTGTCGGAATTTGAATATGTGGACCTAAGCATTCGGCGACTATCCGTGGGTGATTATCAGATTGATAACCGCATTATTGTTGAAAGAAAGACTTTAAAAGATTTTGCCATATCTATTGTTGACGGCAGGCTTTTCAAGCAAATGATACGTCTGGCAGGTCCCAATTTTAGTGGCTCATTGATCCTGGAGGGGACAGCTGATGACACCGCCGATCTGGGAATGACCAGAGCATCCATGCAGGGGGCACTGATTACAGTTTCCCTGGTAATGGGCATACCGGTTCTGCATTCAAAAGACCCTTCTGAAACTGCCAGACTAATTGCTTATATCGGCCGCCAGTTAGATTCGATGGCAAGGGGCGGCATCCAGCGGCACGGTTATCGTCCGAAAGACAGGCGGAAAACACAACTTTACATCTTGCAGGGATTGCCGGGAATCGGTCGTGAAAGAGCGGATCGTCTGCTGGAACATTTCGGCAGTGTTGAGGCTGCAATTTCGGCAAGCAGCAGTGAACTCCAATCCATAGACGGCATAGGAATAGGAGTTGCCGATAAGATCAGATGGGCAGTGGGCAAAAAAATATCACCTCGCTTTGCCGAAAAATCCGATCTGGCAGGGTATTCTTCAAACCAAGATAACTTGAGATGAAAAGCATACGATATGACCCTAAAAAGGAGCGACAAGTATGAATCGAACCGACGGCTTCATCGACCCTCACGGTGGGTTTCGAGGACTCAAGTCGTATCAAATGGCGGAAATTGTGTATCCTAAGTTGAGCGATTGTCGAGATTGCCGTAGATACAAGGAAGATGTTTTTTCGCTATAGTTACCTATGCGGGAGGACATCTGAGGCCGTAGATACGGTAATATCGGCAATCCCGAAGGGTTTCAAATTTTAAAGCTTAAATCGATAGAATTCATTGAAAATAATAATAAATCATCTCTTTTAAAATATGAAACGGTCAATTTGGGATTATGACGCGGCCGTGATATTCTGCGATCGCTGGATCGGCCGCCGCTCCCGCACCCATGATCAGATGGTGCAGGCCGCCCGCAGCGGCAAACAGAACATTGCAGAGGGCAGCATGGCCTCCGGCACATCTAAAAAGTTCGAGTTGAAACTGGTCGGTGTGGCCCGCGCCAGCCTTGAAGAGTTGCTGCTCGATTATCAGGATTTTTTGCGACAACGCAATCTGTCGCTCTGGGGAAAGAACCATCCAAAAGCGAAAAAGATTAGAAATCTCGCATACGCGAGTAATAGGTCCTATACGAACTATAAGCCCTATATTGAGGGCGCCCCTCCCGGAGTTGCGGCCAATACCTTGCTCTGTCTGATTCATCAGACCAACTTTTTGTTGGATCAACAATTGAGACAACTTGAAAAGCAGTTTTTAGAACAGGGCGGTTTCACCGAAAAACTTTACCATACAAGACTGAAGGCGAGAAGATGTAACTGAAAAAAGCCTCAGCCGACTTGCAAATCTGGCATTAACCATTTAATGGTAAGAAATAGCGTAGGAGGTCATCGTATGTTAAAGCAGCAACTACAAAAATATTTCAAATTCAGTTCATTTTTGAAAGGCCAGAAAAGCGTTATCCGTGCCGTTCTGGATCATCAGTCTGCGGCAGCCATTTTTCCGACCGGTGCCGGCAAATCCCTTTGTTATCAACTGCCGGCGATGCTTTTGCCGGGCCTGACGCTGGTGGTATCGCCCCTGCTGTCTCTGATGAAAGATCAACTGGACTTTTTGCTGGCAAACAACATCCCGGCCGCGCGCCTGGATTCGACCCTTGCAAGAGACGAATACAACACAATTCTTGAAAGCGCCAAAAGCGGCGAATTAAAAATCCTGATGGTTTCGGTCGAACGCTTTAAAAATGAACGATTTCGCACCCAGCTGGACAAGATGAACGTCACCCTGCTGGTGGTGGACGAAGCACACTGCATCTCCGAGTGGGGACATAATTTTCGGCCCGAATATCTAAAACTGCCGGATTACCAGGAAGAATTCAAAATTGCACAAACCCTGTTGCTGACCGCAACCGCCACAGAGCGGGTAATGGACGACATGTGCGCCAAATTCAGTATTCTTAAACAAAATGTGTTTGTCACCGGATTTTATCGAGACAATCTTTTCCTGCAGGTAACTCCGACGGCCGCATCTGAAAAAAAGAACCGCCTGCTGCAAAGAATCCAAGAAACACCCCAAGACCCGACCATCGTCTATGTCACTCTGCAAAAAACAGCTGAAGATGTGGCGGATTTTCTTTGCGCAAATGACATCGATGCGCAATCCTATCATGCCGGAATGGATAACGAGAAACGGGAACAGATTCAGAACAAATTCATGGATGGAAGCCTGGCCTGCATTGTGGCAACCATCGCTTTTGGCATGGGAATCGATAAAAAGGACATCCGCCGAATCATTCACTATGATTTGCCCAAATCCATTGAAAACTACAGCCAGGAAATCGGGCGCTCCGGGCGCGACGGCGATTTTTCTTTATGCGAAGTGCTGGCCAATCGGGACAACATTCATGTTCTGGAAAATTTTATCTACGGTGATACGCCGGAGAAGCTGTCGATCTGGCAGTTGCTTCAAACCATAAAAGAAAATGACGGCTTTATCTGGGAAATCAAAGCGGTGGCGCTTTCCAACGCCCTGAACATCAGAATCCTTCCGTTAAAAACCTTGCTGGTCTATCTGGCGATGGAAAAAATTATTCGGCCCAAGTTGACCTATTTTGCGGAATATTCGTTCAAGTATCAGATAGAGCCGAACAAGATTATCAGCAGTTTTGAAGGGGAAAGAAAGCAATTTGTTTCCGCGGTTCTGAACCATTGTCTGACTAAGAAAGTATGGACAATTGTTGATATCCCGGCAATCCTAAACAGCCATAATACGGATCGGCAGCGTATTCTCGCCGCACTGGAATACTTTGATGAGAAAGGCTGGATCGAACTCCAAGCCAAGCAGGCAGTCGAAGTTTACGACATTCTGACCCAGGCAATTGATCTCGATGGCATGGCTGAGAAAATGTATGCTTTGTTTAAAAAGAAGGAACATGTTGAGATTCAAAGAATTCATAATATGGCAGGCTTTTTTGAAAGCGAAGCATGTATCAGCAGACAACTGGCCAAATATTTTGGCGAACATCTTGATAATGAACGGTGCGGGCATTGTTCATTTTGCAAGAACGGGAGAGTGGTTCTGCAAAACACCACCGATTTAAAGCCGCTTGCAAATTTTAAATTTAACGAGATCACAGATGAATTTATCCAGGCCGTCACGGAGCAGTTTAGCGAGGTAAATTTAACGAAGTTTCTATGTGGCATTTATACGCCGGTTTTCTCGAAACTGAAAATAAAGAAACTGCCATATTTCGGTATCCTTGAAAGTTATCCATTCTTGGAAGTAAAAAGTTGGATTAACGATGAAAAGGGGCAATAGGACTGTCATGGCAATCTCTATGAAAGGAAAAGGTATTTTATAATAAGCTGAAATCGATCTGCGAAAACCACCGCCGAAAATCGACTTTTCTGCATCGGCTGAAAAAGGTAAGTCTGAGTGATTAGTCATTGAACGGAAGATGGCAAACTCATCAATAGGCAGAACCACATCAAATCCTCTTCATAATCAAATAGTTACCGTATGACTTTAGCCTCTAAAAAATTATTAGGCCACGAATTGACACGAATGATCACGAACTATTACAACGATTAAAAGTAGGCACAATTATGATGTAAAAATTATATTCGTGGCTTCTTTCAATCTTCTAAAATGTTACTATTCAACTAAATTTCCAAGCAATTCTGGAATAAACTTTGCGGCATTGCCGGGTTCATCGTATTCTTTTACCACAAAACCAGGAACTTCCGTTTCCGTGATACCGCGGATCATGGTCGAAAGATTGTTGGGCCAGTAATTTTTCTGATAAAGGGCAATTACCGGGATCGCCGGCAGGCCGAGTCTGGGGCGCAAATAAGCATGGGCTATTTCTATGCCGGTGCCCAGGCTGGGTGTGGAGACCTCAAATATGGCGCCATCGATTTCACCTTCGATGAGCTCGATCATTTTATTGCGAATCAATACCGTTCGCGCCATACCCTTCGGCGGCATGGGGCCCAGAGTTTCTTCCAGTAAATTAGCCGTGGTTTCGTAATCTTTACCGGTGGTGTGCTCGCTGATCACCGCACAGTCACAGCTTTTTATGGCATCTATAATCTGTTTGTGGACAGCCGCCCTTTCTTTCCGATTGCTTGCACCCTGAATGGCCGCACCAAAGAATATTTTCATTTGAACGCATGTCTCCTTTTTGACTTAGGTCATGGATTGAGAATTAAATTGCAGTATAAATAATCAGTTAAGTAAAACTAATAGTTGAACCCGTCAACCATTAATCAAAATCAAACGATCTCAATTTATCCTGTGGAATACATGAATATGTCAGCGAAGCGGATTTCACCGGGACGATCATAACCATCCTAACTCTCTTAACAAATCTAACGACCCAATCTTCTCAACCCAATACCGGAGAATTTTAATAATGGAACAATTTCTGAATAAAGGCATCAAAGAAGTCATCGATCGGTTTCCTGAAGTTGAAAAAATCCTGGATGAATACGGCATCGGGTGCGGTCCTTGTAGTGTCGGCATTTGCGAGCTTAAAGATATTGTCGATATTCACAACCTGCCCGCAGAACAGGAGCAGGAATTAATGCACAAAATCGCAGCGATAATTTATCCGGGACAGGATATCCAACTCCCTGAAGGTAAAAAGAAAGCGCCGGCTGTCAAGGAAGAGATAAAATTCTCTCCGCCAATGAAAAAACTAGTTGATGAGCACGTTTTAATCAAAAGATGGATCGCATTGATTCCAGCAGTGGTCGAAAATCTTGATCTGGAATCAGAAGAAGGTCGGCAATTGATATTGGACGGGATCGACATGATACGATCTTACGCCGACAAATACCATCATGCCAAAGAGGAAGATATCCTGTTTAAATATTTTGATGAAGATTCGGAGATCCTGCAGGTCATGTATGAAGATCACACAACCGGTCGGGGACATGTTAAAGCCATGCTTGAAGCCCTTAAAGGCAAAGATAAAATATCGCTTGGTAAACATCTGATGGCCTACCGGGATCTTCTAACCGGGCATATTAAAAAGGAAGATGAGATTCTGTTTCCCTGGATGGACCGGAATCTTGCCACCCCCCAGGTTGATGATCTGTTGTCAAAATTCAATGAAGTGGATCAACAGATGGGTTTTACGTCGGAAAAATATGAAAGCTTTGTGCTAATGCTTGAAATAAAATTTTATCAAAAAGAGCGGTTGTCATAAAGACGTTCCGATACAACCAGATTTATGAGTCTTTTTGGGGATATTCATAACGTCTAAGGATTTATTCAAACGCTCTAATTTTCTATTTAGTAAAAATAATTGAGGGGTCGGGGATTTTTCCATCGATACCCTTAGTTAGAGCGGAATGAATGATCGTCGCCGGAAACGGATGCTGTCTGAGACCATTAGGGATCGTTATGAATGAACAGGTTTAGCCAACGATCTTCAGTTAACCGAATTTCTCGAATCACGCACAACAACTTGATATCATATTGCATTTTTTTCATTCATTACGAACCCTTGTGGCCGAGTTCAGGCGTTTCCGGTGATGATTATTCATGGAGCGGATCAGTGTTGAAAAACTCCCCCGATCCTTCAAATTATTAAGATAGCGATTGGTGCGCCATGAGGTTGCACAATGGATGGGCGAATGTTGATTCTTTGATCCATTTGAAACAAAATTATGACAACTGCTCCACCATCCCTACCACCCGCCTAACGATTGGCTTGGACTTGTCCGCCCTCCTTCATATCCAACTAAAATACGCCTCTGTTTTTTTTCTTTACAAAATAGTCGATTTCCCGGCATTGTAAATCAAAGGGGTGATTTTGTTGCAAATGAACTTTTCTGAATTCAGCTTAAAAATCGAAAAAATACTCGATGTCGATCTGCCGTCAGGATCATCTATAACAGGTGAAAGCCATAAGATCGCCGGCAATATTAAAATCGGTCGAACGGCATTTATGGATGAAATGGGCGTTGATTCAGAGCTGGAATATAAAAAGCAATGCATCAAAGACAACCAAATAATGTTTCACGCCCATATCGGTTTGAATTCATGGGAAGCAACCGCCGAAGCGTTTACATATTTGAACAAGGCGGTCAGATCGTGCGGAAATATAGTCGACCGGGCCGGTATCTGCCTGGACCGCCGGATGGGGCTTCCTGAGGAGTACCGGGACAAGATTCCAGCCGAAACCGGCCCTATGCTGGAGACTGAGAGTGACTGGATGTCAGCCGGCCGCATTGCTCCCATTCAACCCCATATGGGCGATTTCATGATCGGTTTTCCCGCTTCCGTTGAAAATACCATAAACGCCCTTAAAGCCGGTGTGACAACCATTGGCAATTTATCGCAGTTTTTTTCACACGAAGTTCCCATGTGGCAGGACACTGTGTCCACAACGGTTGAGACTGTCAAGGCAATTTCAATCATGGGGGCTCTGCGTGAGCAAGGCACCCTGATGCACTCATACCTCGAGGACGGTTACGGTGCTCTATTCTGTGACTGTGCCACCACAGCCGGTTGGGCTTATCTGGAAAGATACATCGTCGAAGATCTCCTGGGCGCAAAACTTGCTCACTGCATCGGGGGACTGACGACCGATCCGGTAAAGCGGTCCGGATGGGTTTTTGCGCTCAATGAAATTCATAACCGGCAATGCATCGGTTCCATGGTTTACGGCGACACGCTGTCGTTTAAGGAAAATTTTGATATCAATCGTGGATTGGTGGGTGAGTATTTGCTGTGGGATATCATGACTCAGCTGCAATGTCCTACCGGGCATGCCGTTCAACCGCTTCCGGTCACAGAGGCGTTGCGGGTTCCTTCGGCTGAGGAAATCGCCGAAGTCCAGATTTTCGGCCGTCGGGTAGAGGAAACGGCTCGCCGATTGAAGCCGCACATGGATTTTAGTGATGCATACGCCTTCTCTGATAAAATAGTCGCTGCTGGGAAAATGATTTTCAGCAATGCACTGGCCGGCTTAGAAGAAGCAGGCGTTAACATTGAAGATCCCATCCAATTGCTTTATGTTCTGAAAAAACTCGGACCGGCTCAATTTGAGGAAATGTTTGGCACCGGCAGACTCAATTCGGTCTATTCACGCGGCCGAGAACCTGTAATACCGACGGATGTTTTCGAATTATCACAGGCTTATGTAGAGAAATACCGTATTCTGTTTTCAAGTACCAATTCCAAACGCCTGCTGCATGACCGCCGGATTTTGATCGCCTCAACAGATGTTCACGAACACGGGATTATGGTAATCCACCAACTTCTGGCAGAAGCCGGGGCCGAGATGATAAATCTGGGAGCAGAAACAAATCCGGATCAGGTGGTTGCCGCAGCCCGCGATAAAAACCCGGAGGCGATTCTGATCAGCACCCACAACGGAATGGCATTGGATTATGCTCGATGCCTCAAAGACGAAATGGCTCAACAGGGAATTAAAATTCCGGTGGTTATGGGAGGTATCCTGAATCAAAAAGTGGAGAATCAAGCATTGCCGGTGGATGTTTCCAACAATATAAAGGAATTGGATTTTCATCCATGCCCGAGGCTGGAGAACAATTTGGGTAGCTTACTGGAATATAGACTGAGAGGTAAAGGAATCGATGTTCCGGATTAAAATATATTCGATATTAGGTTACAATTTATATGTTTGAAAAAAGCCACGAATTTCCACGAAAATAATTTTTCCATTTTTTGTATCCTGTTTTTGACGATTGAAATAATTCGTGGATATTCGCGGCAAACTAATTTTAAAAGGTTAAAATCATTTGGATTAAAATTATGACAATAAAAAAACGCAGTATCGCATTTATCGGAGCGGGTCATATCACGGAAATTATTGTCTCCAATTTGACAAAAGCGGACAATGTTGTCCCGCACCGCTTGATTGCCAGTGATCCGGTTCGGGATAAATTGGAGAAACTCCAGAAAAAATACGGCATCTTAATTGCGAAGGACAACATGGAAGCGGTTTCCACGGCAGATTTTGTATTTATCAGTGTATTGCCAAACATCGTTGGAGAGGTGGTGGAAGAGTTCAAAACAAAAGGATTTCCTGAGGGCAAAGTCATCATCACAGTGGCCGGCGGAATTCCGATGACCACCTTTAAAGAATTAGGTGAGCGCTTGCCGGTCGTAAGGGCTTTGCCGAATCCACCCAGCCAGATCGGCAAGGGCATTGCGGCCTTAGCCTTTAATCCTCACGTCACTGAAGATCAGAAAAAGGATATTTTTGAGCTTTTTGCCTGCCTCGGTGATCATGTGGTCATTCGGGAAGATCTGGTCAATGCTGTGATGGCGCTGAGCAGCCCTGCCATTACCTACATGCTCTTTCAAGCCTTGATCGACGCCGGCATTCGGGCCGGCATCGACCACGAGACAGCCACCAAGATCGTATCGCAGACAATAGTCGGGTCCATGGCGGTGTGGCAACGACGCAATGCATCGCCTCACGAGCTGCTGAACGAAGCCAGCACTCCGGGAGGCATTTCCATTGAAAGCCTATTCACATTGGAAAAATATGCCTTCAAAGCTGGCCTGATGGAGGCCATTGACAGCGCCATCAAGCGGGCCGATGAACTGAGCCAATTGGCTAGATAATATAGCCCCTCAACCTGGATCAACCGGAATTAAAAATGGTCTCTCGCAAAGACGCAAAGGCGCCAAGATTAGTATATCGAAATCATTCCGTCAGCGGCTAAGTTACGTGTCCGTCTTCCGGCACGATACAAATAAATCGGAACATTCCGCTGCCTTCATTCTTGTATTGATGCAAACTGCCGGCCGGGACATAGGCATAGGATCCGGCTTCAATTCGAGTGTCTTTCCCGTTGATGTGCAGCGATCCACTGCCTTCGAGGATATAATTGATATGAGGCCATTCATGGGTGTGCTTGGGTGAATATCCGCCTTTGCCCAGTTCGATCACCCGCATGACATAGCCTTCCCAGCCCTCTTTCGGTGAAATCAAGGCTTTCATGGCGGCCTCTTTCACCTCTGGGCTCTGCATTACCATTGCATGCACATCTTTTTCATTAGCAACGATCATAGTTTTACTCCTTTTTTATGAATTACAGTATGATTTTAAGAATTAGGCAGCCACGAATTGACACGAATAACCACGAATTATTGTAAAAATTAAAAGGAGGGGCACTTATAAAGAATAATGGCTCTTTTCCAATTTAATTGGTACAAGTTTATCCCATGATTAAATAAGTATCATGATTCAAACATGTTATATATTGGTGATTTGAAAGACTTATGAGAGCATTCTTATTACCATTATGTCTAATTAACCGCCCGGGCTTGCGTCCCGCTCTGCGGTTAAAAAATTTATTGCTTATAGCATCCAATGGGGATCAATGGCTCATTCATTCAACTCTTTTGGAGATTATCCAGAAAAATTAATTTCGTGAAAATTCGTGGCTTCTTTTGTGCGTCAGTTTTTAAGAATTTCCCAATAAAATGAGGGTTATTGCCAGATTGTCAACGTCTGATTTAGCTGTTCCCTTTTGATCGTGGAACGGACCGCACCGGAATGAGGACGCTTAATATCAGGCATAGCAGGGAGGCAAAAAATGATATCCAGAACACCATCGAAACACCCCTGGCAACCGCCTCCTGCATTGTTTTTTGAATCTCGGGAGCAAGCAGGGCCTGGATCTCCGGCCGAAATATATTTTCAATGCTATGTTTTATCTCGCTATTCAATGACAGCGGCAAATTATCCAACCCGGTTTTCATCAAAGATTCCAAAACATTAGAAAGTGTCGCGGTTACGAAGCTTCCGGATAGGCCGACGCCGATCGTGCCTCCCAGGGTTCTGGCAAATTGATGAGAGGAAGTCGCAACCCCCAGATCCGATATATCAAGACTGTCTTGAACCACAAGCAGGGTCGCCATCGAAACAAATCCCATACCGACTCCGGCCAATCCCAAAACGATAGAACAAGCCGTTAAGGAGGTGGCAGTTGAAAAGGTGATCATAATGCCGCCACCAACGGCCAGACACAGGGAGCCAAAAACCGTCGATGGTTTCTGGCCAAATCGATTGACAAGCTGACCACATACCAGGGCGCCAACAGACCATCCCAGGCTTAAAGACAACATTGCCACACTCATCTGCAATGGCGTTTTGCCCAAAGCACCCTGAATAAATAGCGGACTGTAAGCAAAGAGGGAGAAAATTGTAAAACTGGCGAGAAACGCCGAACTATTACCGATACTAAACCCCCTGCTACCGAAAAAATCCAGGGAAAGGATCGGTTCCGGGGCGCTTCTTTCAGCATAATAAAACGCGATACCCGCTGCAATGGTAATTATTGATAGGCCGATGATTTGAGGGGAGATCCAATCATAAGAGCGGCCGGCCAACAAAAAAACGGTCAATAGTCCCAAAATGGCTGTAGAAAGGGTTACCGCACCCCAATAGTCAATGGCAGCCTCTTTCTTTTTTTCACGCACCTCAACCAGATAAAGGGCGATACCCAGCAGAGAAACCGCTCCCAGGGGCACATTGACAAAAAAAATCCAGCGCCAGGAAAAGTATGTCACAATAAAACCGCCAAACGTCGGGCCCAAAACGCTGGCCAGCCCCCAGATAAAACTTCCCAGGGATAATGTTTTTCCGCGGTCTTCGGGAGAAGATACATCGGCCAATACGATGTAAACCAGGGCAAAGTTTCCTCCGGCTCCAATTCCCTGGAGCACGCGCGATAAAATCAGCTGCAGCATGTTCTGGGCCAGTCCCGCAAAAATCGAGCCCAGCAAAAAAATACAAATCGAAATAATGTAAAGTCGTCGAGACCTGAAAATGTCGGCCAGCTTACCGAACACCGGCAGGGCCACCGCTCGGGCCAGAAAATAGGCGGAATACACCCAGCTGTAGAGGTGCAGCCCACCCAAATCGGCAACAATGGTAGGCATGGCGGCAGACATTACCAGCGCATCCAAAGCACCCAGAAACAGCGCCAGCAGCGAGGCAATGATTATGAAATTTCTGCTTCGCAAGCTGATTACAGATTCCGGCTGCATTGCTTTCCTAATTTTTGAAGTTTATTCGGTACCAATTTTTGCGTTTTGCTTTCAGGTCAATATTTATCAGATAGCCGCCACGGAAATATTGACAGTGACTCAATGGTTCTGTTACTTTTTTTCCTGAACTTGCCAGCACGGGCGTGGAGTTAATCACGGATTCTTCATTTAATCAATCGCTCGTTTAAATCAATCCAAATTGAAGGAAAAAAATATGAAAATTTATCCCATTCCGATGGTGCCGGGACCGGTAAAAGTGGCCCGGCAAGTCCTGGATGCCTATCAAATAAATTATGGCTCGGCCGATATGGAAGCCGAATTTCTTGAACTGTATAACCAAACCGAAGCCAATTTGAAAACGATTTTGAGCACCCGAAACCAGGTCGTCATTCAATCCGGTGAAGGCATGCTGGCTTTATGGAGTGCCTTGAAAAGCTGTCTTGTGCCGGGCGACCGGGTGCTGTCCATCGCCACCGGCGTATTCGGAGATGGAATCGGTGATATGGCAGCTTCCATCGGCGCGGATGTCCGCAAGATCAGTCTGCCGAATAATGAAACCATTGCAGACATGGATGAAATCAAATCCACTATCGAGACATTCAACCCGAAAATGATTACCGTGGTACATTGTGAAACACCATCCGGCACCTTAAACCCGATAGCGGAGCTTGGTCACGCTAAAAAAAAGCTGGGTGTTCCACTGCTCTATGTGGATGCCGTTTCCAGTATCGGCGGGTCACCGGTGTTAACGGATGAATGGAACATCGATCTTTGCCTGGGAGGATCGCAGAAATGCCTGTCATCACTGCCGGACATGGCATTTTTATCGGTCAGCGATGCAGCCTGGGAAATAATTGATCAGGTTGGCTATGCTGGATATAGCGCTTTGAAACCGTTTCGTAAGGCCCAAGCCGAGCATTATTTTCCCTGCACCCCCAACTGGCACGGTGTCGCCGGTCTCAATGCCGGTGCGGAGTTAATTATAGACGAAGGCTTGTCCAACAGCTTCTGCCGCCACGAAATAAATGCACAATACTGTCGAAATCAAATCGAGGAAATGGGTCTAACCCTTTTTCCGGCTTCAGACGCAATTCCCGCCCCAACAGTCACAGCGGTCAATGTGCCGCAAGAAATATCCTGGCAGGAATTTGATGCCAAGCTGCGCCGGGAAGGGTTGGTGGTCGCCGGAAGCTACGGACCGATGACGAACAAAGTTTTCCGTTTAGGACACATGGGGACCCAGGCCGATAAGAATCTGGTTACTCAGGCTTTGGAGGTGATACGAAAGGTAATCAACCAATTGACATAAATTTCCATTGGTAGTTATATTTTATTAGTTTATAAGAAAGGGGAAAGATTTTTTTACTTCGATTCGATGTAAAACAGGAAGGATAAACCAATGGCAGAGCCTTTAAGGGTGTGCGTCGTCGGGTGCGGAAGGGTCTCTAAAAGTCATCTGGCCAGTATGCTGGAAATTCCTGACAAAGTAGAAATCACGGCAGTCGTTTCCAGTGATCCTGCAAAGCGAATGTCCTTTCAAAAAGAGTATTCTGCCAAAAAAGCCTATGCAACCCTGGAACAGGCGCTAAAAGATCCTGAAATCGAGGCCGTCGATATATGTCTACCCAATCATATTCATGAGGAGGCAACCATAAAAAGTGCCGCAGCAGGTAAACATGTTTTGGTTGAAAAGCCGATGGCCAACACCGTACAGGAATGTGAAGCAATGCTAAAAGCAGCCGATGAGGCCGGCGTAATTTTCATGGTTGGCCAGAGTCGCCGCTATCATGACGCTGTGTTTGAATCTAAAAAGCTGCTGAAAGAGGGAAAAATCGGGGACCTCATCAGCATCACGGGACTTCTTTTTGCTTATCTGGAGAATCCTCCAACTGCATGGTGGCGCAGCAAAGCAAAGACGGGGGGACTTATGATTCCGCTCTGGGGCAACCACATTATCGACTATATTTTATGGATGTATGATGAAACACCCATACGCGTCTTCTGCGAGGCCCACGGAAATAATTCCAACTGGGAGGGCGAAGACGAAGTCGCCTTGCTGATGGGTTTCAATGGAAACAGATCCGCGACGATCAAGATGTCCTGGAATACAAGACTCAAAGAAGAAGGCGAGTGGGACGGGAAAGGTAAAATGCTCTCATCTGCAGACATCATCTACGAGCGCTACATTCAGGGAACTTCCGGGACCATGCATTTGGGGGATGAGACGGAGCTCAAGTTAAACGGAAACATTGTGGTGCAGGGGGCACAGGTGCCGGGCAATTTTGCTCTCCAGATCGGGGAGTTTGCTTCTGCTGTGCGGGAAAATCGAGAACCACTCACATCGGCGAAGAAGGTCGTAGATATCATTCGTATACAAGAGGCCGCATTAAGGAGCGCAGAAACCAACAAAGTAGTAAAAGTGTAAGGGGGTCCGTATGTTTGAAATAGGTATTTCCGGTCAGATGTTTGACGAATTGACGGTATGGGACCACTTGGATGCTGCCGGCAATTTTAAATACAACTGCGTAGAGCTGCGCAGTACCCATGTAAACCCGGAAATTCCTGCCGAGGAGTTGGATAAGATTCGCTCGGAAATTGATGATAGCGGCCTATACACGAGCTGTCTTTCCTGTTTCGTAGGCAACTACGGGCTGAGTTCCGATGAGGAATGTGATCAGATTTTCAAAGTTTTTCAAAAATATGTAGATCTGGCCTGCTTTTTTGATTCGGAGATGATTCGCATCTGGCCCGCCTGGCAGGAATCATCTTTCGCACCGGATTCTGTATGGAAAAAGGCCGCCTTCTGGTTGAAGAAGTCGGCCCGGCATGCCGCTCTTTTTAATAAAAAGCTCGTCATCGAAATGCATCACGGAACCCTTTGCGACACGGCCCCGTCGAGCATCCGGCTGCTGGAAATGATTGGGGAAAAAAACATAGGGGTTACCCTAGACCCGGTAAACCTCTACCAGGTGCCGACGGACTACGGAGAAAATGCCATCAAAGCTCTGGGAGCGTATCTTTACAACGTCCATATCAAGGACATCGTGGAGCTGAAAACCGGAGATTATCTCTATAGCTTTCCGTATTCTTACTATGCCGAACACATCGGACGCTTCACCAAGGTGATCCCTCCACAGGATCTCCGGAAAGAGCGCTACTACTGTCACCGGAGGATCAACGCAGGTGGCGTGGACTGGTCCCATGTACTCACGAGCCTGAAGTCTAACGGCTATCAAGGACGCCTTATCGTTGAAAGTGTTTCAGAAACGAACAGGCACATGCCCGCTGGTCTGGAACTCGCGAAGGCTTGCCGTAACGACATTATGGACCTTTTCGAGGTGCTTTCCTGAAACCGATTTGAAAAAGCAACTTCTTATCTTTTTATATCTTTCAAACCTGTGTGCAAGCTTAAATAAAAAGGTGACTAAAATGGAGCAACGATTTAATCAACAAATAGCCATTATCACTGGTGGCGCTGATGGCTTAGGTAAATCCATTGGCAAGCGTCTGTCACGTGAAGGTGCTCATGTGGTCATGTTCGACATTGATGAAGAACTCTGTCAAAAAACTCAGACTGAATTCGAAAAAGACAGCTTATCCGCCTCCTATCACTGCGTCGACGTCTCAAATGAGGGCAGCATTAAACAAGCCATTGATGCTTGCATGCAAGCGCATGGCAAAATCGATGTGATGATCAATTCCGCAGGCATTGTCGGACCAACAGCAACAAAAATAACTGCAACCGAAACGGCCGATTATGATAAAGTAATCGCGGTAAATTTGCGCGGTTCTTTTTTAATGAGCAAATATACCCTAGCCGCAATGGAACAGCATAATTACGGTCGCATCCTGCTTATTGCTTCTATTGCCGGTAAAGAAGGCAACCCTGGCATGTGTCCCTATTCCACCTCAAAAGCAGGTGTCATCGGCTTAACGAAATCAATCGGCAAAGAATATGCCGAAACCGGCATTACCATTAATGCCCTGGCCCCGGCCGTGGTTAAAACAGCCATGATGGCAGCCACTGATCCTGTGCAGGTAAAATACATGACCGACAAAATCCCCATGAAACGACTAGGTGATCTAGACGAAGTTGCCGCCATTGCTTCGTGGATTGTTTCACCAGAAGCCAGCTTCAACACCGGATTCACCTTTGATTTAACGGGTGGCCGAGCGACTTATTAGCGTTGATTCAATCGGATTTTAGTGCGTGATCTGGAACCGGGCGATTAATGGCTGGTTTCAAACTGAAAATCCATGGACACTGATCCAAAGTGGTGATGTAATTTACATATATGTGTATGATTTAAACGAAGATTTCCAGATAACTAATTTCACGGCATTCTCGGGCAAAATCCTAAACGACGTACTTTGAGTACGCATTACTCGGATTTACCCCTTTAACCTTGCGAACATAAATATCTGAAAATCTACAGCGACAACAACGAACTTAAGTCAAGTTTGGAGAACGACGATGAAAATAGATTTTACCGGTAAGCGCATTTTGGTGACCGGTGCGGGAAAAGGTATTGGCTACGAAATTGTCCGCCATCTGATTCAAGAGTGCAACGGCGAGGTGGTTGCGTTGAGCCGCACACAGACCGATCTCGATGCGCTTCGCGCCGAATATGGATGCGAATGTATTCAGGTAGATCTGGCGGATGTTGAGGCGACCAGGGAAAAAGTCGGCGCAGCGGGTCGCATCGATCTGTTGGTCAACAACGCCGGTATCGCCATCCTCGAATCCTTTCTGGAGACGACCACCGAAGCCTTTGACCTGACCATGGCCATTAACGTTCGGGCCGCGCTGATCGTGTCGCAGGTCGTCGCACGCGGGATGATTGAACGCGGTGAAGGCGCCGCGATTGTCAATGTCTCCAGCCAGTCATCCATGCGCGCGTTGAGCGACCACACTGCCTACTGCGCTTCCAAAGGCGCCCTCGACCAACTTACCCGCGTCATGGCATTGGAGTTGGGCAAATACCGGATCCGGGTAAACTCCGTAAACCCCACCATCGTTATGACGCCGATGGGAAAACGCGCGTGGGCAGATCCGGCTAAAAGCGGACCAATGAAGGCGCGCATTCCCCTGGGTCGCTTTGTCGATCCCCATCACGTCTCACAGACGGTCGCCTACCTGCTAAGTGAGCACGCTGGCATGATTAACGGCGTATTGCTGCCGATTGACGGCGGTTTTCTGGCGACGTAGTCTGTTATTCGCTATCAGAATTTGATCATCGCTTAGTTTTATAATCTTCTGGTAGATGAAAAATAAGTGCTGACAACGCAATCTAAAAACTTTATCTGGGAGGCTATCCGGCCACCCATGGATTTTCCAGCTGCCACAATTTTAGCCGTACCGTATTTCGGGTGCGCTTTTAGACACAGGCAAAAGCTTTGATAGTATCCCGCCTCAGCGGGATTGATGTCTTTGCCTCCGCAGGTCGCGGAGGCAAAATGTCTATGTCAGTCTGCGCAGGTCGAGCGAACAAAATAAGCCCCGCAGAGCGGGATGCAAGCACGGGCGGTTAATTAGGCATAATGGTATTTTCATCATATTCCAATAACAAATAACCAATAACTATTAACTATCCATCAAGTACTTTTTTCAGCCATCGGTGTAATGGCAACATATTTCGATAATGCGAATACGCATACTCAATAATTGCATCGGAAAAAAATACATCCGGTACTTTCTCTTCAACCCGGGCCGTCAATCCATTGTATAAAAGGAACTCCGCGTTCGGATGGTCGGCCTCATAGCCGCGGGGAACCTTTTTGTAATGTTTGCCGTTGACCAGATACCCTTGATCCGTAACTTTTTTGACCGCCTTTTTTAGTTCCGCTCCAAGCTTTTTATCTACCACTGCCTGGCGGTACTGGTCTAAAACCGGCTTCGGGAACATTTTAATTCCGACGCCTATTAGCACGGTTTTATTTTCTACATGCAGATAAAACCCGGAAGATTCCATGCGTTTGCGGTTGCCTTCCCACAGCCAGATACCCATGTAAGTTTTATAGGGGCTCTTGTCCTTGCTGAAACGAACGTCTCTGTTAATCTTAAACAGGCTTTTATTGATTTTGGGAATGGCGTTGATTTCCGGGGCAATTCGCCGTAGTTTGTTACCCATTTCAATGACAAATTCCCTGGACGGGTGCAATACGTACTTTTCGTAATCCTTGCGGTTGTTTTCGAACCATTCCTTTGAATTATTTTTTTTTAACCTATCAAGAAATGAAAAGAATTCCCTGGGAAAACCTATGAATTCAGGCATAATATCCCCCCTCTCATTGAATAGTTTCAGTAGTCGCTAAACTCTCCGTAACAACAAAACCTACATCAAGTCAAGTATTTTAAATCATTGATTTATTCGCTCTTAGAGCGATGATCACAAAAAAATAAATAAATATTCTTGACAAAATTAAAATTTGCGAATATATTTCTGATAATTAAAGGCAATACAGAATGATTGATGATATTAGTTTAAAAATTCTGAATATTTTACAGAAAAAAGCCAGAATTCCCAACGTGGAGGTAGCTCGTCAGGTGGGGTTGGCTCCTTCGGCAGTTCTGGAAAGAATCAGAAAACTTGAAAAGCAGGGAATCATCGAGGGGTACGAAGTTCGCGTCAATCCGAAATTTTTTGATAGAGGCCTGGTCGCCTTTCTAACTGTAAAAACCAGCGATGACGCCAATGATGCCGAAATCGGGAAAAAATTAGCCCATCGCCCGAAAGTTCAGGAAGTTCATTATGTGGCCGGTGATGATGCCTTTTTGGTCAAAGTCCGCGGAACAAACCTTGAGGAGCTTGATCGCCTGATTCGAGAAAAAATCAAATCCATCGATGGAGTCAGCTCGATAAACACGGCCATTGTTTTTTCAACCTACAAAGAGACGTCTCAAATACCCATTGATGAGACAGGTGAAAAAACATAATTTCCAATATTTCTTTTTGATCAATTATATGCTTATAAAAACGTTTCTCTAATTTTATTCCGAACACAATGGGGGCGAACATGATTAAAATCAACGAAAATTTTCTTAAGCTACAATCGTCGTATTTATTCGCTGAAATTAAGAACCGAACGACGGCTTTTCAAAAAGCATATCCGGATCGGGAACTTATCAAACTGGGTATCGGCGATGTTACCCGCCCGCTTCCGCCGGCCTGCATTCAAGCCTTTCACCGGGCCGTCGACGATATGTCGGATACGAAAACGTTTAGAGGATACGGTCCCGAGCAAGGCTATAAGTTTTTACGAGAAAAAATCGCCGAGATTGATTTCCGGGCCCGGGGGGCTGATGTCTCCCCGGATGAAATTTTTATCAGCGATGGTGCCAAATGTGACAATGGAAATATTCAGGAAATTTTTTCAAGGGATATCAAAGTTGCCATTCCGGATCCGGTTTATCCGGTTTATGTCGACACCAATGTCATGGCCGGCCGAACCGGATCGTATCACGACGGGCGCTACGAGCGTATTGTCTATCTGGAAGGAAACCGGGAAAATGGCTTTATTCCATCCCTGCCGGCTGAAAAGGTGGATCTCATCTATCTGTGCTTTCCAAACAACCCCAGCGGCGCCGCCATATCAAAGTCCAAGCTGAAAGAATGGGTGGATTTTGCCAGGGAAAATAAAGCTGTCATTTTATATGATGCGGCTTACGAGTCGTTTATTCGCAATGATGAACTCCCTAAATCAATATTCGAAATTGAAGGTGCGCGGGAAGTGGCGATCGAGTTCCGAAGCTTTTCCAAAACAGCCGGATTCACCGGCATCCGCTGTGCCTTTACGGTGGTGCCGAAATCGTGCGTCGCTTACACGGGTGGCGGGGAAAAACAGCCCTTGCACGCGCTCTGGTATCGCCGCCAATCGACCAAGTTTAACGGCGTCTCCTACCCGGTCCAAAGAGCAGCTGAAGCAGCATACAGCGAAGAAGGAAAAGCGCAAACAAAAGCGTTGATTGATTACTACCTGAAAAATGCAGCCCTGATCCGCCGCGACATGACGGCCCTTGGATTTGATTGTATTGGTGGCGAGAATTCGCCTTACATCTGGATAGACGGCAAATCCGACTCATGGGAGTTTTTTGACCGTCTGCTCGAAAAGGCCGGTGTGGTCTGCACGCCGGGTGCCGGATTTGGCAAATGCGGCGAAGGATATATACGCATCAGCGCGTTTAATAACTACGAAAATGTCGAAAAGGCCATGGCCAGGATTAGAGAAGCGCTGCAATAGGGCAGGGGCATAGGGCTAAGAGCAGAGGGCATAGAGCAAAGCGCGTTGATTGGTGCTTGAAATTTTGTCAAAAAGCTGAAGGGCATCTAGATTATCAGATACATTATATGGTTGAATTTGTAATAAACAAGCTGAGATCTGGTGGTTTGATTACCAATTATTTTTGCACTTCCAGCTGCAAACACTGCCTGTATAATTGCAGCCCGCATTGGGAAAGGCGTTATATTGATCCGGATACGGCTGAGAAAAACCTCAAGACCATCCGCGCTCTGGGATGCCGATCCGTGCACATAGGAGGCGGAGAACCCTTGCTAAGGCCCGATAAGCTCGGCACCGTACTTGAGATCGCTGCTGGGGTCGGGGTTTCGGTAGAGTATGTTGAAACCAACTCCTCGTGGTTCCGGGATATTGAGTCTGCCAAAGCCCTGCTGTCACGATTACGCCCCAAGGGTCTCCGGACGCTACTGGTTTCCATCAGCCCTTTTCATAATGAGCAGATTCCTTTCTCCAAAGTGCAGGGCGTCATCGAAGCCGCAGGGCAGGTCGGCGTGGGTATCTTCCCCTGGATCACCGACTTTGTCTCAGACCTGTCCCAATTGGATCCGGCCAAAACCCATTGTCTGGATGAATACCGGCAATTGTTTGGCGATAATTATTTGATGCAAATTTTGCAGCGATACTGGATTCATCTGGGCGGCAGGGCCCTGGAGACGTTTCGCCCCCTGTTGGGAGAAAAGACCTCTCAGCAAATTATCGCTGAAAACCCGGCTGGATGTGCCGCCGAACTTACCGATACCAGCCATTTTCACATCGATCTTTTTGGCAATTACATTCCAGGATTGTGCTCCGGGCTGGCAATTTCAAAAGATGCTTTAGGAACCCCTCTTTCAACAGAAAGATATCCTATTCTGATGGACCTTTATCACAATGGAATACGGGGACTTTTTGAATTCGCAGAGAAAAATTATGCATTCTCTCCCCAAAGGATCGACTATATCAACAAATGTGACCTGTGCACGGAGATCCGGACCCATTTGGTAATTAATGATTATAATCAATCAAATGAGTTAAAACCCGCTGAGTTTTACATGAATCTTGCCTGAAAATTAATGAGAAATTGAATAAATAATTAGGAGGCCCTATCTATTATGTATGAAAAAGAAGTCACTGAAGTCGAGCAACTAATTCAAAAGCAAAACCAATGGCGCGATAATTGTATTAACCTGATTGCCAGTGAAAACGTGCTAAGCCAAAGAGCAAGATCCCAGGCCGGCTCGGATTTCGCCCATCGATATGCCGAAGGACATCCCGGTGAACGATACTACCGGGGCACCTCATTCATTGACGACATCGAAAACCAGCTTAAAACCAATTTAAAAATTCTTTTCGAATGCGACCATTCCGAAGTCAGACCCATTAGCGGAACCAACGCCAATGAAGCTTTTTTCAGCCGCTTTGTCAATCCGGGAGCGGTGGTAATGGTCAATTCAACGCCGGCCGGCGGTCATATCAGCCATCACCGGGAAGGCTCGCTGGGAAAATTTACAAAAAACGTAATCGATATCCCCCTGACGGCCGATGGTTATCACATGGATGTGGCAAAAACGACATATCTGATCGAAAAGGCCAGACCCAAACTTATCGTACTCGGTAAAAGTCTTTTTCTATTCCCGGAACCAATTGCCGAGATTGCCGAAGTCTGTCAGAGATATAACACAAAGATCATGTATGATGCCGCCCATGTCTTAGGCCTGATAGCCGGCAAGCGATTTCAAAGGCCGCTATTGGAGGGCGCCTATTTAATGACGGCCAGTACTCACAAAACGTATTTCGGCAGCCAGCGCGGCATTATATTAAGCAACATGGAAGAGGACCAGTGGCGCCGAATCGACCGCGGCGCCTTTCCGGGTTCTTCCAGCAACCACCACCTGGATACTCTGGCCCAGATGGCCGTTTGCACATATGAATTCATGGAATTCGGCGAGCAGTATGCCGCAGACACCATCAAAAACGCCAAAGCCCTTGCCACCGAACTGGATCGGCACGGATTCGACGTTCAGGGCAAAGAGTTTGGTTTCACGGAAACCCATCAGGTTGCCGTTAATGTCAGAGACTTTCGCAGCGGAGAGAAGGTCTCCAAGACCCTGGAAATCAATGACATTATCCTGAACATGAACATGCTGCCCCACGAACCCCTCAAGAATCACGATCGGCCGGACGGAATCAGAATCGGTGTTCAGGAAATGACCCGTGTCGGCATGGGAGAACAAGAGATGGGCCGCATCGCCGAATTGATCAAAGAGTGTATTGTTGATAAGAAAACGGTAATAGAGGAGGTTAATCGATTCCGGTCTAAATACCAGGAAGTGCGCTACAGCTATGACAAAATTAAACAGGAAAAATCACAGCCGGCAAAATCAGAAGAGTTGAAAAACTGATGGATTTGAACCATCCACGGTGAAGTAAATGAAACACAAACCGGGCTAACTATGGTTTCGTTTCGCTCGCAATGGGAATGGTGGAAGGTTGGAAAATTGCAGTGCAAATCTCGTAGTTATTTATTGCATATAATTTCAGTCAATTGTAGCATCCCCGCGACGGATACTCCCGGCCAACCGTTTTTCTTGTCTGGCCAGGTAATGTTCCAGTTCCGCTAAAAGCTGTGTTTGGCCGGGTATCAGCGCGGATATGTTCTTCAAGAAATCACGCATATCTTCTAATAATTTTTCAGCGTTTTGAACATACTCCGGTTTAACACCGTCGGATTTCAGCCGCAGGCATATCTCATAAATCCCGTAGTATGCATCGTTAAACCGCAGGAGCTGTTCCGCGGCCGGTCGGCCATAGGTTTTCGTCAAGGCTTTCCAAAGGGCAAGCTCCGGGTTATAGTCAGCCGTGTTCCATTCATAATCGGCAACGGTTGCATATTTGATTTTGTAGACTTCACTGTAGGCGGCACCATTGGTGTACATCTGCCGCCCATCGCTGAATTTTTGAAACTTTTTTGGCCGGTACGTATCATAAGGTTCAAACAGGTTGCACATTCGCACCTTGCCGGGGTAGTGGGTCGGATACCCACCGTAATTCTGCGATTCAAGATTTCTGGCATACAGGGTGTTGTCCCATATCATGGGCCATCTTCCGATAAGGGATTTGTAACGATAAAGGTCGGCCATATCAATGGACAACGATCTCACCGTCGGACCGGTCCAGATGATGGCCACATCCCGGGGAATCTGAAAAGTCATATCTTTAAAATAATTTTCAGCTTTACCGTCGCTGCGATCGATATGTTCATTTGAGTACCAGGGCGGACAAAACTCCAACCGCGTCCCCGGGTATTCACTGTCAAGCCATTGCTTCAATTGATTGAGGACATGGGCCTGGGCATTTTGAAGGGTCACAAAGCGTTTTTTATCTTCGACGGTATACAGAGAATAATTTTGCCGGTTTCTTCCGGCATGGGGAACAGAGTCGTCTGCCAGGAGCATGATCGTTTCAGCGCCGGCCTTCAACGACAATTTGTATAACTTCTTAATCATTTCGAGGCTTGCCGGACTGCTGTGGGTCCATGTATATCTTAATTGCTCGCTGAATCGCTCGGCGGATGTTTCAAATCCAAGATGAGAATAAGGATTAACCATCATAGCCAGGCTTAATACACCACTTTCACGGCACCACTTGCCCGCATCATTGATACCCTTGCGATACAGGTCGTCCGGTTGATGCCATTTTCCAGCCGGTCGCCTGGCGGGAAGATACACTTTGTTCAGTTTGTAAAGACTCAACCGTGACATGGAATTGAGATCATTTTGCAGCTCCTCGGTATTTAGCCAGTTTTTAAACACATAGGAACGGCCCAGGAAATCAGGATAATCGACAACAGTCGCATTGTGGTAAACGGCTTTATCCGCTTCAAAGAGTTGAATGGCCGTTGCAGCGGCATAGTATCTGGCAAGCGGTGTCTGACCGTCTAAAAATACAATGTGGGTATTGCCGATCTGTGCGGCTTTTATTACATACCCCTGTGGTTTATCTCGCACGGCGGTCAGTGGGAGGCGCGGTTGCACTTTTTGGAAGACTAGGTTCCTGCCGATACTAAAAACCAGCTTTGCATTTAAAATATCAGTAAAAGAATAATTGTTCTCGAAAATTCGAATCTGGCTGCCATTGAATTCCTGCGCCGGCATCACCCGGCCTAAAACCTCGTTGATTTTTTCCTGTAATATTTTGGCAGCTGTAAAATCAGCCGGGGCCGGGTTTTGCGGCAGGACAATCACCGGCGGGTGGGAGTAGGGCACCGTTGAATCGTAGAAAATGATTTGACTAATTTCCTGAAAACTTTGGGGGGTGGGAATGATGCTTTCCGCTAAAGTAAGCGGCCTGGCAAAATGAGGTTTGAAGCGCTCGAGCGCCGTGAAATTCCATTTGGAGTAACGGTAAACTATATCGTCAATCCACATGGCTCCGGTACCTTTTAAGCCAAAGAACAGACGAACGTAACGTGTGCTGTCAGGGATATCTCCTTCGGAAAATGGATAATTATAGGTTCTGCCCCTGACCTTAGCCCAGGGAAATTCATCAATCGTCCAATAATTGGAAAACGAATAGCCCTTGTCTGAGTTATCAATCAGAGACCTGCTGACCGGGTTCGGGAGCCCCGGTGCGATTGGCTGCTTATCTTCATCGAAAAACAAAACTTTTATTACGACAGCGTCGTATAATTGAACGCCCAGCCGGTATTTGTTGCTGGTGACATTCTTTAACTTTACATTATATGAGAAATAATAGTTGCCCGAAATAACCTCAATGTAATCACTGATAATCCCCTCAGCCTCATCTAGTTCATTGGCTTTTTCCCGGATTATCTTAACGGCATGTCTGCCCGACAACACGTCATCTCCGGTAAAATCCACGGATTCGCGGTCGACCCGACTAACGTGTCGTCCGACTGTTTCCCAGCCTTTGATCTTATCGGAAATCCCGTTGGTGTCTTTAAGGGTGAAACCGACCTCAAATGAAGGATTGACGACCAGGTTGTCCTTCTCAAATTGGCTCATTCGAATGTCATAAGGAATGCTCAATGGTTCTGAGTCGGACCAGGGGGTGGCTCGGTGTTGTCTTTGAGCATGATCAGTTGTTGAACACGCATTCAGAATCATGAAGCCGCAAAGCAAAAAAATCCAGACAAGTCTCATATTTAAACACCCTCTTTCATCTTAACTTAATTGTTCCCGGATTAGGTGGTTCAAGAATCAAAGTTTAGGGTTGAACAAAGCCACCTTAGCATTTTAGCATAAGATGGTGTTTGTATCAAAAATTAGCGGAGAGAGCTTATTTTATTAGATGGTAATTGGAGGAAATTTTTGGGAGGCCTAATTTTTCAAGTCTTTAAATTGACGAACCTCAAAGATGCAAATTAACCTGCGCTGCCTCCCATCCCAGTATCGCCTTTTTCCTGGCGGTTCCCCCGCCATAGTTGCCGAAATCAGCCGTCTTGCGAATCACCCGATGACAAGGAATGATAAAAGAAATGGGATTTTTACCGACGGCACTGCCCACCGCCCGGGTGGCCCCGGGAATGCCCACCTGAATCGCCACATCTTCATAGGAAACAACCGCACCAAACGGAATTTTGATCAAGGCTTCCCATACTTTTATCTGGAAATTGGTGCCGTTTAAAATTAAATGCAATGGTGCGCCGGTGTCGGCGAATGACGGATTAAAAATCCGCTCGACCAGTTCGCGGGATGCATGCGGATCTTCAACGATATCCGCCTCTTTCCAGAAAAACCGTAATTCTGTGAGCGGATCCTTTCGGTCTCTATTTTTTACAAAAAAGAAGCCGCAAATACCTCTTTCGGTTGTCGCCATCAGGCATTCGCCAAACGGGCTGGGATGAAAACCATACCTGATGGTCAACCCTTCTCCTTTACTTTTATATTCTCCGGGTGTGACCGCCTCACAGTTGACAAATAAGTCGTGCAGCCGGCCGGGACTCGACAGGCCGGCCTCATAGGTTACATCCAGAAGATTGACGGAATCCTGCAGCAGGTGTTTGGCATATTCTTTGGTCAAAAACTGCAAAAACCGCTTGGGACTGATACCAACCCAGCGGCTGAAAAGCCGTTGAAAATGGAACTCGCTCAAGCCGATGTGGGCGGCGATTTCATTTAAGCCGGGTTGAGAAGAAAAGTTCGTCTCAAGGAATTTGATCGATTTTTCGATCCGCTCATAATCCTCACTTGCCTGCAATAAAGCATCCGTTTTCATGGCATATGACCTTTCAATGATTTTTTCTGAATATATGCCAATCATAAACATCGCGCCACCCGATTCTTGCTTTTTTAGAATTAAATCTCATTGGCAGTTAATGACATTTCATTCAACCAGGTTCACAGACTACTTTCTTTTATTATTATTGACACAAAATATCTGCCTGATATATATCATTAAGATATATAGAATGGGAAATCGACATGAAAGAAAACAAAACAAAATATTCTGTGTTGGGGATCCTCTCTTACGGGCCGAAGTCCGGTTACGACATCAAAAAATTCTACCAACAAAGTATTGCCGGTTTTTGGAGTGAGAGTTACGGGCAGATTTATCCCATACTTAAACGTCTGGCAGAAGAAGGGTTGGCAACAAAATCGATCCAGAAACAGGAAGGAAAGCCGGACCGGCATATCTATGCCATTACGGATAAGGGCCGTGAAGAACTGCAACGCTGGTTGGTCGAACCCATCGGACGGTATATCGGAAGACATGAAATTCTTTTGAAATTGATATTCGGAAGACAGATATCGCTAAACGGAAACATTATTCAGATTGAACGGTTTCGGGAACGTCAACTGGGTGAATTAAAAGAGGTTGAGCGGTTGAGGAAGCGATCTGAAACCCAGAAGACTGATGACCCCAACCTGCCCTATTGGCTGCTGGCCTTTGATTACGGGAAACATGTCAATGAGGCCTATATTCAGTGGGCAGAAAAAGCCCTCGCGGCGCTACACAATATGGAAAATAAAACCTCATCCCGAAAAGAGAAGAAATAATTTGGATTTTGAATTTGGGTTGTCAGATCACCAGGCCAAAATTAATCGCTAAAAAGACCCTAATTATGGGAATGCAACGAACGACTAACCGCATCGATCTCACGGCCGGTCCAATCTTAAAAACCCTGGTCAGACTGGCCGTGCCGGTCACCATCAGCATGGTGATGTTTACCGTTTACCTGATGGCGGATCTGTATTTTGTGGGTCGCCTGGGCCCGGATGCCGTGGCGGCGCTTTCCATTGCAGGCAATGCATTTTTTATTCACCTGGGTTTCTCCACGATTCTGGGAACGGGCGGTATGGCGCTGATTGCCCAGGCCTTCGGCCGGAAGGACTACGATTATGCCGCAACGGTGTTTAAGCAAAGCATCCTTTTAGCGCTGATAGTCGGTATGGTTGAAGCAATAGGCGGATTAATGATAGCGCCGGCTTACATCAAATTTTTTGGCGGATCCGGAAAATCCCTGGAATGGGGCATTCAGTATTTTCAGATTTTTGTCATTTCATTTTTCTTTATGATTTTGCTGTATACCATCGGCAATTGCTACCGGGGAATGGGAAATACCAAAACCCCCATGATGATCATGCTGCAGGCAAATATAATCAATATTTCACTGGACCCCATTCTCATTTACGGCTGGCTGGGTATTCCTGCCATGGGTGTGCGGGGTGCTGCCGTGGCTTCAGTAATTTCTCAAATATATGCCCTTGGAATTTACGGATATTTTATATTTATTAAAGGCGCTCCCGTTGAATTAAAAGGAAAATGGCAGCTGCACACCGGCATCATTCAAAAAAGCCTGATTATTGGAATTCCATCCGGCTTGAATCATTTTTTGCTGGCAGCCAATCTGCTGATCACTTACCGGGTGGTCAGCGAATATGGTACAGCCGCGCTGGCTGCAATCGGCATCGGATTTCGTATCCTTCAGACCATTTATATACCGGTTATTGCTGTCGCTTCAGCCATGGCCGCAATTGTCGGCCAAAACTTCGGCGCCAATAAATACCACCGAATTACCGGCACGTTCGCAAGAGCCTGGTCAGTGTCCATGATGTTTATGCTATTTTGTACAGCGATTTGTCAGGCGTTCCCGGAATACATAATTGGCATATTCAGCAACAACCCGCATGTCATGCGATTTGGCATAATATATTTAAAGATCTTTTCACTGGGCTTCGTAATGGTCGGAACCATCATGGTTTTCAGCGCTGTTTTTCAAGGATTGGGCAAAACCTACCCCAGCCTGGTCGGCGCTGTGCTGGACAATGCCCTTTTTGCCGCTTTCGTATTTTCCTTGCCGGTATATTTCAGCTGGGGTATTCAGTCCATCTGGTGGATCAAATTGACAACCGCCATAATAGAGATGATAGTGGTTGCGCTATGGCTAAAAAGTGAATTGCAGAGGGTTCGATCGAGCATATCAATAAAAAGGGAACGGCTCACGAGGCACACCTGAATTTTTTAGAATAGGTGTGTCATCCCGCTGAAACGGGGGCGTAAGGCGCAAGGCAATAGTCCTTTTTGCCTCAAACTTCAAGCGAAGCGATCCTTGAGTGAAATGCTCCTCAAGCGCAGCGCTCATCGACCGGGGCAGATAGAACATCGGACTCTGGAGAAACGCAAAAATTTACAATGTATAGAATATGGCGAACAAAGATACTCGACATACAACCAGTTTTCTTTATGTTTCTCACAGAGCTCGCAGAGCACACCGAGTGATTTTCTCCGATAGCTCTGTGAGCTCGAACGAAGTGGGCGAGAGAATTATTTTTTCATTCAAGTGACTAATGTACCATTGCTAAAAGCTGAACCACCCGTAGGGAGATCTATCTCATGCATCTTAAGAAAGCCGTCTTAAATCCCGAAAAATATCCAACCCGGGACCATTATCCATTTAATTTGGAGCTGTTTCAAAAAAGCCAGAGTATCACCTTTAATTCACCGGTGACCTTCTTTGTGGGTGAAAACGGCTCCGGTAAATCCACCCTGCTGGAAGCCATTACCCGCAAATGCGGTATCTATATCTGGCAGGGGATGCATCGGCCGCGCTTCAACGCCAGCCCGTATGAAAAAGGCCTCTACAAAACCATCGGAATAGAATGGACTAATGGCAAAAAAGTATCCGGGTCTTTTTTTGGCTCACAGATATTTAACAATTTTGCCCGAATACTTGATGAATGGCTCACCATGGATCCGGGTCTGGTCGAGTATTTCGGCGGAAAATCCCTGATGGCCCAATCGCACGGTCAATCTTTAATGGCTTTTTTTAAGTCACGGCTGAAAATAAAAGGGCTCTATTTATTGGATGAGCCGGAAACCGCGCTTTCCCCCCAAACACAACTGGTACTATTGAGTTTACTCCAAGAAATAAGTCAGACCAGTATTGCCCAATTCATCATCGCCACGCATTCACCGATATTGCTGGCCTGTCCCGGTGCCCGGATTCTGTCGTTTGATGAAATTTCGATACAACAAATTGGCTACCATGACACGAATCAGTACCGGGTCTATAAAGACTTTATGGAAAATCCAGAAAAATATTTATAGACAGGAGTTTTGAGTGCAAGTTTTAAAGAGATTGTTTCGGCTTCTATCGCCCTATTGGAAGACCATTATCATCAGCGCGCTTTTGCTGGTCGGACGTGCCGGCCTGGAACTGGTGCCGCCGCTGTTTCAAAGAGAAATTATCGATGAGATTATCACGGCGCGCAATTTGAAATATCTGGGGCTAATGATCACCGCCTTGATTGGGGTCTACGCGCTGAACCAACTGGTTCAAATTGGCGATAACTATGTCCGGCATGCACTGGGAGAAAAATTCATTTTCGATTTGCGGGTGCGCCTGTATGCCTACCTTCAGAAAATGTCCCTATCTTTTTTTGAACGCACATCAACCGGAGAGCTGATGTCCCGCGTCACCAATGACCTCAGCGCGCTGGAAAACTTCGTCACCCACGGCTCGGCGTTGACCGCCGTTGATTTTCTGCGCCTGATCGGCGGCACTATCATTCTTTTTGTGCTGGATTGGCGTTTGGCCGCCCTGGTTATGATCCCGGTGCCGATCCTGGCCCTGGCATTTCGCCATTATAACACCAAAATACGACCGGTTTATCGACGGGTGCGTGCGCGCCTGGGAGACATCAATGCCAAACTGCAGGACAATCTTTCGGGTATTCGGGTCATTCAGGCCTTCGCCCGTGAAGACATAGAGTATCAGCGCTTTTCCAAAGAAAGTGAACGCTACTACCGAGCGCGGGTAAAAGGTATCCGCTACTGGTCCATCTTTTTTCCTGCTATCCGGTTTTTCGGAGCAATGGGAACCGTCATCGTGCTGGGAGTCGGATCCATCATGGTGGTAAAAGACCAAATGTCTCTGGGTACGCTGGTGGCCTTTGTTGCGTATATCGCTTCAATTTATGATCCCATCAATCGTCTGACGGAAGTGGACAATATATTTCAGGAAGCCATCGCCGCCGGTGAACGCATCTTCGAGTTGCTGGATGAAACCATGGAGGTCAAAGACGCACCGGATGCCAAGGAATTACCCGTTATTCAGGGTGAGATGGTTTTCGATCAGGTGCATTTCATGTACGGCAGCGGCGACCCGGTATTGCATGCCATCAGCTTTACCATGGCACCGGGCGAAGTGGTGGCCCTGGTCGGCCCCAGCGGGGCCGGCAAAACCTGCATTGCCAACTTGATCTGCCGATTTTACGATCCCGTCAAAGGTCATGTCTCTGTCGACGGTTACAATCTGCGCAGCATTAAATTGACATCGTTACGAAGCCAGGTGGCGGTGGTATTGCAGGATTCATTTCTTTTCAATAATACCGTGGCCGAGAACCTGCACTACGGCAAACCAAACGCCACCAAAGATGAGTTGATATCAGCCGCCAGAGCCGCCAACGCACATGATTTTATCATGCAATTACCGGAAGGGTATGACACTGAAATCGGGGAGCGGGGCGTCAAATTAAGCGGCGGGCAAAAACAACGCCTCGCGTTGGCCCGTGCGATTCTGGCCGATCCGCGTATCTTGATTCTGGATGAAGCAACCTCATCCGTGGATGCTGAGGCCGAGTATCTGATTCAGCAAGCCCTGGAAAGAGTGCTCAAGGGTCGCAGCGCTCTGGTCATCGCTCACCGCCTGAGTACGGTTCGCAATGCGGATAAAATTATCGTCCTCGACCGTGGACGTATTGCCGAGGTCGGCAACCACGCGGAATTGATGCAGCGCGGCGGGCTTTACAGCCAG
The DNA here is from genome assembly GCA_902749685.1 of Olavius sp. associated proteobacterium Delta 1. Lineage (GTDB taxonomy): Bacteria > Desulfobacterota > Desulfobacteria > Desulfobacterales > JAFDCJ01 > JAFDCJ01. Next base: position 97,343 of record CACVKW010000771.1, on the reverse strand, counting down.
CTTTATCAGCGGCAGATGGATTTGACAGCCGTTTAGCGTGGAATAGAAAGTTCTTTAGATTTAGAATCTAGGCCCAGATGAGTGATCGTTGCAGCTAGACACATGATGGAACACTGGAATGGTATTCAGGTACGGCAACCCGACTGGCTGGAATGATATTTCGTAAAGGACCAGATTTTCGCCATTAAGATTAGGTAGTCAAATTACTTTTCCTGTCAGCCAAAAAAGCAGCATCCCGATAATTACGGTTCCGCCCAATGATTTAGTAAATATGGCAAACAAAAAAGTCGGTACGGCAGCCATAAGCTCGGGCCGCAAAAGATCCAGGGTCCGGGGTGCACCGGAAGTAACCAATTCCGGCAATAACAGCGCACTAAGAATCGCTGCAGGAATCAGATCCAGCCATTCAACCAGCCAGGAAGGAAGATTGCGTTTTGTCAGATAAACCAGGGGCAGCCAGCGCGGCAAAAAGGTCACCAGCCCCATACCTAAAATGACTGCCAGATACTCTTTTGACACCATCCTAACGTCCCTCTCCTGAGCCGGCCTTCTTCTTTAAAGCCACACCGATTGCAGCGGCGGCCATCGAGGCAATGACAACGTATGAATTCCCCGGTATTAAGATCGACAGGAACACTGCAAATATTCCGGCAATCATTGCGCTAATGACATAAATAGAGCCTTTTAACTGAAATACCAGCAGGCAGATGAACATGGCAACCAGCGCATAGTCAATACCGAAGGCATGGGCCGGAATAAATTGTCCGCTAAATCCGCCCAGCACGGTCGTTATGAGCCAGGTAATATTTGCCGAGAAATTTGTCACCAATGCCGAATTTAAATCCCAGTCGGACTCCCTGAATCGGGTGAGATTGACGGCAAAACTTTCATCGGTGACTCCGTATGAGAAAAAAGTAAGTTTTTTTCGATCTGAATTTTTTAAATAAACCGCCAGGGCCGAGCTCATTAAAAAATGCCTTAAATTAACGATAAAGGCGGTGGCCACAATTGAAACCGCCGAAGCCCCTGCTGCAAGCATTGATACCGCAATAAACTGAGAACTGCCGGCAAAAACAATGACGGACATCAGTCCTATTTCCAGAGGCGTTAATCCCGCCTTTTGGGCCAGAACACCAAATGCCAGGCCGATCGGTGCATAGCCCAGGCAAATGGGCCAGGCGGCTGCTACTCCTTTGGAAAGGGCTGTTTTCCTTTCGCGCCGGAATAATTCTTTAATATGTGGGCCAAGCTTCATTAAACATCCTAAAATACACCATATTTTAGTTCTAAAAACATGGTGGATAAGTTGACTGGTTAAATGGGTTGAATGGTTGACAGGGAGAATAATGCTCAGCAATTTATCATGTAATGATATATGCTGGTCATCACTTTAAGACAGCTACCGGATTTTTAAAACTGCACGGAACTAGTGCGGCGCACTTGCCGCAGACGTCGGTGCTTTCCGGGAGATCGGAAAAGTAATCAAGCACCCGTCTCGTTTCATTAAGACGATCCCAGCAGCGCCGCCGATCAAAGTCATCCTTGGTAAGGGCATCAACCGGACAGGCGGCGATGCACTTGCCGCATTCCTTGCCGGCTTTAAGCAGGCAGGCCTCTTCGGTCTCAATCAGCGGATGGTCGCCGAGTTCAACCTCACTGACAAAACTTCCCAGACGACCGGTACACCCGACGGGGGTTATCAGCAGATGATTGACGCCAAACCGCCCCAGGTTCAGCAGATAGGCCAGGTGCTTGTGGGACCAGCGTGCCATCAGTTTGTCTTCGTTGAAGTTGTGGGTGGCCGGAGTAAGGCCCGATTTAAAACCGTTTTCCAACAAAAAATTGCTCAAGGCCTGACCCAGCCTTTCGATGAGATCATTGGTTTGAACATAAGCGACGCCCCAGTTTCTGCAGGGCCAGGGTCCCTTTTTATTTTCTTTGACCAGCGCTTTGATAAAAGGAAGGTAAAACACAATCACTGATTTAGCCGTCGGCAAAAGATCCCGCGGATGAAGATGATCATCCGCCGCTATCCGGGGTAATTGATCGAACCTTGCATCAATCGGCGCGGCCGTCAGCAGGGGGGTCTGCCACCAGCCGTCGATTCCCAGACGATCAGGCTCTTCATCTACATATCGTATGGCAAATTCTCGTAATTGATCGACTGATATTTCAGTGCTCATGAGACAACTAACTCCTCGCTAACATTTTTTAATTTGTTAAAATCACATAAGATCGAAATGCAAATCTCAAGGTCTCACCCACTTGCCCTGACACCTGAAACATTATAATCCGGTAATCAACTATTTGGAGAAAATCCTTAAAACCTGCCACCTTCGCTCCTGACAGAATATTCGTGTTCTGGCGGGAGCATAGTATCCTCCCCACCATATTCGAACCTATATACTTCGTTGAAGGGAGGTATTACAATGTCAAATATATTTCTTTGGTCAAATACACAGCAAAAGGCGCTGAAAACGTCAAAGATAGCCCTAATCGGCTTGATGCGTTCAAAGGGCTTTGTGAATTTATGGGCGCTAAAGTGGGAGGCTTTTATTTAACCATGGGTCGATGTGACATGCTGGTGATTCTGGATGCCCCCAACCCCGAAACCGTGGCCAAAATTATTCTTGCTACATCGTCTCGCGGCGCCGTAAGCACCGAAACCCTCCAGGCTTTTTCAAAGGAGGAATATCGTAAGATCGTATCTGAATTACCATAGCATGTATAAATGGCAAACTTTGATGTTCGAATGAAATAATTGAAGTCAAACACTTGGCTCTGCCTTATTTATTATTCAGGCGCTCATCCGCAAGATTCCGAATTAGCTTTAGTTTCCTGACCTCAAGTTCTTCAAGGGTGCGGGGCCAATCTTTTTTCAATAGTCGTGACATGGCCCGATCCGCAAAAAGTTTTCCGCCGGTTTGACACAATGGACAGTAGTTGGTCTCGCTGGAGGCATAACGAATCCGTTGAACCGCGGTCCCGCACTCTGGACACGGTTTATTAAAGCGGCCGTGCACCGCCATATTTTCTCGAAAGGCGGTGACCTTGTCCGGAAAACCATTTCCAACTTCATCCCGCAAGCGCTGGGTCCATTCTTCCAGAGTGGCACGCGTAGCATGGTATAATCGTTTAATCTGATCCTCAGCAAGTTTTTCGGTGAGCAGTATGGGGGACAAGCGGGCCCGGTGAAGAATTTCATCTGAAAACGTGTTGCCGATACCACTGAAAATGTGGGGATCCGTCAAAGATCGCTTAAGGGTATGATTCTCAGCAAGAAGGGCGCTTCGAAACTCTTCCAGGGATGCCTCAAAAACTTCAAGACCGCCAGGATCAAAGCCGGCAAGCTCATCCCGGCCGTTTATTAGATGAAGCGACGCCCGTTTTTTGGTCCCCGCCTCGGAAATAAGCAGGGAATTGTTGGGGAAATCAAAAACTGCCAGTCCGACTTTGCCGGGCAGTTTACATGCTTTTTTTCGCCAGTGTAAACGTCCGGCGACCATCAGATGAATCACAAGAAACCGCTCACCGCTAAATACAAATATTATCCGCTTTCCCATTCGCTCTATGCCACGAACCGTTGCACCATGGATAGTTTTAATAGGCGGTTGGGCTGTGCGCAGAAAAAACGGGCTGGCAAAACGAATTTGCTCAAGCGGTTGTCCAACAACAAGAGCCTCAAGACGTTCGATATAAATGGTTATATCGGGATATTCCGGCATTTAGATCTTCAACTGGATTCAAACAAAAAAATTGCTGGTTTGAAATTTAAATTATGCGTCATATATTAATATCATGAGAAATTTTTCCATCTTGAAATTCAGTTTGTGCATGGCCTGCGCAATTATATTGCTCCGCGCGTATACCCCTGTTGCGGCAAAAACTCACGCACCGATGTCCGGCACACAAATTTCTGTCAAAAAATGTGAGCCGACCCCGGCTGATTATTTAGGCCCTTATTATGAACCAGATGCTCCGGTGCGCTCAAGTGTGGGAAAGGGTTATAATCTGGAAGGCGTGGTTATGTCCTCGGCCGATTGCGCCCCCATCGCAAACGCTCGGATTGAGTTTTGGTTGACCAATCCTGCCGGGTCATACGATGGCGATCATCGGGCAACTGTAATCTCCGGAGGTACCGGTGATTACAGATTTGAGAGCAATATACCGCCTGCCTATTCCGGTCGCCCGCCCCATATCCACATTCGTATCAGCGCCGAAGGTTTCAAAACCCTGGCAACCCAACATTATCCCACCCAAGGTCAAACCAGCGGAGAATTTGATATCGTCCTTATTCCGATCGAATAAGATCGAGCTGGTTCTGAACCCTGAATCACAGGACGCTCCTATGAGATTCCGAAGGCCGATGTTTCCATTGTAATAAATATCGCCGCTTAGATGGCCAAATCTTTGTTAAACAGCGAATCACGCTAAAGATGTGATCTAAAGACAGCAGAATATCGAAGTGTGGTTTGGCTTTGCTCGGTCCTTTTAATAAAATGGATAGAATGCCTTACTTCGAAATTCGATATTCTCTTTTCTAATAAGCTCCATAAAACCAAAATCTCCATATTGATTAGAGTGGCCGCTTGCATGGCCAGCGGTTGGGATGAAACCTGGGCCTCCGAGCGGTTACCTCATTTATTCACTACTGACGTATGTAATTGCAGATATCACTGCTCCCTGGGGATCCTGCAGCACACAAAACCGGCCGACCGTTGGAATATCGGTCGGCGGAACAAGGATTTTACCTCCCAACCCTTCAGCCTTTCCGGCGGTCGCATCAACATCATCGACGGTAACATAAACACCCCAATTCGGAGGGGTGCCTTCGGCCTGAGGAGGAATGGACATGATCCCGCCCAGACCTTCTTCACCCACTTTTACCACCGTATAATTCATATCCCCCATGGGCATATCTTCAGTATTCCATCCGAAGAGATTGGCGTAGAATTTTTTAGCACTGTCAACATCCGATGTCATCAGTTCAAACCAGCTAAAGGCACCTTGCTGCTTAAATGGATCTTTCATGATATCCTCCTTAGACTTCTAGCAAAGAAATCGTTGAGTGTTTGAATCGTTAATTCGTTTAATGGTTGTATATATGAGTATATCCTCGATTAAAAATGGAAAATTCAAAACAGCCTATTACAAGACTAATCATCTTATTAAATCAATCAAGAAACTAGAGGGGGTGGCGTGATTCTATCCAGCATTCGAATAATTTACGACAGCGTTTTGGGTAAACATTTGAATGTCGGATCACCAAAATAGAGATTGACATGGGATCGGAAGATATCGCATAAGAAACTAATCAGGTTCTTACATGCAGTTTAATGAAAAGTTGAAAGGAGGTATATAAACTCAAAACCATAGTTCAAATTGGGAGAATTTTGGCTTAAACCACATAAAAAGGAGGGTACCATGAGGTCCATTAAATCATTATTTTGCTTAACTATTATTTTGGCCGTTGCCGTCTCATTTCTGTTAATCCAAGCCGCAACTTCCAGCGCCAAATCCATGACCTTAAAAGTATCACATCAATTCGCCAAAGGAGATGTGCGGGATCAGATGGGTCGAGTATTTGGTGAAATGGTCACCAAACGAACCAATGGAGAAATTAAATTTCGCCACTACCCCGCCAAATCATTGTACAAGCCCAAAGAACAATGGGATGCCATGCGCAAAGGGGCGCTGGATATGTCTTGTTTCCCCCTGGATTATGCCTCCGGCAAGGTCCCCCAACTGTCCATCACCTTAATGCCCTGTTCGGTGGCCAACATCCAGCAGGGACTCACCTGGAGAAACAAACCGATCGGAAAAAAAGTTGACGCCCTGATGGAGGCCAACGGGGTTCGCAACCTGGTCTGGGCCTGGTTTGACGGCGGCTTGGGCAGCAAAATAAGGCAAATAAAAGTACCCGCGGATGTTAAAGGGACCAAGCTGCGGGCCGCCGGCAAAAAGTATGAATTTATGATGCGCGAAGCCGGAGCATCGATTACCAGCATGCCTTCTTCGGAAACCTACCATGCCCTGTCCACCGGCGTTCTGGATACCATGATGACGTCTTCCGCTTCTTTCGTTTCCTACCGACTTTACGAGGTGCTCAAATACATCAATGCGCCCCGGGATTACTCCATCTGGTATATGGCGGAAAATTTGGTCATCTCTGAAAAAACCTGGCAGCGGCTCACCCCGGAACAGCAAAAAATCTTCATGGAGGTCGCCGAGTGGATGCATGTAAACTGGATCTACCCCAATTTTAAAACCCTGGTGGACAAACTGATTGCAGCTTACACCAAAGCCGGTGTGGATATCCATTATATGAATGAAGCCGAATTTAACGCCTGGATGGAATATGCCAAAGAGACTGCCTGGAAAAACTTCGCCGAGACCGTTGATGGAGGGCAGGAACTGCTGGATCTGGCTGCTGATGCCATGAAATAATCGAGCCATGCGGCTCGATGTCCGTCCCGATGAAATACGCTTCGCTGTCATTGACATGAATTTCATTGGATAAATTGTTAGTGGTTAGTTGTCCGCTGTAAAAAAGGAAACGTGTCGTTTTGTAGCGGCGGGGTTTATCCCCGCCCAAAAACCATTTCCAGAATCGGTCAAAACTTTTGCCGGATAAATTTTCACCTTACAACGGCCAACTAACCCTTCCGATACAGATATTCTGCCAATCCGAAGCGACACACCACGGATGCAAAAATTGATAATCAATAAATAGACAGAATACCATAAATATTCAATCTTCAATCGAAAATATTCAATATTAAGTGGGACCGGAATCATGAAACAGCTTGGACGAATTTTACGCCGGGTTATCGATGGGTTGACCTACCTTACGGGATGGACGGCCGCTTTATGCCTGGTTGCGGCGGCAATCATCGTAACAGAAGCGGTTGTCGTTAGAAAAGTACTGGGTATTTCCACCATCTGGCAAATAGAGGCATCGGTGTTTTTATTGATTTTTGTGGTTTTCGCCGGAGCACCGTTTGTCCAGAAAAACGAACATCATCTCAATGTGGATCTGGTGATTATTCATCTCTCACCCCGAATCCGGGAAATTATGCTCATTATTGTTTCCATCATATCCTGTCTTATGGCAGCAGTCCTGGCATGGTATGCATGGCCCATGTGGTGGGAAGCTGTTGTTGGAAATCAACACACGGAGTCTCTTTGGGGTCCGCCCCTGTGGATTCCGTATTTATTTCTGCCCCTGGGAATGACCCTGCTCTTTTTGCAGTATCTTGTCTACATCCACGATAAAATAGTAAATCTGAAAAAGGGCGCTATCACTGAGGAGGCTGAGCGATTTGAACTAAAGGAAATAAATATACCCAAAACACAAAAAGACAAATAGAAGTGGTTTCAATACCTCAGATCGCGCCCAAAGATCCGCCGGAGGCGGATTAGATGGGGTTTTGAAACCACTTCAAAGGCCATTCGTCCGCTAACCTATTTCCAGTAAAGGATAACCTGCAATGAGCGAACTTGCCCTGGCGGTGCTTTTGTTTGGCAGTGCTTTTGCCTTGTTAGTCTCCGGCATACCAATATGGGCTGGGTTGGCCGGCATATCACTGATATTCATACTGATCTTTTCGCCGCATCTGTTGGAGACCGTTCCCTTTGTGCTGCACGGCAGCATGGACAGCTTCGCCCTGCTGGCCATCCCCCTGTTCATTCTTCTCAGCGCCCCCATCGCCGAATCGGATGCGAGTAAAGACTTATACGAAACCCTGCACAAATGGCTCTATAAGATACCGGGCGGTCTTGGAATTGCCAACATGATCGGTTGCGGTATCTTTGCAGCCTTATGCGGGTCCAGTCCGGCGACGGCGGCGGCCATCGGCGGTATCGGGATTCCGGAAATGCGAAAACGCGGTTACTCGCCTGCCTTGAGCACCGGTTTGATTGCCCATGCCGGCACCTTTGGCATTTTGATCCCGCCCAGCGTGACGATGATCCTCTATGGCGTGGCCACCGAAACATCTATCGGTAAATGTTTTATTGCCGGCGTTTTACCGGGTATTCTCGAAATTTTTCTCAGCTGTCTCTGGGTCGGGGGTATTTTCTTCTACCGCAAATTGGTGCCGGCCCAACCCGGTGCCATGTATTATATCCAGGACCGCGCCCGGGTGGAATCATTTACCTGGCACGAACGATTCGCGTCCCTGATCAAAGTTTTACCGTTTGTCTTAATCATCATCGGCATCATGGGCTCCCTTTATGGGGGATGGGCCACACCCAGCGAAGCCGGCGGATTGGGAGCTGTGCTATCTCTGATATTTGTGATGACCATCTATAAAATTTACAATCCTCGCCAGCTCTGGAAGATTTTTACTAAAGCATTAAACGAAAGCAGCATGATTCTGATGATCATGGCTGCCGCGCTCTTGTTTGCCTATGTCTCCTCCGATTTATATGCCACCCAAACCCTGGGAGAATTGATTTTAACGCTGCCTCTGGGAAAATGGGGGATTATCTTCCTGATTAATATATTGCTGTTACTGCTGGGATGTTTTATTCCTCCGGCGGCGGTCATTTTAATGGTGGCGCCGCTGCTACTGCCCATCATTCAGGGATTGGGATTTGACCCCATCTGGTTTGCGGTAATCATGACGGTCAATCTTGAAATTGGTCTGGTCACACCGCCCGTGGGGCTGAATCTTTATATCGTCAAAAACATCGCACCCGATGTGCCTATGTCCCATGTCCTGCTGGGAGTCATCCCGTTTGTGATCATTGAAGCTCTTGTGATTGTCTGTGTGTGTATCTGGCCGGAGCTGGCGCTATGGCTGCCGAACAAGATGATCGGGTAGAAGTGGCTTCAAAGCCTCATCTAAGATTCAATGCCTGCGTTGTTCCGCAGATTGAAATACTCACGTACTAACGTGTACGCTCCGCTTTCAATCTGCGGAACGCCTTGGCCTTGAACCTTATCTAAAGCTTTGAAGCCACTTCTTATCAATTAATTTGTATCTCGCTAATTTCAAGCATTCGGTGTTATAGCCGAATGGCTAAGATATCGATGCGTGGGAGCGGTTTTTAACCGCGATTATGAATTTAGGTAATCATTTATTCTGATGAGGGGGTCTATATGACAGGTGAGTCACTTGGGGATTGTTTTTCTGAAACCTTTTTAGCCCGCGAAGAAAAGCCGGCGATGACGTTTCTGAGAGATGGCCGGGTAGAAACGGAAATCTCCTATCTTGAATTAGAGCGGGATAAAAACCGGATGGCCAATGTTTTTCAGCATCTGGGGGTTGAAAAGGGAGACCGGGTTATATTGTTCATCCCAAAATCCTTAATTTTTGTGGTGGCTCATCTGGCGTTACAAAAAATTGGTGCCATTGCCGTCCCCTTGAATCCGGGATTTAAAAAATCCGAATTGGAGTATCTGTTTCAAGATGCAGCGGCCAAAATAATTTTATCGGAACCCGGCAGGGAAACACTGATCAAGGAATTAGATTCCAATCTCATCAATCTGATCATTGACACCCAAAAACCTTATCAAGACATCGAGGTTTTCCATAAAGCTACTGAAGATTTCAGCCCGGTTGAAATCAGCCCGGATGATCCCGGACTCATCATTTACACTTCCGGTACCACAGGTAAACCCAAAGGGGCTGTACTAACCCAGAAGAATCTGATCCATGATGCGCGCAATATCATTAATATCTGGGAGATCAGCGAATCGGATGTACTCTGTCATGCCCTGCCGCTTTTTCATGTTCATGGACTGTGCTTTGCGCTGCATACGGCCCTGCTAGCCGGCGCGCATGTGATCATGCTGGATTTGTTTTCTCCTCAAAGGATTATTGAAACCCTGAGCCGAAAGAAAGGACCCGGAGTTTGTACCATGTTTATGGCCGTGCCGGCAATGTACGGAAAATTGATGGCATATTTAGGCGGCAAGAGGCCAGATTTTAAACAGATGCGCCTGTGGACCTCCGGATCTGCTCCCCTTCTGGCGGCAGATTTTGTGCGCATCCATCGAATATTCGGCAAACAACCGGTGGAAAGAGAAGGTATGTCTGAAACCGGTATGAATTTTTCCAATCCTTTGCATGGTATAAAAAAGCCGGGGTCAATCGGCATCCCATTGCCGGGCCTGGAAGTTCGAACGGTTGATCCGGCCACCGGTTTGGATGTGGCTCCCGGTCAAACCGGTGAATTCTGGCTCAAAGGGCCTGCGATCACGCCGGGTTACTGGCGCAAACCTGATGAAACCGCAAACACATTCGAACAGGGCTGGTTTAAAACCGGTGACCTGGGTAACGTGGATGAGGATGGATACTATTACCTCACGGATCGAATCAAACATATTATCATCTCCGGCGGCGAAAACATATCCCCCAAAGAAGTGGAAGCCGTTATCAACCAGGTTGAAGGTGTGGCGGAATCCTCGGTGGTCGGTGTACAAGATGAAAAATGGGGGGAAAAGATAGTAGCCGCCCTTGTTACAAAGCCCGGTGCGGAAATCAGCTTAACTGAAATTCAGTCACATTGTAAAGCGCACCTGCACGACTGGAAATGTCCCAAAGTGATCAAATTTGTAAAGAAGTTGCCGCGAAACACAATGGGGAAGGTGTTAAAAGAAGAAGTAAAAAAACATTTTTAAGGGTGATCTGAATTGGCGTCACCGCGAAGAGTCCCGGGTAAAGCTCACCATACTTCTCACCGGGATCTCGCATCACGCTGTAGAAATCCATCCCAGGCAACCAGCCGTGTCCCTCAGGGATATGCACCTTGAAGTCCTCATAGCAGATCGCGCCAAGGACACCGCCACTGTAATGGAACATCACGTTGCGCCGACCGTGGTCTTCGCCAAGCAGTAGCAGCGCCGTCTGATCGTCCCCAATCTGCTGTAATTATCAGTGGCTCCGATCTGTCATTCCCGGCCATTGCCAACCATGGCGGGTGATGTGTTGCCGACGATACCAAGGGCCAGCAGGATGCCGGCTGTAACGGTGAGCATGCCGATCCAGGCCGGCAGGCCCGGCATCTCCTGCAGAATCGGAATGGCCGCCAGGGCGGCCACGACCGGTACCGCGGAAAGAAATACAGAGGTCGCGTTGGCTCCCAGACGGCGAACGGCTATATTGAGACAAGATATGCCCAGCACGCTGGGAACCAAGCCCTGATAGGCACCCTGGAGCAGAATTTCGGATCGGGAAGCAATCGCCAGGTTGCTGTCCAGCCACAACCACCAGATCGGGATATAGACGGCAGCGCTGACAATGGTCACTGAAAAGAGGACCTGCCCGGGGGTTATTGACCAAACCCTGTTGGCAACCATAAACATGGCGAACAGGGCGATTGCGGCCAAGAATAGAACATCGCCGAACCAGGTCATGCCACCGCCTGACGATAGAAACCCCTCATAACCGACCAGGATGACGCCGATCAGGATTACTCCCAGGCCGGCCAACTGAGAGGACCGGATCCGCTGGCCGACCCAGATCCAACCGAAGAGGGTGGTGAATGCGGGCAGGCAGCCGTTCAGAAACACTCCGCCGTGGGCCGCCGGGGCGTAGGTGAATCCGAAATAGGAAAGCAGGGCGTAGGGCACACCGGCGGTCAAGGTCAGAGCCAACACCCGTATGGGGGTTAGACCCTGCCAGGTCCGGCGCCAGATGATATAAGGCAGGGCCACAGCCGCTCCGACGCTGAACCGGAATCCGGCAACATCGTAAACGGTCAGGCTGTTGGTCACCCCAAGCCGACTGACGACGATCCAACCCGACCAGAAAAAAACGACGCTGATGGCAGCGGCAGCGCCCAGAAACAAATGGTTTTGGCTATTGTTTCTCATATTGTAACAGTTTAGGTGTTTGCAAGAAGCCACGAATTAACACGAATTTTCACGAAAAATAAATTTCTTTATGATATCCTCTGCTTTTAATCGTTGAAATAATTTGTGATTATCCGTGTCAATTCGTGGTTAACTGATTTTTAAAAGAAATTTTTCCAAATGCGCCAGGGCATTTGGGAAGTTTTTGCGTCCAAAGCCGATGCGAAAATGATTGCCCTGATCCTCGTAGAGGGTACCCGGCAAGAGGAGCACGCCGGTATTTTCCACCAGATTCCTGCAGAAATCATTGACGTCTTCGCCGATCAGTTGGGGAAATCCGATAGAACCGGCTTGGGGCCGCTGCCATGCGAACCGGTGGGGGTGGCGGGCAAAGAATTGATCCAGCAGGGCCAGGTTGCCGGCAATAATGTTCAGATTGCGCGCCACCAGTTTTACCCGGTGGCGCAGGGCCAGCTCAGCCAGAAATTCGCTTGGTGCGCTGTTGCAGATGGTTGTATAATCCTTCAAAGCCGCCATCCGACTATAAATATCGGCATTTGGCGTTGCAATCCAGCCAATGCGCAGTCCTGCCAGGCCATATGTTTTTGACATCACCCCGAGTGAGACGGTGTTCTGCCCCAGGTCACAGGCAGCCGGCAGTCGATCTTCCCGGCGGTATTCCGATTCCCGATAGACTTCATCAGAAAATAGAATGATCCCCTTATCCCGGCAAATGCGAGTTATTTCTTGGAACATTCCCGGCGGCATCAGATAACCTGTCGGATTATGGGGGGTGTTGATTATAACGGCTTTCGTATTGGGACGAATGTTTTGTTGCAGTGCATCCAAATCAAGGGACCAACCATTTTCTTCATGTGCTCTCCAATAGGTCACCTGACAGCCGATACTGCGCGCGACTTCGAAAAGTGATTGATAGCAGGGCCAGTGAACAATGACATGATCCGCTGTATGAAGAACTGAGTGCATAAAAAGAAAAATCGCCTCCTCTGCACCGGTATGCACCAGCACCTGCTCCGGTTCGATATTATCGTATAAATTACAGATTTCCCGCTGCAGTGAAGGGCTGCCCTGGGATTCCGTATATCCGAGCCAGTGCTGATGGAACCGATCTGCTGCATCCGGCTCGAATGCCATTAAATCCTGTATCGAAAATGACTCACAGTCCGAGGCGCACAATACATATTTTACGTTGAATTCATATTGGGCAAAATAACGCTCAAGTTTAAAAGCTGGGATTTGCATGAGTTATCAGGCTCCGGTCGAGAATTGAATATTTTCTATTGACGATTGAATATTTAAGGAATCCTATCGATTTAATAAATATCAAATGATAGAGCGAAGCGAATGCCACAAATCTTCAATATTCAGTATTCAATAATCAATTCAGTGTTATTCAAGCATCCCCTTGATTACGCTTTCATACTCCGGGAAATACTGACCGATCACAGGCAGGTCAAAGCTGCGAAGGATACTGGTATTGCTTTCCCGATCTAGCAGAAATTCAAATGACTTTTCCACCAGCACGGCCGGTGTCACACGCTTATCGGTCAATTCCTCATAATAGGAAGGCTTCAAAGTTACATTGTGAGTTGTAGTGGTGCCGGCTTCAACAGTTACTTCAAAGGTTGTGTTATTGATCGGTTTAACAGTAATCATGATTCACTCCTTCAGGTTTTTGGCGTCAACTGGGTCAGCGCTTTCAAAAATCCTTCGACTACCCCCCCCGGATTGGTAAAAAACGCTTCATGACTGCCTGCAACCTCGACCAGATTAAATTCCCCCAGTCCCTGGGCCATTCCCAAATAGGCACCGGGCGGCAGTGAGACATCCCCGTTACAGAACACGACGGATCTGGGAATGCTAAGTTTATCGAAAGCTTCCGTCGCAGCCGGTGTCGTGAAAAGCGACAAGGGTTGCGGAACCAGGCGTTTAATCAAAGCCTCCTGCATTGCGGCCGGTTCACCGGCCATGAGCATATTGCGTACAAAGTCCTCAATAACCGGCACACAGTTGTCCGGCGAAGCCTGGGCCGCAGCGGTCATGGCCTCTGACGCCTCGGGCGGTACGAGGTCAAACTGGTTTTTACCCTCTGGGAGAATGAACGCATTTAAAAAAATTAGCCGCGCAATCTTGTCAGGTACTTTAGGCGCCGCCGCCTGGAGCATATAACCACCGCTGGAGTGACCGACAAGCACAACGGGCCGGGTTTGTTGATTCAGCACATCGCAGATTTTGGCGACATAATCGTCAAATTTGATCTGCGAACGATCGTCATCCGGGTTGTGTCCCGGCATAGTAGGGGCTTCAGCCGTATGTCCGGCTTTGACAAGCTTTTGAATGATACCATCCCAGCACCACCCGCCATGCCAGGCGCCGTGAATCAGTACAAAGTGTTCTCCCATAATCATGCTCCTTTCCTTAATTTGTTCTGGCAATATATAAACCCCGTTCAGAAAACTGCTTTCCCTCAAATTCGGCAATTAATCCTACTGTGCTGAAAGCCGTCAACATCTCCTGTTTCGTGAAAAGACCGATTTCATGCACCTCTTCATAATGTTGAACCCTCTCCATCGTTCCAACCAAGTAGTGAAAATCGAGTATGGCTAGAGAGCCATCCTGTCTGCTTACATTCATCCTGCATATCTTCATGTTTTTTGTTTCCGCTGTGAGCATATGAATGGACCCGGGGTTCCAGCTCTCCAAATCAAACCAGGGTTCAACAAGTATGATACCACCATCATTTAAGTGCTTCTTGAAACAAAATTTTGATATCAAACGGATTTTACGCTGCGGTAAAATCGAATCGTGGCTTTTTCCAGCGTCGCCAGACCATTTTTTATCGCTTCGTCAATTAGAGGCATGAATTCTTGGATTTTTTCATCGGTGTCAACAATCTCGATTACAATGGGAAGATCAGAGGAAAGCCTGAGAAGTTTGGCGGTATGAAGACGACTGCTGGCACCGAACCCTTCCAATCCACGGAACACGGTTGCCCCGGCCAATCCGGTTGCGCGAGCCTTTTTGACAATCCATTCATATAGCGGTTGCCTTTCGTATTTGTCGCTTTCCCCGATAAAAATTCGGAGGAGCTGACCTTCTTCCGGTAGTATCATCGCGCACCTCATATGTATCGGATTAGATTAAAGCCAAGCCAAACAGCTGATATTCCAATGATGACCTGTATCAGCACATTGGCAAGGGCCGTTAAAAATGCACCGTCTCGTAGTAAAGCGACCGTCTCGAAGCTAAAAGTCGAAAATGTCGTAAACCCGCCAAGTAAACCGATCAGCAGGAAAACTCTCATTTCAGGGCCGAGTAAATTGCGCACCTCGGCCAGCCCGGTAATAAAACCAATCAAAAAGCATCCCATAATATTAACAACTGCGGTCCCAATGGGAAAATAAAGATTGGGGAATATTTGATATACCGCCCCGCCTAACAGGTAACGTCCAATTGAGCCGAAAAAGCCGCCCACTCCAACAAAGACTAAATTCAGCAATGCGATTCTCATTATAGCATTCAGTTGCAGTTAATTTTCAGGATCGTGCAGCGATGGCGACACCGGCTGCGACCATTACACCACCGGCAGTTCGATTGAGCCGCTTAACTGACCGCTCATTTGTAAATATTCTGCGCGCATGGCTGGCTAAATAGGCATAAGTGATAAGAACGCCACTTAAAACTGTTGTGATAATCGCAACAACCAGTGCCAGGTCGATGACTGTGAGAGCGGATAAATCAAGGAATGTCGGCAGAAATCCGCAATAGAAAAGAATCACCTTCGGGTTGGATAAGGTGATAACGAGGCCGCTTGCAAAATTACCGCATGTTGATCGGCTCGCCGAATTCTGATGGCCTTGAGCAAGCTCGGGTTTCTGAAGCCATATTTTAACACCCAGGTAGACCAGATACGCACCACCGCAAATTTTCACAAGGAAAAATAAATTACCCAGGACCCGGGCCACCATGGATAGACCAAACGCTGCAAACAGTAGAAAAATTATGTCTCCCAAAACAATGCCCCAGATTACGGCAAGGGCGGGCCGAAATCCCGAAGCCATTGCCCTGGCAGTCGTTGCAAAAACCCCGGGTCCGGGGCTGGCTGCCAGAATGAGCATTGCCACCACAAATCCAAATGCTGAATAAAGCGTCAAGGATACCTCCCCTGCATTTCGGTGAAATGTGAACTCGTTGATAAGTTAAATAGTTGTAAATATGATTGAACAGATGGTTGCACCTTATCAAGTTTTAAACGAAATGCAATTTAAAAGTATGCAATCAGAAGTTCCCGGTTCAGACGCTGACCCAGCTCCTGTCAGTTAATCCTACGGATTTGCATTAAAAAAAATCGATCGTTCGACCCTGAGGCTCTCGACGGGTAGAATTCCTTTGCCTTGAGCCTTGAGCCGTGAGCCTTTCGCCGTATGCCAATTCGAAATTAGCATATCCTTTGGGATTGCAAAGAACTATTTTATGCCTGCTCAATATCGATATTATTACTAACATCGAAGCGCCAGACACAAGGCATCGTTTTCAGGGGAATGCAAGGGCCAAAATGCTAACAGGGGAATGGATTTCCAGGCGCCGTACCCGGCTATGGTACGATTAAATTCATCGGCATCCTTGAATCCGACATTGTCAGCCACCAGCAGCCCACCCTTTATGAGGAGTCTCTGGCAATCCGGCAAGACTTGAACGTAATCCTGCTTTTCGATGTCCAGAAAAATAAAATTAAAACTTTCGATAATAGTCTTCGGGCTTATCAACGATACTTGACATTTATACCTCCGGCATCTTATTTAGCT
Organism: Olavius sp. associated proteobacterium Delta 1; assembly: GCA_902749685.1. Taxonomy (GTDB): domain Bacteria; phylum Desulfobacterota; class Desulfobacteria; order Desulfobacterales; family JAFDCJ01; genus JAFDCJ01. The sequence goes on along the minus strand of CACVKW010000771.1, from coordinate 80,714 downwards.
ACCTGAATTATTGTTCTCTTAACACTTGACCTATCAAACAGAGTTAGGAATTATCAATAATATAATTACATAAATACGTAGCATAAAGTAATTAATCCGTCGGAACTTCGATCTTTCAACCCTCTTCAGTTTTCAACAATCATCCTGCAACCCAAAATGTTCTGTTTTAGGGAGGATTAATTTTGATTATCGTGATAAACTCATCCAAAACATTAGACTTTCAGCAAATAGCCCGTATATCAAAACATACCATTCCCGAACTTGTAAAGGACGCTGACATTCTCGTCAAAGAACTACGCAAGCTTTCAACGTCAGATTTTTCAAAATTGCTGAAGACCAGTGAAAAACTGACTAAATTGAATGTCGAACGCTATGCCAACTGGCAAACTGATGTGAAAGAATCGAATGCAAAACAGGCTATGCTGGCATTCAGGGGCGACATATATTCCGGCATGGACGTTGACAATTATAATATCAAAGATTTTAATTTTGCCCAGAAGCATGTGCGAATTTTGTCCGGTTTGTATGGAATGTTGCGTCCCCTGGACCTGATCCAGCCCTATCGTCTGGAAATGGCTGCCAAACTGACAACAATCCGGGGAAAAAATATGTATGATTTTTGGGGAACTAAAATAAACGAAATTTTAAAGAAACTTCTGAAGCAGGAGAAATCAGGCACCCTGGTGAATCTGTGCTCTATAGAATATTTCAAAGCAATCAAATCTGATTTATTGGATGTAAAAGTGATCACACCGGCATTCAAAGAATTCAGGGATGGTTCTTATCGGTTCATAACGCTTTACGCCAAGAAAGCACGTGGAATGATGTGCAATTATATCATCCAAAACCACTTAAAAGAGGTGGATGATCTGAAATCTTTTGATGTCGAGGGCTATCAATTTAACCGAAAGATATCATCGGGTAAAGAATGGGTGTTTACCCGGGGGGAATAGGGCCCCATTTATGCAAACAACAAACATCCGATTAACCATAGTTTGTCAATATTAATTTTTTGCGACGTGAATACAATTTCAGGCCAATTCGAGCAGAGTTCAGCGGTTTGCCCGAGGCTGGATCTTTTTAGAGGTAGGTTTCCTTAGGGTCATTGGCATCAATTAAGTAACGCGTCGCTCCGAGATGATGAAGGATTCGGTGGGCGGGACAATTGGCACGCGGAGGCGGTCTGCGTTTGACTGGCGACTACAGGATTGGTCAGATGGCGTTCAATCCTTCTTTCATCCGCGGCCGACAAAGGGCATGCTCACCGGCAGGACAATGCTCTCCAGCAAGTTTACATCAGGTGGCAGAGTCGCAATCGTCACCGCAACCCGTGCAAGGTCATCCGGCGACATGACCCCTTCTTGGCGGGCCATTTCCTCGCGGCCGGACCAGATCGGTGTCGCTGTATTGCCGGGATGCAAAATACTGACGGCAATCCCGAAATCACGCGCATCAAGCGCAAGGGACCGGGTCAGCCCCTCCAGACCGAACTTTGAGGTTGTGTAGGCCGCCGAGTGGACACGCGGTACCTTGGCTGATACGCTGCCGATGTTAATAATGCGTCCGGAACCCCGGGGTTTCATAATCTTAAGAGCCTCCCGGCTGCACAGGAATGCGGCTGTCAGGTTAACGTCGATCACCTGCTGCCAGACTTCCAGGCTCAGTTCATCAGTCGGGGCCCCTTTGGAAATCCCGGCATTGTTTACCAGAATATCAACCCGGTCAAAGGTCTCCCGGGCCTGCTGAAAAAGGCCAACAACCGCATCTTCAGCCGTCACGTCTACAGGAATAACGAGTGCTGTGCCGCCGGCCCTTTCAATTTCTTGCGCAACAACTTCAAGCTTCTCGGAGTTGCGCGATGCCAGCACCGTTTTGGCGCCTTCGGCCGCATAAGCAACAGCAATGCTTTTACCAATACCGGTGCTTGCACCCGTGATTACCGCAACACGATCTTGTAGTTTGTTCATCTCTATCACCCTCCTTATACTCTATAATATCTGGGTATTTACGGCACTTGATTCGATAGCTTATTATTCGAGCGGTAAGCAGCCAGGTTCTAGGCATTAGGCCGGGAACTTAGCATTTCTTCCACCAGTGATTGCCACTCTTCTTCAAGCGGCACATCCGGTCGCACCCGACCGGCATGGGAGTACCAGTAGTCGGCATTCCAGATAACACCTTCTTCACGGTGCAGGTAGGCATGAACGGCGCTGCCCTGAACGGTAGGAATATCCTGGGCGATGGAATGAGCCGTATCCCAGTCGCCTTTTTTATCCCACCAAAGCGAAGTCAGGGTTTCAGAAAGTTGAGAAGAAGGTTCTTCATCATTGACGCTTTTGATAAATTCGTCAAAGGTCATAACAGCTCCTTGTGCATTATAATTATTTTTTCGATATCGATATGATTTATATCTGGCCTATGTGAAATAATTATTGTATCGAACAGATATTGATTGATGTCAAGGGGATTGCCAGTGCACAATAAATGTCCTAATCGAATTTTAATTCATCTGGTATGCAGCTGAAACAGCCAGGAATGAAAAACAACACCCGACAAACAACTCACAACTAACAAATATATTTGCTTTTTAACACGAATTTCGTAGAATAGTCGACATGATCCAAAAAGCCGAATCCAAACAACCTGATAAAATAATCACCACCACCTGCTCTTATGACTGCGGCGGGCGCTGCCTTTTAAAGGTGCATGTTTCAGGCGGCAAAATTGTAAAAATTGGAACGGACGATACCCGCGGGCCCGGCTTGAAGGCCTGTATCCGGGGATTGTCTCAAAATAAAGTGGTGAATTCTCCGCAACGCTTGACCCGCCCCCTGAAACGAACCGGAGAGCGGGGTAGTGGACAATTTCAGCAGATTTCCTGGGATGAAGCCCTTGACAAGGTCGCCGGTGAATTACAAAGAGTAAAAGATGCATATGGCCCTCATTCCATTTTTCTGATGGATTATTCCGGTAATCAAGGTGCCCTGCATAGTTCCGGGGGCAGGTCTACCCGCCGCTTTTTTAATTTAAATGGCGGGTGCAGTGTTATCAGTGGAAACACGTCCTTTGAAGCTGCCAGTTTTGCATCGCAAACCACATTGGGCACCAATATTACCGGAAACAGCCGCGACAATCTGCTTGATTCCAATTTGATTATCATGTGGGGCTGGAATCCCCTGGTCTCACGCTTTGGCCCGGATACAGCCTCCTATCTGGCTCTGGCGAAAAAGAAAGGCACCAGAATCATTTGTGTTGACCCTCGTTTCAGCCATTCGGCCAAGGCGTTGGCTGATAAATGGATAGCGGTCAAACCGGGCACCGATACTGCCATGCTGCTTGCCATGGCCCTTGTGATGATCTCCGAGGATCTCTACAATCAAAACTTTATCAAGACCTATACCGAAAGTTTTGAAAAATTCAAAACTTATGTAATGGGAGACGAGGACGGAGTACCTAAATCCCCTCAATGGGCCTCGCAAATCACGGGAGTGACTTCAGATGACATCATAACCCTGGCAAGAGAGTATGCTCGGTCAAAACCGGCTGCGCTGTATACAGGGTGGGCAGCCGGCCGGACTGCATTCGGCGAACAATTCCACCGGGCCGCAATGACTCTGGCCGCAATGACCGCCAATATTGGAATTACCGGCGGGTATGTAGCAGGCGGAACCGGGTCTATGGAGCTGGGCTCAGTTGCCAATCCGTTTGATGAGCCCCGGCAAAGAAATCCAAAAATCCACATGACCAGAATTTACGATGCCTTGCTGAGAGGAAAAGACGGCGGGTATCCAACCGATATCAAGCTTGTTTACATAGTAGGATGCAACCTGTTAAACCAATTTCAGAATGTCAATAAAGGCGTGCAGGCGTTGAAGCGCCCGGAGATTATCGTGGTCCACGACCTTTTCATGACACCAACGGCGCGCTACGCAGATATTGTTCTGCCGGTTACCCATTTTTTGGAAGAAGAAGATATCGGACAACCATGGCTTGGCGGACCCTATAATATCTACATGAACCGGGTCCTGGAGCCCTTGCCCGAAGCGCGCTCCGATCTGGCAATATTTACCCAGCTGGCAGCGCGACTGGGCCTGACAAACTTTAATTCCAAATCGGATCAGGCGTATCTCGAAGATATCGTGGCCAACACGCCGGGACTTCCTGAATACAGTAAACTTAAAAAGCAGAAGGTTCACCGAATTGAATTAGCGCAACCCTGGGTCGCCTTTCGCAAACAGATCGAAGATCCGAAAAATCATCCCTTCCCGACCCCATCGGGAAAGATTGAGATTTACAGCAGCCGAATTGCGGAAATGAAAAACGATCGGATTCCACCCATACCGACTTATATCGAACCCTGGGAAGGACCCCAAGATGCCGGAGTTATAAAGTTTCCAATCCAACTTGTCAGTCCTCACGCCAAAACCAGGGCAAACTCAATGTTTGATAATGTCCCTCATTTGAAACAAAAGAGCGACGATGCGATCTGGATTAATTCCGGGGATGCCCATAGTCGTGGTATTTCCAATGGTCAACCGGTCATTGTTTTTAATGACCGCGGCAAATTGCGTACGACAGCAAAAGTCACGGACCGGATTATGCCCGGTGTCGCCAGTCTGGATGCGGGTGCCTGGTACCGGCCGAATTCCCGGGGGATCGATGAAGGCGGCTGTGCCAATGTGCTCACAAGAGATGAGAGCTCGCCGGGTGGAGCCTTTGCCTGCAATAGTTGCCGGGTGGAAATCGAACCGGTCACGTAAATAATCCCGGCCCAGAGTCGACAAATACCAATTCTGCTGTAATATTAGCTAAAATCAATACGCCTAATAATTAAACCAAATTCCAAATGATTCCTCCTAATTTTTTAAATTAGTCGGACACGGATCTGCACAGATTTCTCACTTTTTTGTCGAAAACGAGATAATCTATCTGCGCTACCCGCGTTCATCGGCGTCCCATTATTTAAGAGACGGAAATCAGGGATATCTGAGCAATGACCATTAAAAAAAAACGCATTATTCTGAGTATTCTGGGTGCTGTTCTGCTGACAGTGCTGATTGTAGTTGCACTGCTGCCGGGTATCGTATCCAGCGATATGATGAAGCCCTATGTCATGCAAACGGTAAATCAGCAAATACCGGGACAGCTTCAGGTCAAAGCGTGGTCTTTGAGCTGGTTTGGTAAAATTGAATTAAAAGAAATTGTCTATGACAACCACCAGAATAATCTGCTCGCCCGAATAGCAGAATTTAAAACCAGCAGCGGGCTTTGGAATCTGGTTCTGGGCGGCGGCAATTTAGGTACGGTTGAGGTAGTCGATCCGGCCGTCGTTTTATATTTCCCCGAAAAATCCGAGACTACGAAACCCAAGGACAGCCAGCCGGCTCCGCAGCCGCCGGAACCAAAACCAAATGGGGGCAACAGAACCGGATCGCCGACCATATACGGTCAATTCAGGATAACCAATGGATCGCTTCATACCGTTGCAGTTGGAGGCGATGAAAAAGTAATTGCCAAAAATCTGGACGCTGTCCTGGACGCCCCCGGCCCGCAGGATCCGATAACTTATCAATTTTCCGTCAAATCCGGCGATAATAGCGGACAGGCGGCCGGCGAAGGCACCCTGACTTTAGCAGCGAACGACCCCTTGAATATCCAAAAGATCCAATCAGATTCGAAATTAAGCATCGATAGTTGGGAGTTGGAAGATGTATTTGCAATCATCGCATCCCGGGTGTCAATCCCAGCTGCAAATGGGCGTCTGAATGCAAATTTGACGCTTACCGGCAGCCCGGCCGAAAACCTGCAGTTGTTGAGTAATCTGTCGATTCCCAAACTCAAACTGCATGGCGGACCATTGGGTTCCGACACCCCCGTCGTCAATGGGATTTCAGTAAATCTGGATGCCAGCGGTGACTCCGGCGGCCTGTCTTTTAATAATCTGGTGTTTGACTCTTCTCTGGCAAACGGATCTGCCAAGGGAAGATTTGCTGCCCGGGGGATTGATCACCTGGCCGGCAATGCCGAAATAAATCTGGCCGCAGTGTTTACGCAGATACCCGGCACGCTCAAACTGCGCGAGGGTACCCGGATAACAGAGGGCAATATGGCGCTTTCTGCCAGGTTGAATACCTCCGGAGAATCAACTTCGTTTGACGGCAGCGCCCGCATTGACCGAATTAAGGGCGTCAGCAACAATAAGAAGGTGGCCTGGGACCAACCGGTCACCCTAAACGCCAAAGGCGAAATGCGCCCGGACGGCTTACAATTGGATAATTTATCGCTGCGCTCAGCTTTTTTAAATGCTGAGGGGCAGGGCAATCTCAGCAACATGAAGGCGAGGCTTGCAGCCGATATCAAAGCGGCCCTGAAAGAATTTAAAAAATTTATCGAAATAAAACAATGGGATGGCGGCGGAAACCTTAAAGTTAATCTTGAATTAAAGGAAAAATCAAAAAAAATCAGTCACGCTAAATTAAATTTAGCTGTTAAAAACTTCGTGCTGAGCCGCAATAGCAAGCGCATACTGCTAAAGCAGGATATCCTCACCAATGTCACCTCCGACATCGATGTCGGCAAAACGCTTGCAGCCAGCAACCTCATTCAGCTGCAGGCAAAAGTTGAATCCTTGCTTGCCACCGGCAATATCAACGCCAACAACGTGACCTGGAACACTATAAGCGGCTTGCCGGATGCGTCCGCCCTAAAATTGGACACAAATATAGACCTCCGGCAACTCTCATCTCTTTTGAGAAATCTCAATATGCTGACACCGAAAACCTCGCTGGCAGGTCAGTCCGCCATTCAAACCAGCGGCACGTTGCATAATGGAAAACTTACGCTGAGCTCAACGACCATGGACACCAGAAAATTAGTTTACCGCCAGGATAAACAGACGATTCGAGAAAACCGGTTGTCTCTGGCCACCAAAGGTAAATTAAATTTTAACACCCGATCTGTTTTTCTGGCACCTGTCGATATCACCGGACAGGCTGGGGCGGTCCGGATACCCGAACTGAAGATTGCCGACTGGGCAAATGCCCAAAAAGACATGAAAACCCACGGTACGGCCGATTTGGATCTGAACAACCTGGTTAACGGGTATGGTGATTTTATTCAACTTCCTCCAAAGACACAAATATCAGGCAAGGGCACGTTTGATATTGATGTGGATTTTTCAAATCCCAAAGCACAGTACTTAAAGCTGCGGGGACATCTGGCACCATTTAAACTGGCATCACCAACCCTGCCGACCATTTCTGAAAAAAAAGTCAGCTTAGATGCAGATTTAAAACGCAGCCCTGACGGCAAACAACTGACCATTGACAATTTCAAAGTCAATTCCAATGCTCTAAAGCTAACCGCCAATGGCAAGCTCAATCAAACCGGCAAGAACAAAGTTTTTGAGGCCAAGGGTACGATGGCTCCGGACCTGAGCCTGGTGTCCGAGTACCTGAAAAAAACTGGCAAAGGACCGATTGAAATTACAGGGAAAAAAGCAACCCCCTTTACCATTAAGCTGGTTTCCAAAGGAGATCGGTGGGAGGATCCACTCCAGCACCTGAATTTTTCAGGAGCCCTTCATGTCGACTCTGTAATGGCATACGGCCTGAGCCTAACCCCGCAGGAGGTGCCGATCCGCCTGGTCAATGCTTCCGCTGATGCCCATTTGGAATCGCCGGCCAACGGCGGTACGCTGGCCATGCAGCCGATCTTAGACCTGCGTAAAGAACCATATATTCTTTCATTTAAAAAAAATATCGACCTCTTAAAAGATATAAAAATTACCCAAGGCTTGATTGACGGGCTTCTGGCAACCTTGCATCCTTTATTCAAAGACGCAGTTATGCCGGCGGGTATTCTGGGTCTGTACATGGAAAATTTTAAATGGCCTCTGTCGGAAAATGGCAAAAATCAAGCATCATTTGCCGGAACCCTGCACCTAAACGGCATTCGGCTTAATTCGACTCCATTTTTATCCCAATTGCTGGGTATGGGAGGAATTAAAGAACGGGAAATTATTCTGAATGATCAGAGCTTTGAATTTAGGGCCCGCAAAGGCCGGGTGACATGTTCACCGATTACTATGGATGTTGCTGAGTACAAGTTTACAATCCATGGATCAATCGGTTTCGATGATACCCTTGATTTTATTGCCCGGATTCCGGTTACCTCAAAGATGGTGGGTAAAGATGCTTATCAATTCCTGAAGGGGACGACCATCAAGGTTCCCATCCGCGGGTCTGCTTCTAATCCAAAGATCAATCAAGCCGCATTTCAGGATGCAACCGGCGACCTAATGCAGCAGGTTATGCAAAAGAATGTTGAACAGGGTGTTCAGAATCTTTTTAAGAATCTATTTAAAAAGAAGGATTGATTTTTATGGCACCCTGATACCACCGCCTCCACCTGACTCCGGACCCCACAGGAAGGGTGTATTGGGTATAACGACAATCTGATTATCACCTACAAACTTCACGCTGGTTTCTCTAATGGCAGTATACATGATCCCAACTTTGATTCCATTCGGATCCAGAATATCGGCGCCGAATTTATAGTAGCCGTAATCCTCCCAGATCCAGCGCGTCATATCTTCGAATTCTGCCGTATCCGGGGCGATATCCCGCCACATTTTCGAATCCATTTCATATCTAGGTTCGATTCCAAAAAGGACATATGGTTCGGAGTCACCATAGTAAAAATATTTGTAATCCATCGGTAACCGATTGGATTCAAAGGCCTGCTGAACTTCGGCATCCTGTTTGAGACTTCCATATTTGGCGGTACAACCGGCAATTAGTATTAGACTTATTATGACAAGGGCAATTGCCCTTAAATTATCTAATCGTATATGTTTACTATATTTTGGGGGTTGATTCATAATTCCCATCCTCCAAGCGAAATAACATCGATAACGGGTTTGGTTCTATTTGTGAACGGTGCATTAATATAAGGAGCCAATTGCCGGTAAATGGCTACGGAAAATTCGTGCTGTGAATTGGCGTAAAAATGGAATATTGGGACTGAATAACGGATGATCTCATATACAGATTGGCATAAATCCTTGTGGGTCCATACTCAACGCTCTGATTGATTGTTTCATTTAAATTGCGCTGATGCGGAAGCTCACCAATCTGCGGTTAGCCTAATTTCGCGATAAGTTCCCCGATTATCTCTTGCGGGAATCCTCTCGCGTAAAGAAATCTGTAAATTTTGCCCCTTCTTTTTTTAAGATCACTTTCCCGCTCAAATCGCTTGCTATTTTTTTTCAAAATACGCTCGGCAGCCTCCCGTTCAGCGGTATCAGAAACGGTTTCGGAAAGAATATTTTCTATCCGTCTCCCCCTTAGGCCCTTCTTGTTCATCTCTTGCCGAATCCGTTTTGCGCCATAACCTTTGAGGATTAGCTGTCGGATGTGTGCCCGGGACGTGCGTTCATCATTAATATAATCGAGCCGCTCACACTCCGAAACAGCATTTTCGACATCTTCCGGCGTAAAACCGCGCTGGTTCAGTTTTCGGGTCAGCTCATGTTTTGAGTGGTCACGGCCAGTTAGGATACGAAGCGCAGCATTGAGAGCCTTCTGGTAGCTGTCCGTTGAACTATTGGCCGTATTGCTGGTTTTTGGTTGCTGGTTTCCGAATTCCTTCATCTGTCTTCTGCCCTTTATTTCCCACTTCCGAATTCCGACATCCGAATTCATTATCCTCTGTCTTCCGCTGGAATGATAGGCCCGCTGATTGTATAACCGTCATCACGCAGCAATTTACTCATGCCGCGCACGTGGGGTGCCCCGACGAATGCGACTGCATCACCCCGGTTCAAATATTCGGACATTCTCTCATAAAAGATCCGGTCGCGGTGATTGATGACTGAAGGATGGCGACTGGGAAAACGAAGTCCTTTGGTTTTTAATTTTTCAAGATCACCGGCCAGATAGCACGAAGCATATTCCCGCACTTGCTTAGGCCACTGGTCAACTCGGTTCAAAAATTCAATGATACGATCCCGCGATAGGTTTTCCAATACGCTTATCTGCTCTTCGATCGTTTCCAGGAATACAATCTTTTTAGCTAGTTGGCCGGCAAGGGAGTAGCCTTCCAAATCAACTGAATAGGTCCAACCATTCTTTTGCAAATAATTTGACCAGATGGTAAAAAAAGCCAACCAGGGCTTCATCCCCTTAACCATTTCATATACCGGGTTTTCGATGCTGAATTTCCGTAGATTGAAAATTAAAAACTTATCCTTATCACGGCATTTAGGTGCGATTTCGTGGCTGATTCTATCGATGGTTTTAGCGTCAAGCTCATCAAAAATGTGATAATTGCTCTGTTTGTCGATGCCGCAATTAACCACCCGGGCCATGTTGTCCTGATCCAATGGTCCTTCAAACATGACCGTCCGTGCATTTTGAAGGCATTGAGTAAGCGATGTTTTAAAGCTATTGGGGAAAAAGTGAGCAGTACCGATAAGCAGGGATTTTTTGTTGTTTTTCTCCAGTTGCCAGATCATTTTTAGCTCTTTTTCTTTCGATCGCCTGAAAAACATGCGACTTCCTTTAGTCACTGAAAATTTGATAGTGCCTTGTCAATTACCGCCCGGATCGCTACCATTATTAAGGGCTTTTTGATGGTCAGTTCACACATCTCATAATTGCGGCTGGGTTTTGCCCCCCATTTTTCTTTGAATCGCCGGATCCCCCGGTTAACCCCCAAACCGAGATGAATATATCGCTTACCAAATTCGTTACTTATTTTAATCAACTCCATCAATAACAGATCAGATGCCCCAAGAACATATTTTTGTTTAGAATAGCACCCGATAATATAATTGGCAAAGTTTTCTGCTGCAAGATCGATTACGTAAAATGCCGCTAATTCATCCTTGGGGCCCCATGCATTGAACACAAATGCATGCGGGGCTGCTGCAATGTATTGCGGCATTTTAAAAAGCAGATTTTTTACCCGCACCGGAGGGTCCACATCCCGCACGAACTCATGCATCAACTCCTGATGGGCGTCCCCCATTCGAACTGCACGCTCTATCGTCAATCGTCGGGCGGCTTTTCTCAAATTACGTTTTACCGGGCTGCGAATGATCGGATTTCGGGTATCCAGCGTGTAGTAATAATCACTGTCTCTTTCCCGGCAATTGGAGATAAGTCGATCAGGCAGTGCCGGTGCAATGAGCGAAATTCGTGCAGGTTTGAACCGGCTCTTGATTTTTTCCAGAACCGATTCGAAATCATCCGGATCAAAGCGATCCTGCAGCGGGTATCCGATAAAAATAATCCAATCATGCTTATGGCAAAAAAAGTGGTCTTCGATCAGAAATGGTTCCCCTGCTGAAAGACTCGTTATCAAGCCGACAACATGCTCGGGAACATAAGCATGGGCTAAAATGTAGTTTTCTTCCTGTGCGGTGAGCATAGAGACAGATAAAAACGGTAAAAGGTGTACGGTTTAAGGTGTAAGGCTCACGTTGGATCCCATCCATTTTAGTTTAAGATAACAATCCGGTAGCATTGAAATCAAGCCTTTAAATTAAACAATTTACCCTAGACCTTATACCTTACACCATAGACCGTTATGATCAGCTGACGCAAGGCCGGGCGAATGTGAGAAAAAATGTAATGCGCAGGATAGTATAGATATATTATACCGTCGGACGGTGAAAATTTTGCCAGACAACGGAATTGCAGCGTGGTCCTGAATGCTTATGTGCTCTGAACGGATGCCACACATTGCTGAATTTCTGCATAACCTGCCAGAGCGTTCCGCCTTGAGCATAGTTTCGAATAAAATATTTTAACTCTGATTTTTGACTGAGCGTCAGCGTACCGAACTTTAAACTGCAGCGCCTGCCATCAAACAGATTAGAGGGATTGGCGGGTAATGCGTTGAAGTCGGAGATGGACTCAAAGGAAAGATTTTCTAGATAGAAGCTGCAATCGGCCACCATTATTTCGAGTTTTGAAGCTTTGTTCAGCCATTGGTCTTCGTTATTCACATAGACGCCAACCCCTTCCATAGCTACGTCTAAAATTGGGACCAACCTGACCGGCTCAGGGTTGATTATAGCAAAGGCATTGTCTTTAACTTTATAGCGCTGATGTTTTCTTCGCTCGATTTGCATAACTATCACCTCCCATAGCAAGCCGAATCAGTCTGGCGATAATTAGAGTTTGGCGCTTGAGGTTCTCAGAATTAGCTGTGGGGTGTCTTATCGCGGGTAAAGCGTCCCATCTGAATTGGAAGCGAGCAACGTTGGATGAATAACAATAGTATGCCAGATATTATCGTGCGTATAAAAATAATTAATACCACAATGTGAAATGTCAAGGGAAGGGGATAAGCAAGCCGGACCCGCCGTCGTCCCAAGCGAAAGGGACTATGTCGCGGCAAACATGCGGTGGTTGGCAATTATGAGAAAGGAAAGACTGCACAGGGTCAGATTTTAGCGAGAAATGCCATCATTTTTTTGCAATAGGGTTTATGCCTCTAACGCTTGGCGCTTTATTCTAATAGCTCTAAATCCTTGTACCGTGCGCCCTGAGCCCTGAATTATAAGCCATAGAGACCGGCATCGAGAAACCAGCAGCCAGTAGCGAGCGACCAGCCAGCACCTGAATAAACTTTATGAAGGCCCGCAGCCACTGGGTTTGACTAAAAAAAGCTAAAGTTTAGGCCTTGATGGCCGATAATATAATTGCGAACAAATTTGACACATATTCGATACTGAGTTAAGCTTATTAATAGAGATTCGGATCAAGGAGAAGTGGCAATGGAAATAGAAAAAAATCAAGGCGTCCAGATCGACGCTTATGTAAACCAGGTTCATGATAAAAATAAAGTAGATCCTTCTGAAAACAACACTGATAAAACGGCAGCCAAAACCGACACCGTCGTGATATCTGATGCCGCGAAACGAATTCAAGAGGTCAGAAGCCAGTTGGACGAGGTTCCCGATGTGAACGAAGAAAAAGTCGCACAGCTCAGAAAAGAAATTGAAGAGGGCACCTACCAAAGAAGCGCTGATGAAATTGCCGGTAAGATAATTAGAGAAGGCCTGATCAACGATGGGGTAAAATAACCCACTTAAATACAGCCTGCAAAATAACTTGAAAATACAAAATCCCGGGATCCTCCCGGGATTTTTTTATTGCGCCTGAGGCAGCCTTTATGTCTCTGCGACCTCAGCGTGCTCTAGCGAAGCCCCGCGGAACGGGATGCAAGCCCGGGCGAGTAATTTCAAAAACCATTGCCTCTCAGTAGCATACCATATCGGACAATCAGCATAAATAATAGTTTTGAGGCCTAATTTATTTCACAGACCAGACAGTACGCATAAACTCCCTTGGGATCGTTTAACTCCAGTACATGCTCCAAGTCGGAGCCGAATTTTTCATACATCCGAACTGCCCGGGGAACGGTTTGACCCCATATACTATTGACGGCACCAATTAGGAATCGATTCAGTCGCTTGATCATCTTTTCCCTGGCAGTCAGGGGTTGTTTGACATAGATAACATCGTAATCTTTTAAAGTGGCCATCTCGGCTGCTGATCGTATGGCATCGCCCAGGTTGCCGATGGCATCGACCAGTCCCAGTTCCTTAGCCGTTTTGCCGGCCCACACGCGTCCCTGGGCAATTTTTTCAACGTCCTCGGGCGTCATGTTTCTGCCTTCCGATACTTTTTGGATAAATCGATAATAGCTATGCTGAATAGTTTGTTCCATTGTATCCGCTAAAATCGGATTAAGGGGACGGGCGGTATCAAAGGCATCAGCCAGGCGAGTGGTTCCCACGCCGTCATTATGAACTCCCAAATAATCGAGACTTTTTTCAAACGTCGGGAAGGCGCTGTATATTCCAATGGACCCTGTAATTGTTGTATGAGCGGCCCAGATTTGATCAGCCGCCGAGGCGATCCAGTATCCGCCGGAGGCGGCCACGGACCCCATAGAGACAATTACCGGTTTGCCGGATTTTCGGGTAATTTCCAGTTCTCTGCGGATGATATCCGAGGCCAGCGCATTGCCGCCCGGGCTGTCAATGCGCATAACCACGGCCTTGATTTCATCGTCTTGGCGCGCCTGCCGAATTAGATCGGTCAGGGTATCACCGCCAATCCTGCCCGTCGGCTGGTTGCCGTCCAGAATAATCCCCTGGGCAACGATAACCCCCACTTTTGATCGATCCGCATGGGTTCGCAAAAATTTGGGCCGAACGGCAGCCAGGTAATCATTAAATTCGATCTGTTTAAAAGTCTTTTTATCCTCGTCCTCACCAACTAACTGAATCAGATCATCCCGCACTTCATCCCTGGTTTTAAGGGCATCGACCAATCCCAGATCCAGCGCAAGTTGCGCGTCATCCCCGCCGACTCGTGCCAGGTTTTCCGGCCCGTTGTTGATGTAATCATCAATATCCTCGGGCGACAACCCACGCAGTTGCGCAACCTTGGTTTTATATGCGCCCCACAAAACATTCAACCAGGTCAGATTGGCATCTTTGGCATATTCGGACATGTTATCACGCAGGAAAGGCTCCAGAGCCGATTTATAGGTTCCAACCCTGAAAACGTGGAACTGAATTAACAATTTATCCAGCGCGCTTTTGAAATAATTGCGATAAAGGCCATACCCGGTGAGCATCACGCCGCCCATCGGGTGTATATTAATTTGATCGGCATGCGCAGCCAGATAGTAGCGGCGCTGGTCGAAAAAATCACCGAATGCATATACTTGTTTCCGGCTGGTTTTAAACCGTTCCAACGCTTCTCCGATATCCAACAGTTTGCTGATTCCGGCTCGCCCCAGGTGGCGCAAGTCCAGCACCAGCGCTTGAACGCGCTGATCCTCTGCGGCATGGTCAATCACATCGATGACATCTTTAAGTAAAGTTTCCTCCCGGGCCGTTTTACCAAATAGGCGATTGGACAGCATCGTTACGGATTTTTGTTCAACAATATCGCCTCGCAGCGACAAAACCAGCGCAGCCTGATCCGGCAGCCCGTCATCGGCATCATACAAAAAGATCGAGAGCAGGAAAACGATCAGCGCCAGAAATATCAAATTCCCCACAATGACCCGGCAGACCGAAAGTCCGTGCCAAAAACCGCTGAACAAATATCGGATAGTCTTAAATAACGATTTCATAATTTAGCCCCTTGGAAAACTGAAATAATAGGAACACAGATTTGCACCGCTCTCCACGAATAAAAAAAAGACGAATTCCTTTAAGCCGGAATCCAGAAACCAGAATCTTATAACCTTTGAACCCTGAATCGATCGCTTTGAGTTTAGGTTAAATATATGTCAGATTCTAACAAAAAAAAGGGGTGACATCAATTAATGCCACCCCTGCATGAATAAGTTTTTGAGAAACAATACGTCCTGATGTTAGTGGATCGTTACCTGTTTGGTCTTTTTTTCCTCCGGCTTCGGTACTTCTACCCGCAGTACACCGTCCTTAAATTCGGCTGTTATCTTATCCGAATCCACATCGGTCGGCAAGGCAAAGGCCCGCTGAAACTTCCCGTAGGATCTTTCTTTGCGGTAGTAATTTTCCTCCTTAACCTCATTGTCATAAGTGCGTTCGCCGGACAGGGTCAGCACGCGATCCTTCAGATCAACTTTAATATTGTTTTTGTCGACACCGGGAAGCTCGGCTTTGATCACAAAATGATCGTCTTTCTCATAGAGATCTACGGCCGGATTCCACAGACCCGGATTGGCCTCTTCATCCATGCGACCGATTCGGAGAAAGGGCTCGTCAAAAAAGCGGTTTAACCGATTGTGCACGATTGGCATGTCTCTCCATGGATTCCATCTTACTAAATTCATCATTTTAATTCCCTCCTTAGGTTTTCGTTAGTTGGTTGACTAAGTCGGCCGTTGAATTGTTTAAATACACCGTCTCAGCTATGCCAATTTATGTTTTATGAAATTAAATTTAACCAGAAAATTTGCTTTGTCAAGATTGTCATATAATTTTTATATTGCATTACTAAATTAATGTATTAGATTATAGTAATGAAAAAATTTGGATCTCTAGCGGAATACGTTTTTAATTTAATTTTAGATGGTTAAACAGATTATCAGTATAAATCACTATTGATTTGCGAGGAAGGTAGGCGTTTCAGATACCTTCAAAAGTTGAAAAAATCTCTTATGATACCGCAAAAAATAGTGCATACCCACAAGGAGGAAAACAACATGAGCAAAATTATCGGAATAGATCTTGGAACAACTAATTCTTGCGTAGCAATCATGGAGAGTGGCGATGCCAATGTTATCACCAATCCCGAAGGCGGACGCACAACACCTTCCATGGTCGCAATTTCAGACAATGGAGAACGATTGGTGGGGCAAATTGCCAAAAGGCAGGCCATAACAAATCCCGAAAACACGGTGTTTGGCGTCAAACGTCTGATCGGCCGCAAATGGGATTCAAAGGAAGTGCAGGACGATGTCAAGGTGCTGCCGTATAAAATCGAAAAAGCAGCCAACGGCGATGTTCGCATCAACCTCCGGTCAAAGCAATACAGCCCGGCGCAAATTTCATCCTTTATATTGGCCAGCATTAAAAAGTCAGCCGAAGAATACCTGGGTGAAAAACTTTCAGACGCTGTCATCACCGTGCCGGCCTATTTTAGCGACAGCCAACGCCAGGCCACCAAAGATGCCGGCAAGATAGCCGGTCTGAATGTACTGAGAATCATTAACGAACCGACGGCGGCTTCGCTGGCTTATGGGTTGGACAAGAAAAAAGATGAAACGATTGTTGTGTTCGATCTGGGCGGCGGCACCTTTGATGTTTCGGCACTGGAAATCGGTGACGGCGTATTTGAAGTTAAATCCACCAATGGTGACACCCATTTGGGCGGGGAGGATTTTGATTTAATACTGATTGATTTTCTGGCGGACGAATTTAAAAAGGAACAGGGAATCGACCTTAGAAACGATAAAATGGCGCTGCAACGGCTCAAAGAGGCCGCGGAAAAGGCCAAAATCGAATTGTCCTCATCCATGCAAACGGAAGTCAACCTGCCGTTTATCACTGCCGATGCCAATGGTCCCAAACATCTGGCCATAAAAATTACACGATCCAGGCTGGAAAATCTGGTGAGCGGCCTGCTCGACAAACTGGAAGCTCCCTGCCTGACCGCCTTAAAAGATGCCGGCCTTAAGGCCACTGAAATCAATGAGGTTATTCTTGTCGGTGGAATGACCCGTATGCCGGCGGTCCAGGAGCGTGTACAAAGGATTTTCGGCAAAGAGCCCAACAAGGGGGTCAATCCGGATGAAGTCGTTGCGAGGGGTGCTGCAATCCAGGGTGCTGTTTTAAAGGGTGATGTGCAGGATGTTCTGCTGCTTGATGTAACCCCCCTGTCCCTGGGAATTGAAACCTTAGGCGGCGTGATGACGAAGCTGATTGAAAAAAATACCACCATTCCTGCGAAAAAAAGCCAGACTTTTTCGACAGCCGAAGACAATCAACCGGCGGTCTCGGTTCATGTGCTGCAGGGAGAACGCGAATTGGCATCCGGGAATAAAACCCTCGGACGATTTGAGCTTACCGGAATTGCCCCGGCGCCCCGTGGTGTTCCGCAGGTAGAAGTTTCATTTGATATCGATGCCAATGGAATCGTAGAGGTATCGGCCAGGGATCAGGCGACCGGAAAGCAGCAATCGATTCGGATAACACACTCCTCGGGTCTGTCTCAGGAGGAAATTGATCGCCTGGTCAAGGATGCCGAGCTTCATTCCACGGAGGATCGCAAGAAAAAAGAGCTGGTGGATGCCCGCAACGCAGCCGATGGGTTAATTTATACCACTGAAAAATCGCTGGCAGAACACGGCCATAAAATTGACCCCAATACCAGAGCCGAAGTTGAACAGGCTGCCGCTGACCTGAAACGCGAAATGGAAGGTGACAATCTCGCGGAAATTAAAGGTCTGACCGAAACCCTGACCCAGGTCTCACATGCGATGGCGCAGGCAATGTATCAACAGACCGGCCCCTCGGCCGGACAGCAGACGGCCAGTAGTACCGGCAATGCACACGGTCCTGCCGCTTCCGCTGATCATGAAGAGGTAGTTGATGCCGATTATGAAGAGGTCAATTAATCAGTAATTTTACTGCCTGGATTTTGCACGAGTCGGAGGCTTTCAGATGCAAGGCACTTAAGGGCGAGGCCATGGTATACTATGCCGAGCCCTTAATAATCCGGAGGCGGAAACCGATCAGAGTCTCCGGCTCCCCCGCAGGGTGAAAATTATTGAGATTAGATCGGCCGTCATCCTTAGGCTACCATCAGCATCGCGACCCGGGCCGTGGACCGTGAGGCAGGCGCCCAAAATTCTGTCTGGCATTATTCTGGCATATCTGCCATCTAACCGGAAATGATATTCAGAATTTTCTGAAAACTTTGACGCAGCCGGGGGGTGTGGTTAAAAACAGAGTTAATTTGCCCGACCGTTAACCCATCCAGGGTCATATTGCCCGAATCGATCTGCTCTTTGGCTTCGCGGCGAATGCGGCTGGTCGTTTGGAGAAGTTCAGCCCGGGTGGCTTCCTGCTCCCTATGCAAAATTATGGCCGCCAGCATCTGGTGTATGTTACGGCTGGCCTGACATTTCGGATTTTCCACCACAATCGGAGTAAATCCCCGGGCGGCTTTGCGCACCGCTTTATCAAAGGGAATCGTTCCCAGAATCCCGATATCTATGAAGCACTTGTCTTTTACCAGTTTCTGCATTGTCTCGGCAATCCGCAAATCCTGGTTGCTTTCGGTCATATTCAGGACGATGGACAAGCGAAACTGATCAAACTGCTGTTTCAGTTTAACAAGAGCCTTGGGATCCCGGATACGCACCTGCTGATAGATGAAATCAAGAGAATAATCTTTTGATTTTTCAAGTGAACCGTCTCTGATTTGCTCTGCCAGAGTCTTGAGCGATTTATGCTCCGAGAAAAATCGCTCTAACAACCGGTTAAAAACAACTTTCACAAAGGTGTAGCTGTCTAGAACCGATGCCGGTTCCGTGCCGGAAACGACAATCTTTTGATCTGCCAGCAAAAAGAAATCCAGCCCGTTATACGTCGTATCCCCCCCCAAATCGACAACCAGGAAATCGGTCTCCAACTCTTTTAGGTGGCGCACAATTTTAAGCTTCTGTGAAAAGGGCAGGTTGGCGCTACCCAGCCTCGAAGAATCCCCCCCTATCAATGACAATCCTTCGAATGCCGTGGGCGTGAGGATGTCTTTGATCGAATCTACTTTTTTATCCAGAAAATCGTTCCAGGTTTTTACTAAACTTTTGACACCGGAATAAAGATGGACATCGGCACCGCCCAGATCAAGATCCGCCAGCACCACTTTCTGGCCTAAAAGGGCCAGGCCAACCGCCAGATTTGCCGCAAACATGGATTTACCAACGCCGCCTTTGGCGCCTCCCACCGCGATGATCTTTTTATTGCTTTTATTGACCACTGAGGCATGCGGTTCCGTCGGAGATTTTTTGGCCGGCAGTATCACGTTCACTAAAGATTTTGTTGAAAATTCATCCACCGGTAAGGGCTTGGCCTGTTCAACGGGCGTCCCCGGAGAGATAGACGGTGCGGTTTTCGATGGGTCGGCCGGCCTCGCCTGAGACGGGTTGGGGACGGGCTTCGCCTGTTCAACCGGTCGCATTGGCGCTGTGTCCGGTTTAGGTAGAAAGGTTAGCGAGGGCTTTTTTTCTTGCCCATCAGAATCAGCAGAAGACATTTCAGATTGGGGCTTTGGCTTTTCCTGAGGCTTCCCTGATGACGCAGCTGGTTGAAATTTTTCTTTATTTTGATCAAAGATCAAAGACACACCTCCTCATTTCTGGCTGATCGATCCGATAGGAATTTTAAGTCAATTACATCACAAGTGAATCGGCCACTGTATATATCGATATAGATCCATAAATGGCAGCAAAGTTTATGCCAAGGAATAATATTTTAGAATATTTATATCATCAAATGATTATGGAGAGTTACAAGGATGGGTGGATATGAATTGGAGAGATGGAAAGTCAATAATTTGACACCGGGAAATAATGGCGGCAACCCTCACTCCAATATAATCAGACTCGATCAGGCTGCAGACAATTCGACTTGTTCTGCACCATGTTCACCGCCTTTCAATTTTAGACGGTAACTTCCATAAGGTGTTTTTACCTCATTGCCCATTATCATCTCTTTGATTGCCGGGGTAACCTTCTTATAGGTCTTGTATAGCTCATCCATAAGTTCAAGTTCGGAAATCTCCTGCCACATTTCCTCTTCATGATATTTGGCCTCGTACAGTGGCATTGAAAACATCAACATTCCTCTGGATCCTCTCTCAGCTTATCTAAGAACTCAGTCCACTAGAGCGTTTGCCATAATTTACGGTAAGTTTAAATTGCTACACAAAAACATCTCCGCCTACTAGTAGCCCGGACCGAACGGGACTTATCTATGACAACCTCGATAACAAATAAAGCCGGGCAACCCAACTTAGGTTACCCGGCTTAAGCTGCACAATCCTTTGGCAACCTCGGCCGCCTCATTATAAGGCCCGTTGGCTTTCCGTCCTTGCCTCTCGACAAGTTTGGCTTTATCATGGATTCAATTGAAATAGACGCTAATTGATTTAATTTATCAGAGCTTCGCTCATTCGTCAATTATCATTTTTGCGTTTTACATTTCTATTTAAATGTGATAGCAAAATCTTTTGAAATATTACTTTTAATGATTGCATTACACAAGTAATGAAAATATTGCCCAAGCACAAGTATACCGATTGATATATTTCAGGGCAGATAAATATAAGGTGGCATAAAATGGCAGATAATGGAAATAATTACTGGATGGATAGTGACATTTTACCGCAGCCATCCCCGCAAGATTTACGAGGACGCCAGTCAGTGCGGGCGACCTTCAAGTTATCAGCCAGGGCCATAGAAACGATGAGTATTGTATCTGTTCATCTGGGAATTAAACAAAAATCCCTTTTCGATCATTTAATTGAAGACGCGCAGTCCTTAAGCCACATCGCCCGGGAATTAGAGTCCGAGAAATTTCGCACGCTAAGCCGAATACAGAAAACATTTGTGATCAGCCGTCGAACACTTTCCTGTCTTGATGAAATTTCAAAGCAGTTCCAGGCGCCTCGCGACGCACTGGTAGAATATTCAATTCAGCGGCTATTGCCGGTAATTGCCCAGGAAAGGGAAAGACATCGAAGACGCAAGGAAATATTAAATGATATGAATGGGCATCTGGCAGACGGCTTGAAAATTTTGCAAAAATCCAAGTCACTTCTGGGAGAGGATGATCCGGTTTTCATCAGGCTGGCGTCTGCCATAAAGTCAATGGTAAATGCCCAATCCAATGTGAATGCATTTGTCGAAAAGGGAGAAATTATAGAGGGATTCTAAATATAAGGTTCAGAGGTTCACCGTTCAGGGATTGTCTGATCGCAATGGCCTACCGTTTTTGAAATTTCTATGGGTTTTATTTTGGAGGGATTAAATAGTTCAAATCCGGCGAAGTCATCTTAACCTTTGAACCATAAATCCTGAGCTTAGGAACCCTTACCTCTTGTTTTCCAGACATATATGGTAATCGCTACAATAGCACCACCGGCAACCATGCTGATTCTATCACCGAATGCGACGCCATACAAAAAATCAAGCGCTCCCAGCACAACAAAAAAAGGAAGTATAAATTTCTTCATTTCATATCAGCTACCGGTACATAAAGAAATTAGTAAGAAAGTGCTCGACAAGCCTTAAATTACTTATAATACTAGAGGGCCTCATCATTTATCTGTCATCTGCCCCCCGTCATCCGTCCTTTGTCTTCTGTCCTCTGTCATCTGATTAGCGGGGTTCAAGTAGGAGAACCCCCTCCTCCGTATTCATATCCATTCGAAATCGCTGCAGGTAATTGAGCCCCAGCAGGCCCCAATCGGGTTGATTCGGAATATCCAACACCAAGGCCCTGACATTTTTGACCTCCCAGCCCTCTATGGTGATCGAAGATATATTTACTTCCGGTGCGTACTGAACACCCCCGGCTGTAAAGACTTTGCGTTTGGGATTAGGTATAGCCAGACCAAGCTCTTGCGCGGTGGAACGCGGTATGGTTACCAGGGATGCTCCGGTATCAACAATAAACTTTTGAGATGAGCTCCGGTTTAAGATAGCCGTGAGAGGTATTTGATGGGAACCGGGAATAAAATTTATGACGATCTTACCCTCCTGCCCTTTTAAATCGGAAATTTGATTTTGCAAATTCGTGATTTTATCGTTTAGCGAGGCCGGATACTCTTTCATTGCCAGAAGTTCTTCGGCTTCAGCCCAGTTATTTTCGGCCAGCGCCAGCTGAACACCTATCAGATGGATTTTAACGTCGTCCGGTAACCTACGGCCACCAAGTTGATAGGCTCTCCAGGCTCCCTGCAAATTACCCTGGTTAAATAGCACAGTGATCCAATTTTGATAAAGCTCCGAAAAGAAATTAGTCAGCAGTATCGAATCCGGCTCACTAATTATCGGAAAACCATCGACCACAAGGTCAACCAGTTCGATAGCCTCCTCAAAACCATAACCTTGCGCAGTTGCCCGGGTCACATTCAGTAATAAATCGACATCGGCAGCTTCTACCAGAAATTGAGATTCGAATATATTAGCCACCTCCCGATTAAAACCGGCCTTTGAGGCTGCCACCACCAGCTTGTTGATACTTTCCAGCACAGATTTAGTTTGCAAATGCGCCGGAGTTTCTGCAGCAGTAAGCTTGGGATCATACCTGAAAGCGCCGGCAAGGGCTTCCAATCGTTCGATATTCGAGTAATCTGCCCCCATGGCAAGCGCCCGGGTAAATTCTTCTTCTCTGCTGTTGGCAAATGTAATTCGATAAAAATCATCCACCCGGATTTCGGGTTGCAGGTACTTGCCTTCATCTCCGTGCCAGACAAACGCACCGGCGATCATATCGCCGAAGGTCCAGCCGACTGCCCGATCTTGCTGCATTAAAACGCCACTGTCACGAATATCTCCGGTCAGGATGCCTTCAGTGAATTTTCCCTGCACGCTTGGATTATCCAGTTCCACAGTTTCGGAAGTGTTTATTGCTGTTAATGAAAGCCAGGTTAATTGCTCATCGCCGGACCAGGGATAGAGTTCCGGCCCCTCAATTTTAAAATCTTCTGAAATACGCCAGAGCCCGATTTTATCGAAGTCATTATAAATGCCGGCCCAAATACTCACCTCAAGATCAGGTCCCATTTTTAGAATCCATTCGGAGCCCCCCAGACACGCCCGTCTTGGCAACGCCACCCAGCCGCCGCCAAAAACCGGCGCCGGTATTTCATTGATAACCTTCCCGTTAATATCTTTAATGAGAACGATTCCGACCGGAATTTTGGTCTTTGAGGGTGTGCTAAGGGAGATGGCCTCATCTTTTTTAAGTGGAACCTCTTTTTTCGGGGTTTTGGCCTCGGTTATGCGAGGAGCAGGTGTTTCGGCGGGAGAAATTTCGATCGGCGCTTTTTGGTGCGGTTCAGGTTCAGTAATTCGAAGGCGAAAGTAGGCCATAAAGCCGGCGACGCAAATAACCAGAAAAATAATCCATGACCATTTGAAATTGCTGGTGGATGGAATGAGTAGCCGTGCGCCACAGTTCAAACAGAAATTGGATTCGAGAGGATTGGCTGTCTTACATTTCGGGCATGTTAAGACTTCGTCACTTACGGGTAAAACTATTTGTAGGTCATTCTCTGCCATTTTCCTGTTAATATTCACCGGGTAAGGTCTTCAGTAAACAGCATTTAAAGTCTGATATCAGACCCGATTCTCATATTGATCACCTGCTTAACATTAAAGAATCCAAACAAAAACAGTTTCGCATATATCAATGTTTTCAGCAAGCCCATACCTCGATATTCTCACCACGGATTTTTCACGGAATTACACAGATATATAGCTTAAGCAATAGTACTGCCGTGATGATTCGTGCCCTTGCGTGGTTATTTTTATTGCTTTATTCTTCCTGCTGATTTCCAACTTGCGCATTCGATTCGACTGAGCCCTTCGGTCGTGAGCTCAGGGTCGAACGACTCGTCGCAGGCCGAATTCCATTTTCGGTCCCTTCCGGCACGACGAACAATTTCAACCCCTCTATTTTTTTTATTCGCACCCACTTGTTTTTTTCAATTGGTGGGGCATTGACCGTTATTTCAGCCTTCCAGAGTTCGCCCTGAACCAGGATGTATCCGGTTGGCGCCAATCTTTCCTTGGTGATCCCCCTTCCCCCGATCATCGCGTGGGAAACTTCAGACAGAGTCGTGTCATAAGCCCTCCAGGTGAATGGAAACAGGATAATCTCCTTGGCAATCCACAACAAAATGAGAGCTACCCAGAGCCAGGATGGAATCGGCACCCAATTCTGGACAACAATGAGTACCAGAACCAATGCAAATGTTCCGGGAATCGTGAGCAATCCGTATCTGATGTACACCCGCGAAGGTATTTCTTTAAGCCTATTCCGCATTTTCACAATCTGTTCCACGCTTATCCGGATTAAGCAACCACCCCGATAAATGTCTCTCGCATCTCTTTACGAAATCGTTTAATTTCATTAAGCACTAATGTGAGATCTTTTCGCTGATGGGAGCGTCTCCTATATAAATTGCCCGTCTGCACGGAACACAGATACCAGGTGCAGATCCAGAGGCGGGAGATCCGTTCTAATGTGCGACCTCGTGGACTAAAATAGCGACAAGTCGCATTCAGGACTTCAATGGGTTGACGGACGGGGGCTGCCAGATCATTGAGATGCAAAAAAATCAGATCGCGAAAATCAAACCACGGAATGGCATGTAATCAACATGGACCGGGACATCGCGGGCAGGTTTCGTTACAACGGTCATCCAGTATGTTAAAGATCGACTCCAGCCTTTCACGCACCAAAGAGTCCAACGTCACGGCCGGACTTAGCTTGTCGGCGTATCGTTGAATAAGGCCGTCAATGCTGCGGTTGGCTTCCTGCCAGACCGGTTTGGTTTTCCACTTATGTGTTTGGCTGCAAATAATCACTAACTTGCATAAACGTATCAGGTGTGGCGACCAGCAGGGGGTCGTCGATTCTTTGCCCGTCCAGATATTCGTTTAGATAAAAATCACAGCCATCAAATTTACAGATTTTGCCTCCGGCCGCCTCGATAATCACCCGGGCTGCCGCCATTCCCTGGAAGGATTCATTGGCGATAACCGCCGCATCGGCTCGGCCACTTGCAATATAGCATATATGGGCGGAAGCACACCCCAGGTTGCGGATTTTGCCTGGAAATGTCGAATGATAATGCTGGTGAAATCGGGAAAAGGTAAACAACAAGCTTTCATCATTGATGCTTTGCCCATCGTCTATTCTGATCTTCTTTTTACCCCAATAGGCATCCTGACCGGCCCGGGCGTGAAACAGATCGCCGGTGGAAGGCATATAGAAAACACCAAAAATAGGCCAAAAATTATCAAGCAGCGCCAGCGACATTCCCCAAATCGGAATGCCTGCTTGAAAGTTAGCCACACCCTCTACCGGATCGAAGATCCACAGGTACCGCTTCCCTTCATGGGAATAGTCTTCGTTGACCTGATCAAACTTGAAAACCTGGTGTTCAGGATATCGCTCAGCAAGTTTTTCCTGAAAAAGATCTGTTAATCGCAAATCCGCCTCGATCACCATCCCCTGATCGAATTTAACCTGTGGTTTGCCTTTACCATAAAATGCCAGCGCCTTTTTACCTGCGTCCTTGATGAATTCGGATGCAAATCCGCTCAATTCCTCAATCCCATGACCCTTTTTACCCATTGTCCCTCCTTATCATTGTAAGCTTTTTATCGACCTCGCTATTGGCTGTTTAACCATAAAATGTTGAGATCCCATTTCCAACAACCTAAACTAATCATTTATTAATTTAATTACAATCATCGTCACATCATCTTCCGGTGCGCGGTTTTCCAAAAACCGGCTGAGTGCATTAAAACAGATGGTCAGAATTTCTTTAGCGCTGGCTTCATGATTTTGGCGAACAATGTGATGAATCTTGTCTTTGCCGAACATTTCGCCCTGGGGATTGCGGGCCTCCCAGATGCCGTCGGTCCCCAGAAAGATGATTTGGTCTTTCAGTAGATCGTTCTTATCGTTTGACTCAAATCGGGCATCTGCCTGAACGCCCAGGGCCACGCCGGTCCCGTGCAACTCTTCGAATGTATCGTTAGCGGGATCATACAGAATGGCCGGATCATGCCCGGCCCGGACCCAGCTCAATCTGTTGTTTTTAGCATCAATGGTCAGATAAAACAACGTCATGAATCCGCCGGATTCTTCCACATCCCGGGTAAGCTGACGGTTCACATCGGATACAATTTGGGAAATGCTGCCCGGCAGACCGGATCGTTGTCGCAAAAACGCACGGGCTGTGGCCATAAGCAAAGCGGAGGAGACACCGTGTCCGGATACATCGCCGATGACGACGCTGATTTTACCTGGATCCGGTTCATCAGCTCCGATATAATCAAAATAATCCCCCCCGGTTTCATCACAATAGACACTGGTCGAGGCAATATCCAACCCGCTTATTCTGGGATCCATCCGGGGTAAAAGCGCTTGCTGGACTTCTTTGGCCAGAAACAAAGATTGGCGCATCCGGTCGCGTTCAATAAGTCCCTCGGTCATTTCGTTCATCCCGTCGCCAAGGACCCCCAACTCATCGCTGGAAACCACTTGAGCCTTATGTTTGAAATCTCCGTGGCGCACCTTGTAAACCAGTCGCATCATTTCTTTAATCGGTTTCAATATTGATTTTCCAACCAGAAAATTTAAGCTAAGCGCAACAACAACAAAGATAACACCCAAAGCAACCGCAAAAATAAGTAACTCGGTACCAAATTGACTGGCAGAAACTTCACTGTTTTGCACTTCCCATACAGCGAAGGCCAGCGTTCCCACCAAAAGAACCATGGGTGCATTGGTTCCGACACCCAGCAACACTCTGATTCTTCTGAGGATGGAAATTTTTATGGCACCCGGTACTGAGGCCAATTTGCCGTCAGGAAAGAATAGCGGCACCAGTTGCTTCCTGGAATAATCATCAATCAAGAAAAATGAAATAAACGAGGCAATCAGGCCAATCATGATGAGGCGGAAAAAGGCATAAAAAAAACTGCTGACCGACATTTTTATCAGAATATACATAATCGGCAGGAATACTGTCGATAAAGCGATCCA
Source organism: Olavius sp. associated proteobacterium Delta 1 (assembly GCA_902749685.1). Lineage (GTDB taxonomy): Bacteria > Desulfobacterota > Desulfobacteria > Desulfobacterales > JAFDCJ01 > JAFDCJ01. Next base: position 53,398 of record CACVKW010000771.1, on the reverse strand, counting down.
CATGGAAAGGTTCACTAAAGAAAGAATAACTGGCAAATTCAATAGCCTGCGCCTTGCTTTGGCTTGCAGGTCTATTGCTAGCCCTTCTCCGAGGAGGATCTTCTCCAAGAGGGCGGTTATCGGTCGCTGGACAAGATATTGCAAGAAAATACCAACCAACACAATACAGACAAGGATAATTGGTATCGCAATCCAGCCCCCTTCTATGAGATATTTTCGCCATTCTGCAAAAACCGCTAGTGGCGAAAAAAAATTAAGGATTGCGATGATGAAATTGCCCATTAAATTGGCTGCAATATTTCGCAGATAAAAACCGATCAGACTGATTTTGGCTGGTTTTGGATGCTCCATGGGTTTTAATCATGTTCAAGGTTCGGTTTATGGTTTTCTCAATGCGACAATAGCCGCCTGAGCGGAATGGATCAAGAAAAAACCCAATGCGAATATTCCGGAAACTGGATAGAAGGCTCTGCTGTGCTAAAAATGAATAATATCCTTTAAGTTATCTAGGGGGATCTTTTCTTGACAAGACCAATCCGATGCCATAGAATACTTCGAAATTTTATATTATTTACGGCTAGTTAGCCGAACGAAATGGAGGTCGCAAAATGAGTCAGCAAGTTCCGACACGCGAAGAAGCGCTCGCGCTTCTGAAACAATACAACCAGAATGAAAGCCTCATAAAACACGCCCTGGCAGTGGAAGGTGTTATGCGCTATTTTGCCCGCCAGCGAGGAGAAGACGAAGAGAAATGGGGTACCATCGGTCTGATCCACGATCTTGATTATGAGCGATTTCCCGATCAGCATTGTCATAAAACCGAAGAAATTTTGCGCGAAAACAACTGGCCGGAAGAATACATCCGGGCCGTAATCAGCCACGGCTGGGGAATTTGCACGGATGTCAAGCCCGAGTCGGAAATGGAAAAGGTCTTATATACCATCGATGAATTGACCGGGCTGGTGGTGACAACCGCCCTGGTGCGTCCGTCTAAAAGCGTGCTGGATGTTAAGACCAAATCAGTTAAAAAAAAATGGAAGGACAAACGCTTTGCGGCCGGCGTGGATCGCTCTATCATTGAAAAGGGGGCCGAAATGCTGGGGATAGAACTTCCGGACTTGATTAATGATACGATTCTGGGCATGCAAGAGGTGGCCGAAGATATCGGATTAAAGGGAAACGCGTGAGAATTGGGAAGGCGGAAGGCGGAAATATAAAAAACTGGTATTGGGCTTAGAGCGAATGGGTTATGGTAAAAAGGATGACATCATTTTTTAGCCTTAAACCTTAAAACCTATGCCTTAAACCTTTTTCTAACCATCCAGCCATCTATTTTTTCCTGAATCCGGTCAATACCCAATAAAGTATCCAGACAACCGCTACCGGACCGGGACCGAGATACAGGTAAGGGATCAGGTCTTGTTTCCAGGGCTGCATAAAGGCTGCTATCAGTGCCGGCCCTAGAACAGAGGCTGCAATCGCCAACCGCATCCTGCCGCTGAGCGTGACCGCCGGTTTGGCTGCAACCGTTTGTTGCGCCTGTCCGCGATTCAGTATCCTGGGCAGAAATAAGATTCCCAGAACAATGATTACCAGCACCAGAATTTCCTGTATACCTGAAAACATCCACCCTCCGTTAAAGCCCTTTGGTTACCATAAATTTAATACGCAGACAAGCTATCTGCCATAAGGATGTAAATCCAAGTTTCCTGATGCGCACTAAACAATTTTTTGCTTTAATATTTTATATGTTACGCAGGATTTTATGTTGACACCCAACAGGAATTACCATAAATATTTAATAGTTGGTTGACATTATTCTACCAGGCCTTGTCGTCTAGCAATTCCAAAATGAATATGATGCTGCTAACGAATTGAAATCAAGCCTCCGATGGGACACTGTTTTGTCTTAGGGGGCTTTTTACTTTTTACCTGATAAAGCCAAACTCCGAGCAATTGGGGGGTCGGAAAGCCACGGGTCTCATTTTAGGTTAAACCGTTAATTTGTCGAGTCGTTAACCTGAGACAGCCGGGTTGCCTTGTAAATAGGGGTAAACCGGCTTTTTATTTTTTAGGCGCGGTCAAATAATTATCCTGACAGGTTCTTTATAATAAGACAACCGACATAGCACAAGAAAAACATCGATCCTGTATTTGTGCTAGCAGGAGATATTAACCATGAAGAAAGACTCAGGCTTCACATTGTGGGAGATGATGACGGTAATCGGGATTATGGCCGTCCTGGCGACCATCGCCATCCCGAATTTTTTAGGTTGGCTTCCCAAATATCGGCTGGGTAGCGCGGCAAGGGATTTGCTGTCTGCAATGCAGTATGCGCGGTTGACGGCCGTCAAAAACAATGCCGTTGTGCAGGTGAAATTTTACCCGGATCAGGATAAATATAGGGTCTTTACCGATTTTAACGGTGATAAGGATCAGGACGCGGACGAACCCACGATAAAAAGCAGCAAAATGCCCGGCGGTGTATACCTGCAGGAAACAAATTTTAGTAGCGATACCTTCAATTTTAACAGCAGGGGACTTGCATCCGGTAGTGGCGGAACCATATCTATTGTCAATAATCGGAATAAACTTACGAGAATTCTAATCAACAGAACAGGCAACTCCAGAATACTCAGGGAAGATGAATAATAGAGCGACTTGCGACAATCGGATAGCATTCATTGGATCATGACCATAAATTGAATCTATAAATTGCGAAATTTTATTTTAAGAAAATGGCAAGCAATCGTTCAGGAAAAATAACGATGCGAAATAATTCCGGGGGCCACACTATCGTCGAGCTTGTAATAGCAATGGCTTTAGGCGCCATTCTAGTAACATCGATTTTTCAGGTTTACCAGTTTCGTCAAAACTCACATTCGAAGCAGCAGCTTACGGTTGAGATGCAGCAAAACCTCCGGGCAGCTGTATCTCTGATAAAAAGAGAAATCAGAATGGCCGGCTATGATCCCGCCGCAAACGATGGCCAGGATAATGATAACGATGATGCAATCGATAATGATGCGGAATCAGCGGGTACTGGATTCCAGACAGCCGGCCGGCATATGATTCAAATTACGTTTGACCTGGATGGCGGCATGGATGTCAGCTCCGATGAAAGAGTGACCTACGGGTTTGCAAAAAAATATGATGCCGACGGCAACGGCATCGCCGATGCCGGGGCGGCACCACTCGGCAGACGAGCCGGATGGGGGCCGCTGACAGGCGTGGCCGAAAATATCCAGGCAGTCGGATATGCTTACGCCTTCGACCATGATCATGACGGCAATCTTGATACCGACGACACCACGATAGACGGTAATATCCTCTGGGCTTACGACTCGGACCCTGGCGATGAAATTTACGATTTGACCACGAACCTGGATACCGGTTTGCCGCTAGATGCCCCGGTGCCGCTATCTGATATTCGTGCGGTCAGGATATGGATTCTGGCCCGAACCAGAGAGCCGGTCCGGGGACATTTCGACAGCCGGACCTATACCGTGGGGGACCGAATAATTACCAGTGCGGACGCATATCAGCGCCGTCTGGTCCGGACCACAGTGTATTGTCGAAATATGAACCTGTAAATTGACACGGATATTTTCGGCAAAATGAATAATATGAAAAAAAACCGGGGATACACGCTCATTGAAGTGCTGATCGGGATGGCAATTTTTGCAGTGGGCTTTCTAGCCTTAGCAACGGTTCAGATTAAATCCATAAGACAGAACGCCAGTGCCAAAATGTACACTGAAGCAACAACAATGGCAGTTGAATCGCTGGAAAGATTGATCTCGTTGCCTTACGGCCATTCGGATTTAAATCAAGGGGAAAATCCCCACCGCATGACGGCCGGCGCCTACACGATCGAATGGAATGTCCAGGACGATATACCGGTCACGGCCACCAAAACCATCGTGATCAATGTGACCGGTGCAAATCCGTACGCCAAACCGATTACCATCCGTTTTGTAAAAGGACAAAACTCTTAAAGCCGGATTGATTGGTGGCACGACTCGGGCTGAAAGGATCAAACGTATGCTGCAAATTACCTTCCGCCGCAGAAAAGAAGATGGTTATATCATCATTGCCGCGGTATTGATCCTTTCTCTTTTGACGATAATTTGTGTTTCCGCGGTGAATATGAGCACGACGGAAATGAAAATTGCGACAAATGAACTGCTCTATGAAAGAGCTTTTTACGCTGCCGAAGCCGGGTTACAGCATGTAACAGAACTCTTAAGACTTCAATATGTAAATAGAAACAGCGCAATTCTGTCTTCGGGCGGAACCCCAACTTGGAGTTTTGCCCTGCAGGGTGCGGTTGACAGCGATCTTGACGGGGCTGGTGATTTTGAGGGTAGCGTCACGGTGATAGATCGGAAATTTGACGAAATCGACCTTCTGGTCAGGATTTGGAATAATGACGACGGCGGCAATCACATCACTGACACGGATGGCCTGATTTATGTCCATTCGGAAGCCGGGGGATCTCGCGGAGCCTCGTGCCGTATCGAAATGCTTTTGGACGGTACCATTAGTGGTGTGGCTATTTCAGATTACAGCGCCCAGGAGGGGGGCGGACCGGGCAAAAATTTTGTTTCCAGCGACGCTAGAAAGATGGAGGATTTTACACCAACGGGTTTGAATGTTCAATAACCTGACATTCACCGGTTATCTAGCTGCAATTTATTTTGCAGATCAAGGAAAAAATATGGGAATCCGAAGATTACTCGCGCTTGTCATATTGGGGACGGTGTTGTCTTGTTTTATCAGCAACGCCTTAGCGGATTCTGCCCTAACGATAACCGGCTGTGCCGACAATGTATACGAGGATCACATGGGCGTATTTGAGCCAGAATATTTTGATCTTGTGAATACGAAAATCGATGAGAACGGTTACCTGGTGTTGAGTACCGGGTATGAAGCCATCGATCCCAACCAGATTGTCATCCCCTTCACCCAGGATGTTTCCGTTACCTTTCTTTACGAGGGCGGGGGCTACAATTTAACCGATTTCGGCTGGATGCTGGCAGAAGACGGGATCGAGGGGACAAAACATGAAATTTATCGGGATGTAAACGATAACAACAATAACGGGGTCTTGGATGCCGGGCCCAGGGACAGCTCTGATGGGATCGATGATATCAATGGTGACGAGCGGATTGATGCGCGGGATAATAAAAAAGAGCTGGGAACCTTTGCCGGGGGAACCGAGCTGGTCTTTTTCCTCAAGGTGGATAATGAGAGTAGTATCATTTTTACCAAGGATGAATGGAACCCGGATGTTTATACGTCAAGCAATGGCGAGTGCAGCAAGGGCGAGGCGGGGAATGAATTTACCAAAACATACTATTTGGGCCGGCCGCTGATTAATCAAGATGGCTGTACCCTGTACAGCAACTGGATGGACTCCGACGCCTACGAGCGGTCAAAAACCCTTTTTGATTTAGAGTTTGCCGAAGACGATGTGGCCACACTGGATCTAGAACACGATCAATCCTTTGGCCATGTCATTGTCGGTGCGCCGGGCAATAAGCCCAACGAATGGGTATTGGGCTGGGAAGACCTCGGGGGTGGAGGCGACACCGACCACAATGACTTAATATTTCAAATCGAACGGGAAACCGGCGGCATGGCCCAGCTCCAATCTAACGAAGCCATTGTCCCTGACCAGGCGGACGCCTACTTTACCGGGGTCTCGGTGGCGTTGTATGACCAGATGCCCTGTGCAGGTAAAACGGGCATCACCTATTATCTTTCTATTGATAACGGCGACAAATGGGTGGAGATCACCGGTTGGGATGAAGTCTACAGCTTTACCCTGAATGCAGATGGTGCCAAAACAATCGGCAGCCAGATAACCGATTGGACACCGGGAAACCCTGAATTTACCTATCGAACCAGAAGGGTGGACTTTGCCGGAAGGGGGCTGTCTGGAAATCGACTCATCTGGAAGGCCGAGTTTACCAGTCAGGACGAGGCCTGTCAGCCCAGGGTGATTGGCTTTCTCCTTGACGCCAGCGTGGCTACCCATGGGTTTTTTTCGCGCAGTTCACCGGTGGTCGTTGCCAACATGCTTTATTCCGGTAATTTTGCGACGCCCGCTGAAAACTGGTCAGATCGGGTCCTAAGGGGTCATCTGGTCGCCACTCAGCTGTATAACCCTCGCAATCCGGATGTTACCGAGACGGATACCATATGGGATGCCGGCATCGTATTAAATCAAAAATCACCCACAGATAGAAATATTAAATTTCCGAATATTACGGTAACCCCGGTCTCCAATGAAGTATTAGATCGCGGGGATGATTCCCAAAAAACGTTTTCCGGGACGCTGAGCAACCATCCACTGTTAGCAACCACAATTATCATAACCGATCAGACCGAAAGCTTTTACGATAAGCATACCGATGTGCTGGAAGGTAGTTTGGGCGGAACCGGAACCATCAACCGCTTTACCGGTGAATTCGAAATAGCCTTCAATACGGCGCCCAATAATAATCAACCCATAACGGCAAGTTATAGTTACTACACGGCTCAACAACAGTTATTGGATTTTACCGGCGGCACCGGTGGCAATGTGACCAATGCCATGCTGGGCCTGGACAATACCAAAATTATCCCTGACGGCTTAATTTATGACTTTGATGGAAACGGAGAGATAACCGAGGCCGATGGAAACTGGCTTGTCAAGTGGGTACGCGGCTTCAAAGACGGAGACCGTATACGCAAGGAATGGCTGCTGGGAGCCATTGATCATTCCGTACCGGCCGTAGCGACCCCGCCCGGATCACCGGATTGGTTGTTTGGTACCGCCATATCCGCGGCCGAACGCGAAAGTTACCAAGCGCATCAGACATTGAAGGCGACCCGGCAAACCGCTTTGTATGTCGGTGCCAGAGACGGAATGCTCCATGCCTTTGATGCCGGAAAATTTCGCCATGGCAACAATGGGGACACCGCCTTCAAAGAAAATAGAGGCTATTTTGAGTGGCAAGATCGATCAGGTGATTGCCCAGATTATTGCAGCGGTGATTGTAGCGATTGTCCGGATTACGGCACTGGCGAAGAACTCTGGGCCTTCATCCCGGCCAATCTCATCCCGCGGCTAAAAAATAACCTGCGCAAGGCGGACGATCAAGCTTATGTGGATGCTTCACCGGCCATTGCAGATGTGTTCACTGACGGCCAATGGAAAACCGTCTTGCTCTCCGCAGAAGGCAACGGCGGAGATACCGTGTTTTGTCTGGATGTCACCGATCCGGAAAATCCCAACTTTCTGTGGGAATTCGCCGACCCCGATCTATTTCGCAGCCGCTCATCGCCGTCAGTTGCTCAGATTGGCAGAATCGTAGATGGTGGAACCACCAAATGGGTTGCATTTTTCGTCTCCGGCAAGACCTACGATGCCACCCTCTATCCGTCCATATATATGATCAATATCGCGGATGGCAGCGTGGTCCGCAGGATTTTTCTTGACTCCGACGCCGGTGGTGCCGGAGGGGTGCCAAGCGGCCAACCCACCATTATCGACTCGGACGGTAACGGATACATTGACCGAGTTTACATCGGATCGGATAAAGGGCGCCTGTACAAAATCAACCTTCCGGATGATCCAAATATTAATTTATATGCAATCAACCATTGCGTTATTAACCAGGATTTCATGGATGATGAATTCAACAATATTCCCATCAATCAGCGGTATCAACCGATTTACAGCTCCCCGGTGGCGGTCGTCAATAACAGTTTAACCGCAGAAGGCAGCGTGAGCTACAATATCCGGCTGTTTTACGGAACCGGCGACAGCCCCTACTACGATGAAGATATCCAAAGCGGAAATAGCCGCTATTATTTTTTCGCCTACCGCGATGAAAACGAAAAGGGCCGATGCGATCAAAGCCGGGCCCATTTGGAATGGTTCTATGAACTTCCCGCCGGCCAAAGAATTTTTGCTTCGGCATTCGCTGCCGCCGGAAACATCTATTTTGGCACCTCTAGCGCGGAAACCGAAGATCCCTGTGCGGGTGGCAGCGACAACCTGAGTACCAATAACGGAGGCGGAATTTACGCATTATCAATGGATGGTGATCTGATTATGACTAAAAATGTGGGCAACATCATTACGTCCCCGTTGGTCATAGATGAACATCTTTACACGAAATCCCAATTGCACGGGTTGCAGTCATTCGGCAGTGGTCCATATAACAACCCAACGAAAGTAAGCGGGACGCCTGAATTTACAATGAGGAACTGGCGCGAATTTTTTTGATTCCTTGCTGTCCCGGTCCTTCAAAATATGTTCTGCGTTTTTTCATCCCAAAAAAAATGATCGTTTCCTATCATCCCCTATTTGAGGCCGACAAAAATATTATCTGCGCCGGGCGTAAGCCCAACGGTGAGGACCTTGCGGCTATCCAGGCTGCAAAGGCCGTGATTTTAGGCCAGGGGTGCTACCAATCATTGTATGAAATGGCGCGGGCAAACTGCTCAAATGTGTTTCCGAATTATGATGCCAAGTTTAAATACCCGGGGAAAATCGGTCAGATAAAACTGTTTCGGGAAATCAACGCCAAGCATCCGTCAACCGAAATATATTATAATATCGCTTCATTTCAAAAGCGATTCCACCCGAAATCAGAACCGTTTCCCTCTGAATATCCGATTGTTATAAAACTTGACTGGGGTGGTGAAGGGGATACGGTATACTTGGTAAATTCAGCCGAACAATTACAAAAAACATTAAAGCAGACAGCCGAGTTTGAAAAATCAGGACAAGCCGGGTTTCTGTTACAGGAATATATTGCATCCGGCAATAAGACCCTGCGGGTAGTCGTTATCGGAAATCGCTTTATTTCCTACTGGCGCGTCCAACAGAGCATGCATGCCTTTTATACCAATTTGAGCAAAGGGGCTGTTATTGAATCAAAAGCTGAGCCCGGGCTGCAGCAAAAAGCGGTTGCCGTGGTCAAGGAAGTGTGTCAAAAAACGGGAATTAACCTGGCCGGCTTCGATGTTATTTTTTCATCGGAAATTGACGATCCCGAACCCATGCTGCTCGAAGTTAACTATTTTTTTGGCCGAAAAGGTCTGGAGGGCTCAGAGGCATACTATAAAATATTGCACGAGGAAATCCAGGCCTGGCTGTGCGGGATTGGTTGATTGGTCAGCGCGTTTGTTTTCACAATAACGTTCCAATTTCTCAATGTGCGAGGCCTTACTAACAGTACATTGCAAACTAGCTTTCTGTCGGCACTGGCCAAAATCACTTGGACGTTGCATCTTTAAATACTAAATAAAAAAAAGCGCAGCAAAAAGTAATTAAACCGCCGGCGCTCAGGGCTAACAATGTTTATCAGTCTTTAAAGAAAAATCTACAACCCTGGATGTAATATTTTCCAGGGCGGATTAATTATGAAACGCAAAAAAACCATAAAACCGTTTGCCTATGATCTGGGGCAGGATGATCTTAACCGGGAGCGCAACAAAGCAAGGGAGTTGAGGGATTCCCAGTGGTGGAAAAGACGACTGGCGAAAGGGACCTGTCACTACTGCGGACGATCGACTATGCCGAAAGAGCTGACCATGGATCACATTGTACCGGTATCCCGCGGCGGAAAAAGCACCAAAGGCAACGTGGTGCCATGCTGCAAAGAGTGCAACAATGCCAAAAAACAACTGCTTCCCATGGAATGGGAGCAATACCTGAAAAAGTTCGACCCGACCTACTCCTGATATGAAAATTACCTGTCCAAACTGCCAAAAAAAATATGTCATCAATGAAGCCAAGCTGCCTTCACGTGTCAAAAATGCCAACTGCAGGGCCTGCGGCCACTTAATACCGCTAAAAGAAGCTCCTGCTAAGGCATCAGCCAAACTTGCTGTACCACCTACAGGTAAAAATGATCTTATTCGTATAGGGTGTGCCGGCTGCGGAAAAAAATATAAAATCAGCCAGAATAAAATTCCGCCCGACATCAGGGCGGTCAGATGTAAGGCCTGTGGGTACAAAATTCAATTGCCGCGAGAAGAAGCCATCAAAACAGCTGATGGCCCCACCCAGCCCGATGTGCATCAAGAGAAACAACCGGTTTCTAAACGGGATAAGATGTCGCAAGAGACGCCGCCGCCCGATACCCGGCCTCGCAAAAAAAAGTGGCCGTTTGCTGCAGCCGCCTGCCTGTTGCTGGCTGTGATATTGGGAACATTGGCCCATCTTAATGTTGTTAAGATGGACTGGTTGAATCAATACCTCCCCGGGTCAGCTGAAAAAGCAGCTGAATTATCTCAACTGTTAGATAAAGAACCGTTTTTGGTGTTGAATCTGAATGTTCCATTGATCCTCGATGCTTTTAAAAATCGCCTGGAGCCGGATAAAAAAACGGCCCGGCTACAGATGATAATGGCGATGGTAAAATCAATGGAGCTCAGTCAACTGGAGCTTTACCTGTACGCTGCACCCAATAGCCAGGTGCTGCCGCTGGTTCTGGCGCATGGCAGCAACCGACAACAATTGGAAAATGTTTTTAACAGTCAGGAATCGTTCAAAGCGTATTTCACACGCAAACCAGGCGGTACCTATCGACTGAAGAAAGAAGCCATCAGCGATGCAGAAAAGTACCAATTACTCCGCGAACCCTACCAGGTGACATTGATCGATATCGGTGCCGCACTGGCGCCAGTGTCTTTTTCCGCTGCAGTAAAAGAAAACCCACATTTAATATCGAACTCCATGGTTGCGAAGTTCGCAAAAACAACCGGTAAACGGCAAGATCTGGCAGCCATCGCAATCCGCGTTCCTGAAAATATTATTCCGGGATGGGAAAAGAAAATCCAGAATCATCCCGCCGTCCAGGCTAATCCCCAGACCGCTATGATTGCGGGCATGGGCAGCACCATCGTATCTCAGCTCGCCGGTTCCCTGAAACCTGTCGATGTCCTGGCGCTGGGATTTCGTTTTACCGGTCAAAAAGGACGCGCACTGAGCTATGCTCAGCAGTTTCGACCCGGTGTGGATGGAGAAAAAGTATATCGACAGCTTGCCGCCGCAAATCCGGCAGATTCTGAAATTAAAGGCATCATCAGAAATCTCATCGAATTGTTTCAGGATCAACGCTATCAACACAGGCTTGATTTCAAAAACAATCGCCTGGCTCTTGATTTCAGCTGGTCGAAAAAGGAGGATGAAGCGTTTTTAACGGCCCTGACGGCAGCCACCATCGGGCAGCTTTTTGCCGGCAGCATGGATCTATCCCCCACACCAGGTCAAGTGGAAACTCGCTATGCAACCGAGCCGGATATCGTCACCGCCGTTGACACCGACCAGCTAAAAACAAAAATTCCTCAGATGGTCAAAGACAGCCTCTTCCCGGGTCATTACTGGGATCGAGAGGATAAACCCCAGATGACGCTTGATCTGGACACCATAGATCTGCCCAATGCCGCCCTGGCAGAAATGACCTATGAGGCGAAATCCATCACATCACCCGACGGAAGAGAGGTCCTGCGGGTTGAGGAAAGTAAATTTAAACCCCGGATCCAACCCGGCAGTTTATTTCCCGGCAATATTTCCCTTAACGTCAAGGCGGGAACCCCACCGGACGATCTCGCAAAGGCCTCGATCTATTTCCATCTGACCGTGCCGGTTGCCCTCGAGGTTTTAGACTTTGCCGCTGAGAATCAACCGGGCAGCGTCAAAGAAGCCGCCGGAATCCGTGTCACGCTGGGTCGGCTCGAAAAAGATGTGGCCCAGGTCAGCAGCAGCGGCGGCGAATCCATGCGGCTGCTCGCCTATGATCAAACCGGCAAGGCGCTGGCATCCAGAGAATCCATGAGCACGCCGTCATCGGTATCTACCCGCTTTGAGGGAATTATCAGTTCCCTCAAGGTCGTGGTCACCCGCGAAATATTGGATTACCCCTTTGAAATAGAAGTGGATTTAAACCAGGGCAACGAGCTGGTCCTATCCCGCGAGCCTGAAATTCCGGTCCGGATGCGTTTTAATCTCCATCCAATACCAACCTATGTTAATTTTACACCCGAAGATTTGAAGAACCTGGCTGTGGTGTGGACCGAGGGACAGGAGGGATCCTGGAACGATAGTCTTTCTATCAAGCTGCCCCAGGGCCCTTTCAGCGGACATGCCGTCTGGGAAGCTCATTTTTTCGGCCGCAATAACCCGCGGTTATTGAACGGCAGCTCCGCCCAGAGCACAAAAGATTTCAGTTTTACATTCGACAAGGGCAAACTTAAACAGGCCAGCGCCGCCTTCGGCAAAGTTCAACTCAATCTGCATACAGATATCTCTCGGTTAGTCTTTGACCCGAAAAGCAGCCGTCAACCGGCTCCACAATTGCTTCCATCCGGTGATCAGGTTTCGATTGAATTTAACAAAAATGAAATCACTTTCAGTGCCGGTAACGCCGATGTCATCCAGACCATGGCTTACGATGCACGGGGCAAGCGGTTAAAGCAGGACCAATACACCCGCAATAAAGGCGGCAAACGGGTCATTTATTTCTGGGGCGTGCCGGCTAAATTCGAAATGGATGTTTCCACGAAGGCCCTGGAAGAACTGATCCCGTTTGATATCCGGCAGCGCCCGCTGGATGAAAAGGCCTATCAGGCATTCAAACTGACCATCGAAAATCAACGCGAGGTCGTTAAGACAATTAAAACCATTGATCATGCCCGCCGTGCAGATCGATCCTATTACGGTGATGACCTGGCAGGACTTTATTATCTGTACCACAGTAAGCAGAAGAAACCCCTGAATCTGATCGGCCGGGAAATCGCCCATTCGGATCCTGCCGGGCAGGATCGTTTCGGCTACCAGGTCAGGCCTTACAAAGGATACTATTTCACCGTGCTGTCCGGTGTTGAAACAAACGGCGTCAAAAAAGATTACAATCGCCGTTCCAAAAAATCCCGCTTTGCCTGGCACAAGGGAACCATTACCACAACATCCCTGACCCGCCATCCTGACCTGGTGGCCATTCCGGAGGACAAATCCCAGCCGACATTTTTCCTGCAGTGGGGACAAGTTTTCATGAAATCGTTAAGGGGCGAGAGGCTCACGTATTTACCGGACGGGTATTACAACAAGGGTTGGGTCGAAGCCAGGTACATTGATAATTAATCCGCCCTCAGTTCTCATCCTGCGGGTGATCCGGAGGAAATTCGAATTCTTCATCGGGTTCATCCAGCTGCAGCATTTTTTTCGCGCGCTGTTTTCTGACAACGATAAAGCAGACTGTGAGGGTGAAAAGAATCATCATCGGTAGAAATAGTTCCGCCATCAACAATCTTCCTTCCGTGGAGGTTATCTTGGTGGATTCGAGCCGTTCGATTCTGTCTTCTTTGTTGATTCGCGTGTTGATGGTTACGACCGCCGCGCCAAGATAAATGACGACAAACACCAGCGCAAATAAAACAAGCCTTTTTTCTAATTTACTCATCTCTGTGATTCTCCGCCTATATTTTATTGATTCGCCTATCTAATTATTAAATATCGGTCCATAAAAGATAAAGATCAAGACAAAAATAATATTAATGAAGCACATCTTAACCCTATCCGGTTGATTTATGGTCAAAAAACAATTGCAAAATCAATCGACCCTGCTTAATGCCGGTAGCGGTACGTAACATCTGAAGAAGCCGACATATCAAAGCCCTTCATTATCCTGTCTATCACAATATGATAGGTGGAGCCATGTTTTATAAAACAATCCGGATATTCGCTTAAGCCGGATCTGGACCGGCACCCATGAAATCATGAATTTCTTGACATCACCCGCACTGTCGTATTAGTCAGGTACAGTTCGACTGCTTATTCACAGGCACCAACGACAAGTAAACGCGATGACCCGTCAGAGAATGATAAACATTTCAAATCGTTCTGGCTGCGAGCCTAAATCCCCTTGATATAATCCGACGTCAATTGACGTTAACCGATATTTTATAACCCCATAATGTAACTTTCAAATATTTCCAGGGATTGAACCTGAGCCGACTTTGCTCTTAGGGGCATAGTCTGAATAAGAAAGGGGGAAAGAACTATGTATGCTGAAAGGTTTTGGCGGAATAGCTGGGATGACGGACTGGAGGATTTGGATCCAGGACAATTTGATACGACTTACGTCGCAATGATTAAAAAAGCCTTTGAACAGGTCCCGGATAAGACGGCGCTGGGATTTTTAGGGGTGGACATAACTTTCGGGGAAGTTGATAAGTACGCCAATCAGTTCGCCAACATGCTGCAGGAAAACGGTTTTGAAAAGGGTGATATCGTTGGTATAAATCTGCCGAACCTGCCGGAATACGTGATTTCCCTGATCGGTGCGCTGCGGGCCGGTTGCATTATATCCGGGGTTTCCCCGCTGCTCTCGGCTGAGCAAATCAAATACCAGCTAAATGACCTGGGCAGCACCGGCAAAAAAGTAGCCCTGGTCACATTGGATGCCATTTTCGCGGGACACATCGTCAAAATAGCCGATGACATTCCGCAACTTAAGTTGGTGGTGGCTGCCAGTGTGGCGGGATTTCTTCCCAAAATCAAACAGATCCTGGGCAAACTGCTCAAAAAAATCCCTTCCGGCAAATTAACCCCCCTGGCAGGCAAAACCGTACTCGAATATCACAGGGATGTCTTAAAGCGCAGCTCGGCCGCTGCGGTCGAAGTGGATATAACCCCGGATGATCTGGGCTGGATTCAGTACACCGGCGGCACCACCGGTGCGCCCAAAGGGGCCATGCTCAGCCACCGCAATGCGGCTCATAATATGCTGAGCATTAATCGATGGCTGGGCTGGGAATGGGGCCAAGGGGTTTTGTTGTCGGGCTTTCCCATGTTTCATATTGCCGGGCTGACAGTCTGCGAAAGCGCCATTTTCTTCGGTTGGACTCAAGTCCTGATACCAAATCCCAGGGACACGGTACACATCTGCAAGGAAATTGACAAATACAAGCCAACGAACATGGCCAATGTGCCCTCGCTTTATCAAATGCTGATGGCCGATCCCAAATTTAAAGAGCTGGACCACTCTACCCTGGGTACCTGCATTTCCGCTGCCGCACCATTTCCGAGAGAATCCCAAGCCGAATTGGAAAAAATTATCGGTGAGGGCAAACTATTAGAGCTTTACGGCATGACCGAGACCTCGCCGGTTTCCACCATGAATCCTTCCAAGGGGCATAAAAAACTGGGCTCGGTGGGGATGCCGATTATGAATGTCGACTGTAAATTGGTTGATCCGGCCACCGGCGAAGCGATTGCGTTGGGAGAGGCGGGAGAAATTTGCATCAAAGGCCCACTGGTCATGCAGGGGTATTTCAACAATCCGGAGGAAACCAAAAACACCATTGATGAAGACGGCTACATGCACACGGGCGATGTGGCCATCATGGATGAGGACGGCTATCTAACGATCGTCGATCGCACCAAAGACATGATCATCGTCGGCGGATTCAAAGTGTTTTCAAGCAAAGTAGAGGATGCGCTGTCGCAACATCCCGCCATCGGCATACTGGCACTGATCGGGGTGGACAATCCCCAGCGCCCGGGATCGGAGATCGTCAAAGCCTATGTGCAATTGGATCCGCTTTACAATTATGACGGCAACCAGGAAGCCCTGAAGGAAGATATTACTAAATTCGCGCAAGAAAAGTGTTCGCCTTACGAAGTGCCCAAGGTTATCGAAATCATCAATGAGATGCCGCTGACGGCCGTCGGCAAGATCGACAAGAAAGTATTGCGGGTGAAAAAAGAATAAGATTATCTTTCAGCCAATCGTAGGGGAACAGAAGGTTTCAGGAGCCCGCCCTCGCCTTTCAGGCTGCGGAGGGCAGGCCGTTGCCAGCGCCGCCACCGGAGCTGGAGCGGCCATTTTGATCCAAATAAAAACTTGGACCTTGCGGGCTCTCACTGGAAGGCGAAAATACTAATATCGAATCATGAATGTCGAAGAATAAAATCGTTGTCCTGTCATTAATATCTATAAAAGATGCCCCGCTAGCCGCCTATACCATTTTCCGGAGCTCCTTCTTAAGCACTTTGCCCACCAGAGATTTTGGCAGTCCCTCTATGAACTTCACCTGCGAAGGCGCTTTAAAAGGCGTTATTTTTGACTTTGCAAATTCGATTACTGCCTCCTCGGCCAGTTCCTGACCGGGCATCCTGACGATAAAGGCCACAATTTCCTCGCCGTATTTTTCATCAGCAATTCCGATGACAGAGACTTCTCCGACGCCCGGATGTTCTTCCAGGCAACCCTCGATTTCGCTCGGGTAGATGTTGTAGCCGCCTTTGATGATCATATCTTTGATTCGATCGGTGATGAAAAGATAGCCGTCTTCATCGCAGTAGCCCACATCTCCCGTATGAAGCCAACCACCCCGCAGCGCTTCGGCCGTTTCAGCTGGCCGTTTATAATACCCCAGCATGACATTGGGACCATTAACCACGATTTCCCCCTGTTGCCCGGCCGGTAATTCATTGTCTTGATGGTCAAATATTTTCACCTCCACTCCGGGCATTGGGATTCCGGTCGAACCGATTTTTCGCGGCATGCTTCGGCGTTCAATCGCAACCGCCGGCGATGCTTCGGTCAACCCATAGCCTTCATACATATTGCAGTTGAATTTGGTGGTAAACGCCCGGTAGAGTTCCTCGGTTACCGGGGCGGCGCTGATAGAGCATCTTTCCAGCGAGCTTATATCGTATTTATCAGCTGCCGGGTGGTTCAGCAGTATCTGATACATGGTGGGGACACCAATGAACTGGGTGGCCCGGTATTTTTCAATCAAACGAAAAACCTCTTCCGGATCAAACCAGGACATAAGTACACCGTAAGATTCCTCAAATGGAGAACAAAAGCCCGAGTTCATAACCACAACGCCAAAGGAATGCGCAAGCGGCAAGCATAAAATCGTCGTGTCGGGCTTGCTCGCCTCTGAGGCTTGCCAGGTGGCGATCGCATTTTGATACAGGTTGCTGTGTGAAAGCATGACCCCTTTCGGCTGTCCGGTGGTTCCGGATGTGTAAATCATCAATGCAACATCACTTTCCTCCATTTCCTCAAAGTTGGGTTCAGGTTCACTGTTGTTCAAAAGTCTGTAAAAATCTACCCGGCCGTCTTTGTCCTCGCCGCCCAGCACAATAATCTGTTTGATATGGCCAATACCCTGGCACGCATTTTCAATTTTTCCCAGGTGATCCTTGCTGGTAATAACAGCCTTGGCATCTGAGTGATCCAGAATATAGCGCGTCTCGTTTTCGCCCAACAGGAACATAATGGGTACAATCACCGCCCCGATGCGCCAGATCGCCTGAAAGCAGGTAAACACTTCCGGAGAGTTTGGCATGGAGACGACAATATGGTCTCCTCTGCCGATACCAAGCGATTTCAAGCCACCCGCAAGCCTGCGTCCCATCTCGTTTAACCGGTACGAAGTAAATTCCTCACCTTCAAATACATAGGAACGGATATCACCAATTTTGCTAAGTCGATTTTCTCCTAAGGTTACCAGATTCATGATGAGTCCCTTTCGTCTAAGGTCTTATTAAGGTTCTGGGCTCCGGGTACAGGGTTCAAGGTTAAATCCGATGCAAGTTGCTTGTTACATGGATCAAGATCCAGAATACCCAACATACCCCCTTGGGTCAAACGGCTTTATTAATACAATGAATTTAGTATCTCTTCGATAAGGGCTGTTTGGGAGATAAACTCAGAACCCTGAACATTGAACCACTTAATCCAAGCACATATAATATTGACTTTTATTCAGTCAAATTAAATTTAATTGAGTTTTTCTTGACGTCGGCAACGGGATGTGTATCTATCATGATGCCTAGGCTTAACGGTATAAAATATATAAATCACCCTAAATCAAATAGTTATATAAAGGATAGCCGGTATGGCAACACCGCTGGAACTTTTTCCCTCCGTAATTGAATCAATTGGAAACACACCTTTAATTGACCTGTCAAGAATAACCCGTGGCATCGATGGCCGCATCCTGGCCAAACTGGAATTTTTTAACCCTGGTTTTTCGAAAAAGGATCGAATTGCGCGCCAGATAATCGAAGATGCGGAAGCCTCCGGCGAGCTAAAACCCGGCCAGACCGTGGTGGAGTTAACCAGCGGCAACACCGGCACCGGCTTGGCCATCGTTTGCGGGATTAGAGGATATCCCTTTGTGGCCGTCATGTCCAAAGGCAACTCGGTTGAAAGAGCCCGCATGATGTCCGCCTTAGGAGCTGAAGTGGTGCTGGTCGATCAACTGCCGGAGTCGGTTCCCGGTCAGGTTTCAGGCGGTGATCTGGAACTGGTGGAGCAGAGAACAAGGAACATCGTCAATGAGCGCAAGGCATTTCGGGCCGACCAATTCCGCCTGCAAGGTAATTTTAGAGCCCACTACCTACACACGGGTCCGGAAATCATCCGGCAGTTCGGCGGCAATATTGACGTATTCTGTGATTTCGCCGGCACCGGGGGATCGTTTGCCGGATGCGCCGCGGCATTGAAAGAACATAATCCGGAGATCGGGTGTTTTTTGGTTGAACCGGATGGCGCGGCCATCCTGGCCGGGGAACCAGTGACCTATCCCAACCATCGCATTCAGGGCGGCGGTTATGCCATGGTAGATCTGCCTTTGCTGGACAGCGGACTTATTGACGGGTATCTGAAAGTTACCGATGAACAGGCAATTGAAACGACGCGCCGCCTTGCAATAGAAGAGGGAATCTTTGCCGGTTTTTCATCGGGCGCCAATGTCGCCGCCGCCATGGATTTATTGAAAACTGAATTTAAGGGCAATACCGCTGTGGTATTAATCTGTGATTCAGGCCTGAAGTATCTGAGCACGGATCTTTGGGAAAAATAATCTTTTGCGCTTCAACCCCAACACAACCAGCCTGTATTTCAAAAACCCTTATGAGGAGTGGGGAGTTTTATCAAGGGTAAGGATCTGGATCCCAGGAAAACGCGGGGCCGTTTCGATGATAGCGGATATTGTGCGGTCAGTTTCAGCTGCGTGTTTCTTAACCGTTCGCATCAGATCGTCGCCTATATTGAGTGTTGTCCTCATGCAGATGAGCATATAGCCAAAGCAGATATCTGTCAATATCAAAGAATTTGCAAAATCGTCATTGAATGCGACCCATTTCGGACCGATTACCAGGATGGAATTGTTTATCGTGGTTCTGACTACGCTATTCTTGGCAGCCTTCCACTAATTGGCTAAATCAATCAGTTATTTGTAACCCCAGCCGGGCAGGCGACAATACCCTCTATGTGGCCACCGACGCTGGATTGACTATCATACAGGGACAGTTCACCCTCGATTTTCTCAAACACTGCGGCCGCCCTTTCAGGTAATTCCAGAAACCTGCTCGTAGGCACGGATTCCGGAGCCACAGCGCTGCAAGGGGAACCCTTCTGGCAGAATATCGTCTCAGTCTCAGACAGGATCACGGCCTCGGGCGGCATCGGCACCTATGAATGGGATACCTCTGTCCTCCCTGAAGGTACTGATTACAAGATCAGGATCAGAGCTTACGATGGGATCCATTATGGTCCCTACGATGAATCGGATGGAACATTCGAAATTTTTCATGACACATTAGCAGAAGGCCTCATGGCCAATTATCCGTTCAATGGTAATTCTAACGACGAAAGTGGGAATGGGAATGATGGAACGGTTTATGGCGCCACATTGACAACAGATGGATTTGGCAATCCTAATAGTGCTTATTTTTTCAATGAAGATTATATTCTAGTTCCGTACAGTGATACCCTTAGCTTAACCAACTCCTTTTCTTTGATCGCTAATATTAAAGCAATTGATTTTGTTGATGGATATTCAAACACTATTTAATTGACTCTCAGAGGCCGTTGGTGATCGGTGAGAGTTCATCTAATACCCACCCAATAAACGGTATTGTGGACAATCTATGGATCTATAACCGTGCTCTTAACGATGAAGAGATATGGGAATTATATACTATTCCCGGCCCGTAGTTTTGCAGACTTTCAAATAGTCCTCTTAATCTCATAAAGAAATCACAAGGGTCATGAAACAAAGGAGAAGATCTGGAAAACCGGGACGATTAGGGAAATATAGTGCC
This sequence comes from Olavius sp. associated proteobacterium Delta 1, assembly GCA_902749685.1. GTDB lineage: Bacteria > Desulfobacterota > Desulfobacteria > Desulfobacterales > JAFDCJ01 > JAFDCJ01. The sequence goes on along the minus strand of CACVKW010000771.1, from coordinate 33,264 downwards.
GACAATGAAAAAATCAATAGTTTACGAGGGACGAAATTGGGGGACATTAAATTATAACATTCAATCCCTCTACAAGCTCTGGTAGCTCTGCTTTGGCGAGCTTGTCACCACGCCTTACCGAAATAATAGCCAGATGTCTGCCCGACGCCTGAAAGTTATAATTTAAAGGTCACCCCCCAACACAGCATGCTGGGATTTTGGGGTTGTTGACTGAATTGACCTATTAGCTGGCCCGCTTGAAAAAGAAATGGATTGAGAAAATATTTTGACAATAGATGTAAAAAAGATTACATTGTCATCTATTAGATTACAAAAGGAAGGCTAAAAAAATGCAACAGCTAACAATCAGGATGCCTGAAGAATATTTTTACCAGATTGAACAAATTGCAAAATCAAGCGGTTTAAAAAAATCGGATGTAACCCGGATGGCGATTCGAAAATTCCTCGAAGAATATAGCGGTTATGAAAAGACTGATCTTTACAGCAAAGCGAAGCGTCTTGTCGGAGTGGTTGAGAGCGGTATTTCGGATCTTGGCCAAAACCATCGTGATCATTTAATAAAAAAAATTAAGGGCACTGAATGATAGCGATTATAGATACCGGTCCGTGGGTGGCTTTAATAGATCGCAGTGAAACAAGACATGCTGAATCTGTCCAATGGCTCAAAAATTTCTCCGGCAGGCTGTATTCAACTGAAGCGGTTCTGACTGAAGTTCTTTATTTATTGAATTTTTCCATTTCAGCTCAGTGTGCGGCATTAGATTTTGTTTTGGAATCTGTCGTTGAAATTGTGCCAGCCAACACTAAGAGCCTGCAGAAGACTAAAACCCTGATGAAGAAATATGCTGACTTGCCGATGGATTTTGCCGATGCCACCATAGTCTGTCTTGCCACAGAAACACGCATGCAAAACGTTGTTACTTTTGACAGGAAGGATTTTGCCATCTACAAGTTGCCTAAAAAGCAAAGCTTCACGATAATGCCCTAGGCATAGGACGGATCAAACACAGCAAGCTGGAAGTGGAATTATCCGATAGAAAATCCTCGAATGAAATCCAACTGCAGGCACACCGGTAAGTCCCGCGCGGGGACTCGAATTGACCTAAAACTCCAACTGCATCTTTAGAATTAAGCGGCCTTTGAGTCTCAAATTTATCTTGACCCCATACCCCTTAATCTTTATATTGCGTTATTCAAAACAAATACTTTTTGGGGGATGTTATTTGTCGCTAAAATACATACAAAAAAGGAGTGGATCATGCGAATTGCAAAAAGTTTAATCATCATTGGTCTAGGTTTAATTCTGGCCACCGGCCTGGCATTTGCCGGGGACAAGAAGCTGAAAGCCGGTTTCATTTACGTGGGGCCGGTGGGTGACTACGGTTGGTCACATGCCCATGACGTAGGCCGAAAATATGCCGAGCAGCAACTGCAATGGTTGGAAACCGTCTATATCGAATCGGTGGCGGAAGCAGATTCGTCCAGAATTATCGACCGTTTCGTGCAGGGTGAAAAAGTCGATGTCGTTTTTACAACCAGCTTTGGCTACATGGAAGATACCCTTAAAGCCGGCATGATGTACCCTGATAAAAAATTTATGCATTGCTCAGGTTTTAGACAGTCAAAAAATGTCGGGACTTATTTCGCCGATCTGTATCAAACCTATTATCTGAATGGGCTGATGGCCGGCGCACTCACCAAAACCAACAAAATCGGCTATGTGGCCGCCTTTCCGATTCCGGAGCTGGTCCGCCATATTGATGCCTTCGCCCTGGGGATAAAAGCCGCCAACCCCAAGGCAGAAGTTCATGTCAAATGGATCTACGCCTGGTACGGCCCCGATAAAGCCAGAGAAGCATCCGAAGCATTGATTGCCGAGGGCTGTGATACGCTGGCGTTTACCGAAGACACTCCGGCCGTGATCGAAGTCGGTCAGGAACACACTGAAAAAGGTAAGCAGATCTATACGTTCAGCCATTACAGCCCGATGCTGCCGTATGGAAAAGATTCGGTTGTTTCCGGTCAGCTGGTGGATTGGGGCGTCATGTATGTCAAAATTTTAAAGGACATATATAACGGAACCTGGAAAAATCAGGATGAGTGGTGGTTGGCCGACAAGAAGGCCGCGATCCTAGGCGGGACTTTTGGCAGCATCATCAACCCGAAATTTGTCAATGATTTGAAAGCGGTAAAAATCGATACCCCCGATCTCGGTAAACTTTCGGCCTATGACCTCGTCGTCAAACGGTACGAACAGATGAAAAAAGGTGTCGACGTATTTGATCCTTTCACCGGCCCCATTAAAGACAACACCGGAAAACTTCAAATAGAAGGCGGCCAGCGCGCCTCCAAGGGTGATCTGTTGAGTATTATGTATTATGTTGATAATGTCGTCGGCAGCCTTCCGAGATAACATGGTTGAAACGTGAAGCGGGGAGCCTGCATTTTTGCGGCTCCCCGTTTGTTTTGATGGGGCTGTTCAGGGTTTCATGATCTGGCTGAATCTAAATCCTTGGCCACCTTATATTTAGGTAAACCCTGAACGGTGAGCTTTGAACCTTTACGCGCTTGCCTTTTGACCACGACCCAAATCGCAACCAGGCGGCAAGAAACAGCCTATCGAAAAACAGCATGAAAAAAATAAACAGCCTTGAAATGGTAGATATTACCAAGTCATTTCAGGGTGTTATCGCAAACTCTAATATTAATCTATCCATCCGGCAGGGGGAAATCCTAGGCCTTTTAGGCGAAAACGGTGCCGGGAAAACAACCCTGATGAATATATTATTCGGCCTTTACCAGCCGGACTCCGGAACCATCCGAATCAACGGTCAAGACATCACCATTAAATCACCGCTGGATTCCCGGCGGCAGGGTATCGGCATGGTTCACCAGCATTTTATGCTCGTACAGAACCACTCGGTTGCTGAAAACATTGTTCTGGGCTTTGAAAAAAGCCCCCAGCTGTTCCCCCAGCGCCAAATTGCCGATCTTATTCTGAGCTTCTGCGAAAAATTTAATTTTCATATCGATCCTGCCAAAAAAGTCTGGCAACTTTCCGCCGGTGAACAACAACGGGTTGAGATTATCCAGGCCTTGATGAATGGTGCCGATCTGCTCATTCTGGATGAGCCGACCTCGGTATTGACGTCTCAGGAGTCAAAAGATCTTTTTAAAATCCTGCGGGAAATGAAAAAACAGGGACACCTGATCATTTTGATCAGTCATAAGCTGGATGAAATTCTGGAGCTTTGCGATCGGGTTACGGTGCTGCAAAAGGGGCAAATTGTCGGACAGACGGAAACCCGGGATGTTGACAAGAAAGATCTGGCCCGCATGATGATCGGCAGGGACATTATCTTTCAAATTGAAAAAGAGCCCATGGCAAGGAGCACCAAGGTCCTCAGCATTAAAAATCTTGTCGTCAAAGGCGACAAAGACATTGAGGTGGTAAAAAATATTTCTTTTGACGTTTACCGCAATGAGATTTTCGGTATCGCCGGCGTTTCAGGAAATGGTCAACGTGAGATGGTAGAGGCCATCACCGGCCTGCGACAGGCAGAATCCGGCCGGATTTTTATTGAGGACACGGATATTACCAATCAATCGGCCCGCCACATTTACGACAGCGGAATAGCACACGTACCGGAAGAGCGGATAAAATTTGGAATTGCTCCCGGTCTCTGCCTCTATGACAATGCGATTTTAAAGCAGCATCACAAAGAAAAGTACGCCAGTAAACTTTTTCTGGCCTACTCTAAAATCAAACAACATACCCAGACCCTGTTGTCGGAATTTAAAGTACTGGCTCCCTCCATCAATGTTCAAACGAAAAACTTATCCGGCGGCAACATTCAAAAACTAATTTTAGGGCGCGAAATCAACGAAAATCCGTCTTTGCTGGTGGCATCCCATCCGACCTACGGGCTCGATGTCGGCGCCACCGAATATCTTCGCAATCAGCTGTTGCGGCGCCGCAAAGAAGGCGGCGCTGTTTTACTGGTTTCAGAAGACCTGGACGAAATTTTCGAATTATGTGACCGTATTGCTATTATGTTTCGGGGAGAGCTAATGGGTGTGCTCAGTTCAGAAGATCCCCGGTTAAACGATATCGGCCTGATGATGGCCGGTTCTTTGCGCATCTAGCGCCTGAATTGGAAACATGCTTAATTTCAAAATTACCGAAAGAATTGACCTCCATCCAAGGCATTCATTTTTGTCGCTGGTGTTATCGCTGGCGGCGGGACTCCTGGTGATCAGTTGTATTTTCCTCACTTTTGGCGTGAATCCGCTTTACGCCCTGGCTAAGATCTTCAGCGGCTCATTCGGCAGCGTCTATGGCCTGAAAGAAACCATTACCAAAGCCATTCCCCTGATCTTAATTGGCAGCGGCCTGGCGGTTGCCTTCCGGGCTAAATTCTGGAATATCGGGGCCGAAAGCCAGTTGTTGATGGGGGCCATCTTCGGCACCTGGGTGGGACTAAACTGGGGACCGCATCTGCCGGCCCCTGTCATTGTACCACTGATGTTTTTAGCCGGATTTGTGGGCGGTGCCATTTGGGGATTGATCCCGGCCATTCTTAAAATCAAGTTTTCAATCAATGAGGTCATTTCGACCCTGATGCTGAATTATATCTGCAATCAAATCATGATTTTATTAATTGTCGGTCCCTGGCGTGGCAAAACAAAATATGGATTCCCGTATACGGACGATTTGCCGGCCTCGGCGATTTTGTCCTTAATTCCCGGCTCTCGGATTCATTATGGGACCCTGCTGATCGCCCTTGCAACGGTCATCATCCTGGGCGTCGCGATCTATAAAACCCAATTCGGCTACGAAGTGCGGGTGATTGGGGAAAATCCGGAAGCGGCCAAATATTCAGGAATCGATTTTTTCCGAACAACCCTGATTATTATGTTGATCAGCGGCGGTGTGGCCGGATTAGCCGGCGTGGGCGAAGCTGCCGGCATCCACCATTATTTAAGCTACCCTGAATCAATCTCCTCCGGATACGGCTTCACCGGCATAATTGTTGCCTGGTTGGCAAAGCTCAATCCATTTTTTGTTATATTATCCGCCTTCTTCTTTGCCGGCATTCTGGTCGGCGGCGATGCCATTCAAATCTCTCTGGGGTTGCCGGCCGCGACGGTCCAGATATTTAATGGTACCCTGCTTGTGTTTTTGATTATGGGCGACTACTTTTTAAAAAACAAGGTAACGCTTCAGTGGCGTTCGAAAAGGATCTAGACTTTGGAAGATATTATTATCTCTGTAGCACAGCGAACGTTGATTGCCGGTACCCCCTTGCTGTTGGGGACGATCGGCGAAGTGATCTGTGAACGCTCGGGAATCTTAAATCTTGGGGTCGAAGGCGTTATGGCCATCGGTGCCGTGACGGCCTTTATCGTAACGTTTGTCACGGGCAACCCCTGGTTGGGCCTGCTGGCGGCGATGATTGCCGCATCCTTAATATCCATCATTCATGCCTTTGTTTCAATTACCCTGAATGCCAATCAGGTCGTATCCGGCCTGGCGTTGACGATGCTTGGCCTGGGTATTTCCGGTCTGGTCGGCAAGCCTTACATCGGCAAACCCCTGACAATTAAGATGCAGGACTGGCCGATTCCGGTTTTGTCAGACATCCCCATTATCGGTCCGATCTTTTTCCAACACAGCCCTTTTTTATATATGGCCATCGCCCTGGCGATCATCGCCTGGTTTACATTAGAGTACACCCGTCTAGGCATCGCCGTCCGTTCGGCCGGCGAAAATCCCCAGGCCACGGAAACCCAGGGTATTAATGTTTACCGGATTCGATATTGCTGCGTCATTATCGGGGGCGCTTTGTCCGGAATGGCCGGAGCGCATTTATCTACTTCTTACAGTAAATCATGGATCGAAGGCATGACCGCCGGTAGAGGATGGATCGTTATCGCACTGACCATATTCGCGTTATGGAATCCCATGCGGGCCATCATCGGGGCCTTTCTTTTTGGCGGCATATTTGTTGTCCAGTATCTGCTTCAGCCGCTGGGCATATCTCCCAATTTTCTCGCCATGCTGCCCTATATCTCCACGTTGCTGGTCCTTTTCATCGGTGCGCTGCGGGACAGCCGTCGGCTGAATGCACCTGCCATGCTGGCCGAACCTTACCGGCGAGGTGAACGGTAACTACCGGGCTCCAATATTTATGCAAGCAGGTATCTGATTTTGCGAAAATTATAAAAATTCCAATGCAACGGGTTTAGAATTTACCTTGACGTTAATATCATGATGGCCGAAGAACTTATTGACTTTTCGAATTAAATATGATGATAAGACTAGTTTAATTTTTTAGGACAAAACCCTGTAACAAGGAGGCATGAAGTGTACGGTTTTGACAATATAGCAGCGAATAACGGATGGGCCATCGCTGTGATTGGCGCTTCGATCGTATTTGCCGGTCTGGTGGTACTGTCATTTGCAATTTCGCAAATCCACAAGATCCTGGAATTATGGGATAAGAGAGATATCAGCAAAGAACGGCAAAAGGAAGCGCCCGCCACTTCAGGGGCACAACAGATCCGGGGCACTGCGTATAAGGCGCAACATCTTCCGTCTGTAAACGATCTTATCAGTGTCTACAGACCTCTGGTTGAGCAGCTCAAGGAACCCTTTGAACTTTCACAATTATTTGAGATTTCCAATAAAATGGATTTAGCTCATCCGCATCTGTCGATAAAACAATTGTGGGATGCCGACGTATTGATCGCCCTGGGAGACGGCGCTTTCATCTGGAATAAACAAAAAGGTAATTAAAAAGGTAATACCAATGTTCGATCTTCTAGTTCAGTTTCTGACAAATACCGGATATTATTTAGCTGACTATCGCCACATTATCATGCTGGTGGTGGGCTGTACATTTTTATATCTTGGAACCGCCAAAAAATATGAACCGCTCCTGCTGGTGCCCATCGGCTTCGGCATTTTAGTCGGCAATATCCCTTTTTTCAAAGGCTTCGGGTTGGGCATCTATGAAGCCAACAGCGTCCTGCACTATCTTTACTTCGGTGTTACCACCGGTGTCTATCCCTCGATTGTCTTCCTGGGACTGGGGGCCATGACCGATTTTTCATCTTTGCTGGCCCAGCCGAAATTAATGCTGTTAGGAGCTGCCGCTCAGATGGGGATCTATTTCACGCTGCTCGGTGCCCTGTTTATGGGCTTTCTTCCCAGAGAGGCCGCATCCATTGCGATCATAGGCGGTGCGGATGGCCCGACATCCATATTCCTGACCGCCAAACTGGCACCGCATCTCATCGGGCCCATTGCGATCGCCGCCTACTCGTACATGGCATTGATTCCCGTTATTCAGCCGCCGATCATGAGGCTGTTAACCTCCCGGGAAGAACGGCTCATCAGAATGCCGGAACCCAGAGACGTCTCCAAAAAGGAAAAATTAATATTTCCCATCGCGGGCGTTCTACTCTGCTGCTATCTGGCACCGACCGCTTTGCCGCTGCTGGGCATGCTGTTTTTTGGTAACTTTATAAAAGAATGCGGGGTTGTCAATCGCCTGGCCAGTACCGCACAATCCGCCATCATCGATACCGCCACCATACTCCTGGGATTTACCGTCGGCTGCAGTACCCAGGGCGATGTATTTTTAACCCCCAAATCCCTGGGCATTTTTTTCCTGGGATCCATTGCCTTTTCCATTGCCACGGCCTCCGGCGTGATCTTTGCCAAAATCATGAATCTGTTTCTCAAGCAGAAGATAAACCCGCTGTTAGGTGCGGCCGGTGTTTCAGCTGTTCCCGGATCCGCCCGTGAAGTCCATTTGATGGGTCTGAAAGAGGATCCGACTAATTTCCTGCTGATGCATGGAATGGCCTGTAATTCATCAGGAGTTATCGGCTCGGCTATTTGTGCCGGAATTTTGTGGAGCTTTTTCATATAATATAATTTTTCCGCCCTGAAAATGTTACGGGTACTGGGTATTTCTGGCGTAAACCAATGATATTAGCGGAGAGGATGATCGCCAGCGAAATCGGATGCTGTCTGAGACCATTAGGAATCGTTATGGATGAACAGCTTTGCACAACGGTGTTTATTTAACATCTAATCCCGGCATGCGGACAATATTGTGTTTTCAATTCGATTGCTGTTCATCCATTACGATCCCTTAGGGTCGAGTTCATACGGTTTCGCTGGCGATTATCCGCGCAGCGCGGCGGCTTTGAAAAACTTTCCGATCCCTCAGCTAATTCCGGTTTTTATGTATAATACTAATTCTATTCCGTATTAATTTTGGATTGGAGAGTATGATGAGTTACCATCATAGATGGACAAACGGCGATTTGATTTCTTTGACTCCAAGCAAAATCGTTTGTATTGGAAGAAATTACGCTGACCATGCCAGGGAGCTGAACAATCCGATTCCCACCGAGCCGATGCTCTTTATGAAACCCGTCACATCGCTTGTCGACATGTCAAAACCGATTATAATTGATCAGAAAAAAGGCATCGTCCACCATGAGCTGGAAGTATCTATTTTAATAGGTCAGGCCTTAACCCGATGCGCTAAGGAGCAGGCGGCTTCAGCAATTATCGGGGTGGGGATTGCTCTTGATCTGACTTTAAGAAATCTTCAAAACAAACTTAAGCAAAAAGGGCATCCCTGGGAAAAAGCCAAAGCGTTTGACGGCAGCTGCCCGTTATCCGCCTTCGAGCCGATTGAATCCTTTGATGCACTCGACAAGATTGAACTTCAGTTAACTGTCAATGGCGCCGTAAGGCAAAAAGGGTCCAGTCGACAAATGTTGACAGATATCGTGTCGCTGCTTGAATATATCAGCCACTGGTTCACCTTAATGCCGGGGGATGTTGTCTTAACCGGAACACCTGCCGGTGTTGGGCCACTACACCCTGGTGATGAATTACAAATTGATATGCCGGGTCACCTCAATATTCGGACCACGGTTCAGCGGTCGGGTGTTGAGTAAAATAATGATTTACTTTATTTTCCGGAAATGATTAGATAACCGCAGAATTTTGACCGCCACTTGAAACTCGTTTTTCCAATCAAAGGAGGTCATCATGCAAGCCAAAATCTTAATCAAACGAAAATTCTTAAAAGGAAAGAAGCGTGAAGTTATTGCCTTGCTCAAAGAATTACGCTCCAGGGCGCTGCAACAACCCGGATATATATCCGGCGAAACCCTGTCGGCCGCGAACCAACCCCAGACCTTGATGGTGATTGGAACCTGGCAGGATATGGCGAGCTGGCACAACTGGAAGGAAAACGATACCCGCAAAACGCTGGAACAAATGCTGACAACCTACCAGGAAGGTTCGACCGAATACCAGGAATTTACTTTAGGCGGCTTTATCGAAGAGTAATTAATTCGCCTCTCACTCGTGCCCTTCTTTTTTCAAAAGCGCCTGGTGCCAGCGAACAAATTCATACATTCCGAGGAAGCGGTCATCATCATTAACGATACCCAGCGCCATCTCGAGTACCCCTCTTCCGTAGGCATTGCTGTAGCCTTCGGCGTCACGGGATTGCAGAAACTCTCGCACCAGCATCTGGGTCGTGCGATTGGTTTTATCTTTTCGGATATCGATGGGATCTTTCGGCTCCTCAAACGGATCCCATTTATCATAGCCTTTTTTAAGGATATGTTTCTGCCGCCGCGGCGACATGCTGTCAAAAACAGCTCTTTTTCTATCTTCAACCTCCTGGGAAGAAAATTCACTCATCTCTTTTTCCTTGAACGGCGTTTGGGCGGTGCATTATCTTCAGGCGCATCAGCGAGCCCGAGAAAGACCTCATCAAAATCCATAACCACTGCCGATGACAGCGGAACCAGTAAATCCGCCAATTTAATGTTCTTTGATTTGATGTCCCGCAACAGTTCAGCCGATATTTGCTGTAGTTGATTGTGAATGGTGTCCAGATTAACAGTCGGATATTGCTCGCCCTGTTTGAATCCCGATTTTCCGCAAGTGTGTCCCGCGCCGCCAATCGCAGTTGGAATGCCGTAAAAACGACAGGTGAGGGGCCGGTAATCATAGAGGTCGCAAAGGTCTTTCTCATTGAGAAGCGGGCATCGAACCCGTTCGAAAGCCAATTCAGCCAAGATTTCACCTTCGTTTTTGCCGGATTGAAACTCCCTGAATGCCTTGCGCTTAATTTTGTAAATTTGACGATCCGCACGGTTGGCTTTTTCAAGAAGCTCCACCTTTGCTGAACCCTCGAATTTTTCAATAAACCGGTGATGTATATACAGTGCCTCGATCAGCGTCAGGTCAAACAGGGCAAAGCAACAATCTGCGCATTGTTCGCCGCATTTTACACAATCGGCATGGGCCTGCTTTACGCGATCAAAAACTTCATCGGCAGTTGTCACTAAATTTTCGTATTTTTTAAAATAACGGCTCAGGTCAAGATCCATGTTATCGTAATACCCCTTTGAACCACTTTAATTTCTTAATGTTTCACGTGAAACATCAACCTGCTATTTGCCGATGCAAAATCGGCTGAAAATTTGATCCAGAACGTCCACCTTGACGGTGGTTCCGAGGATTTGCCCCAGCGCATCGATTGCATCCTGCAATTGAATCGCAATCAGTTCCATGGGGTTGCCGTTGTTGAGTTCGCGTCTGATAGCCAGCGCGGCTTTAAGACTATCGTCCAAAAGCAGTTTTTGCCGCAGGTTCGGTATAATCCCGCTGTCAAGGCCAATCGGATTTTCGCCAAAAGCTGTAGCGACGATCTGATCCTTAAGCGCTTCCATTCCACGGTCATACAGTGCCGAAACCCGCACGGATTTACTTGAAGACCAATCAGCAGGCATTTCAACTAGTTTGTCGTGGTTGACCAGATCGATTTTATTAATCACGACAATCGTCGGTTTGGACCGAAATTGTTTAAATATTTTATGGTCATCGTTCGTCAAAGCCCGGTTCGCTTCAATCACTAAAAGTATCAGATCGGCACCGTTGACATTTTCTATCGTTTTTTCGATACCAATGGTTTCGATGGGATCACGGGTGTCATGAAGTCCGGCAGTATCCGTCAGTACGATTGGAAATCCATTGACATTGAAAGCTTCTTCAATCGTATCCCGTGTAGTTCCCGGCAAGTCCGTAACGATTACCCGCTTTTTTTTTACCAGGCAATTCAATAGGCTTGATTTACCGACATTCGGACGGCCGACCACTGCGACCTTCAGCCCGTCGCGTAGGACATTCCCGTCAGCATGCTGTTGAATTAAGCGTTGCAATGGTTGGATAACAGCCGCTTCGATTTCTACGGTTGCGGCCGCGGGATCAATGATTTCGTCAACCTCGTCCGGAAAATCAATACCGGCTTCCGTGCGTGTTAAAAGCTCTACCAGGCAGTGCCGGATTTCCTCGACCGCCTTGCTTAAGGTTCCATTGACCTGGGCGGCTGCCACCAGCAAGGATCTGTCCGTCCGGGCGTTTATGATATCAATAACCGCTTCGGCCTGGGTTAAATCGATCCGGCCGTTAAGAAAGGCCCGTTTGGTAAACTCGCCGGGCTCAGCCATCCGGGCGCCCTGTCGCAGCACCAATTCGAGTATGGCGTGGACCGCGATCTGACCGCCATGAGCATTGATTTCAACGACATCTTCCCGGGTGTAGGATTGCGGCCCTTTCATCACGGAAAGCAAAACTTCGTCCAATACCCGCCGGCTCCCGGGATCGAAGATATTACCATAAAAAAGCCGGTGGGATTGGAATCCATCAGCAAAAACGTTTTTTGCAGCCCCGGACCGGTCGGAATGGGTCGAAGCGTGGGATACAGCGGGTGAAAATATGGCCGCGGCAATTGAAAGGGCCTTGGATCCGGAAATTTTTATAATTCCGATTCCACCCCGGCCGCCGGGCGTAGCAATGGCCGCAATAGTGGAATTTTCCATTTTTTTAATTAAACCGCCCTGAATGACAGCAGATTCAGGGTTTCCAATTGATCTTTGATTTCTATAAAAAAGTTGTTAGATTGAAGCGGCGGCCGAGTAATTAATGCAACTGCTGCCGTTGCAGAATATTTTTTTTAGGGAAGATCACCAGTTTGCGCATATACCCATCGCCCCTGCTTTTGGTGCGAACTCCAGGATCATCTTTTAAAGCCAGATGCACGATTCTGCGATCATAAGCGCTCATCTGTCCCAGGGAGATGGGTTTGCTGATCCGCTTGGATTTGTCTGCCAGACGCATGGCAAGTTTTTCCAGATTGGCTTTTCGGGTTTCAAGATATCCCTCGACATCAACTTGAATTCGAATCTTATCGCCGTTGTTCGTATTATTGTGCTTATTGACGATTTTTTCTACCAGAGACTGTATCGCTTCAAGGGTTTGGCCCTTTTTCCCGATGAGCATGCCGGCATTGCCACCGGTCACATTCAAGAAGATCCGTTCCGAACTCTCTTCGGCCGATATTTTAGCATCGGCGGTGATGGAGTCGACGATGCGCTGCAAAACAGTGCGCCCGAGGTCTAATGGGTTATCCGGAAATTCATACTGCCGCCGACCACCGGAATCTCCGTCATTTAAAAATTGATCTTGCGGCGCCATCGTATCATTGGAATTTTCAACTTCCGGTCCGGCCGACTCAGTTTCAGCTTCCCGGGCTTTTTCAGGCAAATTGACTAAAATCCTGGCCTTTTTAGCACCCGCAAATCCGAATATGCCGCTGGATCCATGAGAAAGAATATCATAATGGATTTCATCCCGGGCTAGATTGAGCTCCTCACATGCTTTCTTGATGGCTTTATCGACATTTTTTCCTTCATATTCAAACGAAGACATAAATTTCAACCTCCGTTGTCAGGCATATTTTTTCTGAATGTAATATTGTTGTGAAATCGAAAGAACGTTGTTCACCAGCCAGTAAAGGACCAGCCCGGCAGAAAAGTTAATGAATATCACTGTGAAAATGAGCGGCATAAACATCATCATTTTGGCCTGGGTCGGGTCCCCCATGGGAGGAGACATTTTTTGCTGCAGCAACATGGTCGCCCCCATGATAATTGTCAGGACCGGGATGCCGTAAGGGGGTTCCATAAACGGTATATTGGAAACATTAAACCGAAAGAGCCGATCAGGGGCTGAGAGATCATCAATCCATAAAAAGAAGGGCGCGTGCCGCAACTCGATGGCCTGATACAGCATCCGGTACAGCGCAAAAAACACCGGAAGTTGAACTACCATGGGAAGGCAGCCCCCCAGGGGATTGATCTTGTAGGTCCGGTACAGACCCATGACCTCTTCGTTCATTTTTTTCTTATCGTGTTTGTGTTTTTCCCGGATCTCCTTCATTAATGGTTGGATCTTTTTCATTTCGCTCATTGATTTATAGCTTTTCGATCCAAGGGGCCACAATACAATCTTGATTAAAATGGTTAAGATAATAATGGCGATGCCGTAATTGGGAATAACACTGTACAGCTTGTTCATCAGCCAAACACAGGGTTTGGCAAGGATGTCAAAGAAGCCGAAATCTAGAGCTTGGCTGAGACTATGACCTGCTTGACCCAGGATTTCCATACTTTTGGGCCCGAAAAACAGTGCATATTGATAGGTATGCTGGGTGCCGGGACCGATGGCACCGTCCGGCAATGCATATTGAGCCTCTATCAGATCATTGCCCTTTAAAAATAGCCGCATGCTCGCTTCGCCGACCTGCTCTGGAATGACGCTCATCATGAAATAGCGGTCCTGCAAGGCTACCCATTTAACGTTGCCCGAATAAGTATTTTGATCTTCAATATCTTCTATTGCGACCTCTTCAAGATTTTTATCGACCAGGGTGCTCGGTCCTTCGAACCCGTACATCCGCTTGTCATTGGGCACGGTACTGGTTAAAGCGACAAACAACTTGTCCTGGATAGTTTGGGCCGAACCGTTTTTAATGGCAATATCGAGCCCGATCAGGTAGGAATCCGGTGAAAATTTATAGGTCTTTTCGACAAGGACACCCCGGTCGGATTTCCAGGAAAAGGTGATTTCCTGGTCAGAATCCTTGATATTAACGGTTTCAACATTAAAGTTTGTTGAAAAAACGGCATTGTCAAGACCGGGTAGACTCTTGCCGGCAAACCCGATCAAAACGGTCTCGACTGTATTTTCCTGGGGCAACAGCTCTTTTAGAGGAGAATCTTCTTGAACCGTTTCTCTGTAATTCTTTAGCACAAAGCTGGTGATCCCGGCGCCGTTCTCTGACAGTTTAACCCGGTACAAAGGGGTATCCACTGTAATCGTTTGAGGAAGTCTGGCCCGCGTTGCGACCTGGGTATCATCGGTCACACCGGGTTTGTCGGTTTGGACCGACTGGGTTTCTTTTGGATATGGCTGTGCTGCCTTTACCGGTTTCTCTAGGGCCGGTGGTTGCTTGGTTTGAGGGGCAGATTTCTGAACGGCCTCCTTATCGACGAAAAAGAATTGCCAAGCTAAAAAAACCAGTACCGATAAAACAATAGCAATTACCAAACGTGCCTGATCCATTGACTTCTCCTAAAAAATCGCTAATCCCGCTTCCAGCGGGACTATCGATTCTGAAATTTATTCGATTAAACGGGGCATGTTCTCTGTGGACTGACCCAAAGGGAGGCAGGTAAGAACCGACAAACATAGGACTCAGTTTGAGAGATCAATTTCCTTATTTGCAGATATTGTATATCACCATACGGCCTGAGCCGGCCGGCCGTTTGGTTATTCTCACCTTTCACCCTCAGGGTACCGGATCAACACCACCGGGATGAAACGGGTGGCATCGCAAGATCCGTTTAACGGCTAAAAGCGGGCCTTTTATTGGACCATGACGCATAATTGCCAGATAGGCATACTCTGAACAGCTGGGATAGAAACGACATGAGGGTCCCAGAAGCGGCGATAGTGTATATTGGTATGCCCTGATTAAGCCGATAAATATGATCTGAAAAAATTTACTGACGGTCATCATAATTTGATATGCGCGCGACAATCTCCGTTAATGATCGAAAAGCCTTCTCTGAAGAAAAGTCAGCAATCTGTCTTTTAGCAATAATATTGATGTCCCAATGCCCAGCTAAATGATGCCGGCTCAATCTAAAATATTCACGTACAAGGCGTTTGATTCTGTTTCGTTTGACCGCCGGTCCAACTTTCTTGCTAACGGTTATGCCGATTCGGGATCGTCCGAGCTGATTGGGAGAAAAAATGGCGATGAACTGCTCGTTTTGTATCCTGCGACCGGATTCGGTCAAGGCGATGAACTCACGCCGCTTTAAAATCCTGTCTGCCTTGGTGAGGAAAAAACGCAACGGACAAGCTTCCCGTTAAGTTAACTGAATATTTAATTTCCAGATCGGCACGATTTAGAAGGCGCTGTAATATCACCGCTGACATGCACCACAGACATGCGTCGCCCAAGGACTTTGGGGCATTTCCCGTCCGATGGCTATAAACTAACCGGCCAGCCGCGCCCTGCCCTTGGCTCGTCGCCGGTTTATAATTCGTCGACCCTGTTTGGTCGACATGCGTTTCAAAAAACCATGGTTTCTGGCCCGCTTAATTCTGCTGGGTTGAAATGTTCTTTTCATTTTATAATTTCCTTGTCTGTTTTGCCTAACAGGCTATAAACAAAAATAGTTTTGCCGATTGCCCGCACCAACCATTCCCGCAACAAGCACCAGCGAATTTATACTAATACCGTAAACCGAATGAATAAAACATAAGACGCCTTATCTGTCAAGATCAAATATCTGAGATGAATCAAAATAGCGGGAATAGTGCCTGACAATTATTGGCTGAGAACTTCGAAGATGTCAAATTGTTCCATGTGAAACTCTGGGTTGGGATAAATAACGATCTGTTTGCCGATGCCGCGTTCAAGGCTGGCAATTAATATATCTTCTTGACCAAGTAAAAGTTCTGCTATTTGCGGATTGACCCTTAATGTCAGCCGGGTGCCGTCCATATCATGCGCGTCCCGCAGGATTTCACGATAGATACTGTAGCAGATGGATTGCCGTGAGACCAGATAGCCCTCACCTTCACAATAAAAGCAAGGCTCGCAGAGAATCCGGGTCAATGGCTCCCGGGTGCGCTTGCGGGTCATCTGGATTAGCCCCATTTCCGATATCGGCAGAACGTGGGTTTTGCTTTTATCCTTTTTCAACGCTTCCTTGAGAGCACTGAAGATCTTTTCCTGATTGGACTTCTTCTCCATATCGATAAAATCAATGATGATTATGCCCCCTAAATCGCGCAGTCTGATCTGGTAGGCTATTTCTTTAACCGCTTCAAGATTGGTTTTAAGGATGGTTTCTTCAAGGTTGTGCTTTCCGACATAACGTCCGGTGTTAACGTCAATCGCAACCAGCGCCTCAGTGTGTTCGATTAATATATATCCGCCGGACTTCAACCACACTTTCCTTTTGAGCGCACGGGAAATATCGCCTTCCAGATTATAGCTATCGAAAACCGGCTCGGCGCCTTCATACAACACGACATGATCTTTCAGTCTGGGCATGTAGGTGTCCAAAAAGGATAGAATCGCATAGTAGGTCGTCTTTGAGTCAATGACCACTTTTTCAACTTCTTGAATCAAAAGGTCGCGCACGGCCCTTAAACTGATAGATAGCTCCTGGTGCATGAGCGACGGTGCCGGGGCAGTTTCAAATTTTTTCTGGACGTTTTTCCACAAATTGTTTAAAAATCCCATCTCATAAGCCAGCTTTTCTTCCTGCTCACCTTCAGCGGCAGTTCTGACAATATAGCCGAAGTCCTCGGTTCTTAACTTCTGCACCATACCCTTCAGACGCTCCCGCTCGATTTCATCTTCGATACGTCGGGAGACGCCGATATGATCGGAATTTGGCATTAAAACCAGAAAGCGGCCGGGCATGGATATATAAGATGAAATCCGGGCGCCTTTGGTGCCCATGGGGGACTTGGCCGCCTGAACCAGAACTTCCTGCCCCTCGCACAGGAGCTCTTCAATATTAAAATCACGCTTTTTCGGAAATAACGGATTGGTTTCATTTTCAAGGCCGTCATCCTCGGATTCGGATTCGACATTAAATATGCGCTCATATTCTTTAAAATCATCATAGAACACATCATCAACATAAATGAAGGCCGCCTGGTTCAGGCCGATGTTGACAAAAGCCGCCTGCATACCGGGCAAAACCCGCAGAACTTTGCCTTTGTAAATATTACCGGCTATGTCGGAATCGTCACCGCGGTCGACATAAAGCTCGGCGATGTTGCCGTCTTCCAACAAGGCGACACGGGTTTCATGTTCCGCGACATTGATGATGAGCTGCTTAAACATTCTTTAGCTTAACGACCCTAGCCTGTTTAATCTGTTTTTCATTCGTATTGAAAATAGGACCCAAAATATGTGCGGGGCGCAGCGTTTTCCCCGTTTCGGCTGAAAGCGACACCTGCAACTGCTTTGAATCCAGTATTTCTATATTAATCACCATATCCTTTAAATTTATCTTTTTCAACTTCCCTTTTCGATTCGAAAGAGAAATAATTACTTCAGAGCAGTTTTTAAAGCACATCAGGTTTTCTTCATTAAAATTGCCATCCTGCAGCGTGACCCGATAGGCATTCGCCCCGGCTACCTGGCGTTTAAATTCGGCTGTCACAAATTGACTGTAATTTATGAATAGGCCGTCCGGCAGGTGTGAATTCAACAAACTGGTGACTGTGGTTGGGTTAACAGAGCCCGGCACACTCAGGATAAAACGTTCCTGCTCACTTTCGATACCGATGGGTAACGGATCATCAAAGGATATTTTGGGTTTGGGATGAAATCCCTGTGAATATTTAAGCGGTATCCCGGCGCGCTTAAGGGCCCGCAAAAATATATTGACCATTTCAAGATGACCAAAGTATCTTGCCTGATCCTGTTTGGAATAGAAAACGCACAGGCTTTGGAAATCAGCGTCTGTGGTAGGCGGCGACGCACAAGCCGGCAAAAATTCTTCATCAAAGGCTCCGTAAGTCCTCGGTTCGATTTTCTCAAAATCGCAGGTACCGCATTGATGACATAATCCCTGGCGACAGTCTTCCAATAATTTTTGCTCAAGCGCATTGGCCCATTCCTGTTTCAGAAAAGATCTGCTGACCCGGTTATCGATAATATCCCATGGTAACGGCTCAGCAACGTCCCGCGGCCGAACGGTAAAAAATTCCGCGTCAACTTTCCCTTCTACAATAGCTTCCTGCCATAAACCATCGTTGAACTTGTCGCTCCAGCCGTCGAATTTACATCCTTTATTATAGGCCGCAATCAGCAATCGGCTCAACCGTCGATCTCCCCGGGCCCAGAGTCCTTCCAATTGGCTGACTTTTGGATCCTGCCATTTGAATTGAATCCCGGGGATCTTTAGCTGATTGCGAATCCAGTTGATCTTTGATCTTGAATCAGCCAGCGAGATCTGAGACGCCCATTGAAACGGGGTGTGGGACTTGGGGATAAATGTGGCGACACTGACATTGATCTTGCCCCGACGCCGGTTTGCGCCTTTGATTTTTCGCAGATTTTTCACCAGATCCACCAGTGCTTTAAGATCATCATCGGTTTCGGTGGGCAGTCCGATCATAAAATATAGCTTGATCACCTGCCAGCCCAGGTGAAATGCATCCTGCACCGTGTCGATGATGTCCATTTCACTGATATTTTTATTAATCACGTCACGCAGGCGTTGGCTGCCGGCTTCCGGGGCAATTGTGAAACCGGTTTTTCGCACCTGTTTAATAAGTTCCATCAGTTCCGGTGTCAACGTGCCTGCCCGCAGGGAAGGCAGTGAGACGGCGACGTTATCGGGACCAAAGCGGGCCATCAGCCGTTCGATCAGCGGTGCCAAACAACCATAATCACCGGTGCTCAAAGACAGCAAAGAAATGTCTTCATATCCGGTAGCTGCGATGGATTCGGCCCCAAGTGACAACAGGTGATCCGGCGAACGTTCACGCACCGGGCGGTAAATCATACCGGCCTGACAGAAACGGCATCCTCTGGTGCAGCCTCTGGACACTTCCAACCGTAACCGGTCATGAATCGGTTTACCGAAAGGAATGACGGGTTTTTGCGGAAACGGCATCCGATCGAGATCATCGACAATGGCACGTTTAATCCGTGTGTAACTTGAAAACCGGGGCACCAGAGATTGAAAACCACGATCATCAAATCTTGGCTCAAAGAAAGACGGGATGTAGACGCCGTCGATCTGTGACCAGCTTTGCAGCAGAGACCCTTTGTCGCCCGGATCGTCTTTATCCCATTGCAGCCACTCGGAGACCATTTGCTTGATGACGTTTTCGCCGTCCCCCACGACCATTGCATCAAAAAAGTCGGCCAGGGGCTCCGGATTGCAGGTGCATGGACCGCCGGCGATAATCAAGGGATGAGAATGATCCCGGTCGGCAGCCAGAAATGGAATATTAGCCAGATCAAGGATGGTCAAGACATTGGTGAAATTTAATTCATATAAAAGACTGAATCCGATAATATCAAACCGGCTAAGGGGCGCGCGGGACTCCAGAGAAAAAAGCGATTGACCGGTGTTTCTGAGAAGCGCTTCCATATCCACACCGGGAGCAAACACTCTTTCAGCAGCGATGTCCGGCTCTGCATTTAAAATATGATAAAGGATCTGCATCCCGAAGTGGGATGTGCCGATTTCATATAGATCCGGAAAGGCCAGGGCGAAACGCAATTTTACCCGGCTAAGATCTTTTTTAACGATGTTAATTTCCGAACCCAGATAACGGCTGGGTTTCTCAACAAACGGCAGCAGGTTGTCAATCATCTAATTAATCCTCCCTGAAAAATAGTATATTCAGGTTTTTAACTTTTCTGTGAATAATAAAGACTGCTGGCGAATCGAAGCCCTTCCGGATTAATTACTTAATGCTGCCCATTGTTTAATTTTTTCTTGATTATTCAATTTGGCTAATTGCGTATATAAAAATAGTGACATTTATTTGGCTGAAATTCCTAATATGATGATTATAATTTGGTCAATCATAGGCATTCCGGCAATCACAGGATTATTAACAATTACTCCGCCCCGAAAATTACTATTTTTCAGGGCGGATGAATGAATCACAAAGGCAGCAAATGTACCGGCAAACCAATTTTACAATAAATTTCTATCTAATAGCTATTGTTATGTCAATCTGCGTCTCAGGCCTGATCTATCCCGGCTTCAGCTCTGCGCATGAACTGAATCGCGAAACTGCCGTCGTTAAAGCCGTTCGTACGGTCAGTCCGGCAGTGGTAAATATAAGTTCTGCTTATGAAATTCGCAAGCGGTCCAGTCCTTTTTCAGGATTCAGCCTGAATCCATTTTTCGAAGAATTTTTCAGGGATTTTTACGACCCGCGCTTTGAACGCCGCCAACAGCATACCAGCCTGGGGTCGGGGGTAATCATCGATGGCTCAAAAGGACTTATCCTAACCAATGCCCACGTCATCCAGAAAACCGGCACCATCAAAGTGATACTGGAAAACGAGCTGGAATTCGAGGCCAGAATCGTCGGAGCCGATCCAGATTCTGATCTGGCCGTGCTGAAAATCGATTCTGAAAACCGGCTGCCGGCCATTAACATGGGCAGCAGCGATGATCTGATGATTGGCGAAACCGTGATTGCCATCGGAAATCCCTTCGGGTTTTCCCACACCGTTACGACCGGAGTCATCAGTGCCATAAACCGCAGCATCAGAGCCGAAGATCGGGTGTATCACGACTTCATCCAGATCGATGCATCCATAAATCCCGGCAACAGCGGTGGTCCGCTGTTGAACATCAACGGTGATCTGATCGGGATCAATACGGCCATTTATGCCAAAGCCCAGGGAATCGGATTTGCAATCCCCATCAGCAAGGCCCGCAAAATAATTTCTGATTTGATTCAGTATGGAGAAGTCAAACAAGCCTGGATCGGTATCACGGTTCAGGACATGGATGAAAAACTGGCCAGTTATCTGGCGGCTTCCGGCAAAAAGGGCGTCATTGTAAAATCGGTGGAATCGCAAAGCCCGGCTGAAAAAGCCGGCTTGAAGGAAAGCGATATCATTTTTTCAATCGGAAACAAAAAAGTAAATTCTGTCGGTGATTATGAATCGGCAGCCAAGAGTCTGGCCGCCGGCGATACCATGCCGGCCAGAGTCTGGCGCAACGGCAAAGAGAAAACCATCGCCGTCAAAACCAAAGTGTTTCCCCTGGATCTGGCCGAAGAACTTGCGTTTAAGCTGCTTGGCATTAGAGTCGATGATATAACCAAGAACGTCAGACGAAAATATCGCCTTGCAACCCGGGAAGGCGTGGTGATTTCTGAGATAAAGAAAAAATCTTATCTGGCCCACATCGGTGCCGAACCCGGCGATGTGATCCGACAGATTGATGACTATACCATTCAGAACCGTGAGGATTTCGACAAAGCCATTGTTAAATTTCGTCGTAAGAATTCGGTCGTATTGCTGCTTCAGCGGGGCGATCAGGGGTATTACATAACCCTGAATCTGTCTTGAGGAACTTGGTTCCAGGTTGCGGATTCAAGGTTCAAAGGTTATAAAATCCTGATATCCGTATTGCTTTGATTGCTGTTCATTCATTACGAACCCTTAGGGTCGAGTTCATGCGGTTTCGGTGGTGATTATCTACGCAGCGCAACGGAATGAGAAACGCCCGGATCTCAACTATTTCCGGCAAAAAAAATGAAAATTAAACGGGTCATCCGGCATTTCCAGCACCTGTATTTTTTGGAACCCGGCTTCTGTAAGCATCTCCACGGCCGTTTCGCGACCCCACATCATGCCCAGACCGGCGCCCCCATCCACCAATCCCACCGGCATGCAATGCATTAAGCTGACAGTGTATAAAAACGGTGCCATGGAATGATCCAAATTGTCGGCCAGCTTCGATCGCGCGGCAATATCCACCATCGAAAACAGACCGTTTGGAACAAGCATATGATAAATCCCCCGCAAAACATCCAGCGGTCGCGTTTGATCGTGGATAGCATCAAAGGCGGTAACATATTCAAAGGATTCCTTTAATTCGAGACTGTCCGGCAAAAAAGCGGCATCCCGAACCATAAAATCCAGATTGTGAATTTGTTGCCGCCGTGTCTCACGCTGGGCTTTAGCGATGGCGTCATTTGAGATATCGATCCCAACAAAGCGGCTGCGGGGAAAGGCTTTGGCCATCAGCATCAAGGCGACCCCTTCGGCACACCCCAGATCACAGACCCGGATTCCAGCCTGCATTCGTCCAACAAGCCGCCCATCATCAACGGCAGGCAAAAACCGGTCAATTAAAATCTGAACGTGTTTAGCATCGGCCAGTTGCGACATAAATTCCTGAAATTTCGGATAGTTGTCGTAGGCAACCCCGGCACCGGTCTTAAATCCCCGAATCACGGCTTCCATGGCAGATACAGTCAAAAGCGGCATTTCCTGGGTATACACTCCCAGATTCGCATTTCCGGCCCGCCGGGTGATGAGATCCCCGCAGTGTTGCGGCAGGTAGTAGAGATTTTCACCCTCCGGCGTGCGGGATAATTCTACAATTTCGCCGGTGACCATAACTGCCAGCCATTCCTCTATATAGCGCGGATTTAATCCGGTCTCCTGGGATATGCTTTCTGCAGTTTGAGGAAGTTCTAATAAATCCATGGCATCCAACAGACCGGTTCGATAGCCAATGGCCAGTGCCAGATTCAGGGCACCATAGTTTAAAATCTTGATCATCCTTTCAGAGAACGAATCCTGACCAGCTGCTGACTTATTCGTCATGATATACTCCTTCACCAGTCTAATGCGTTTGACACAACCGTCTTATTTTTTTATATTCCCTTTTATACGGTGATGCTTGCCGAACAGTACCCGCCGTGGCGGGATTGCATATTCGGCTATAAGCGTACCGACATCCTTTTGACTCCCGTCATACCAGCGCTGGGGTGCTGTTACAATATTTTAACCACAATTTAATACCGATTACCCGTCAAACAAACCAATTATTTCTCATGCTGCCTTTGGCAGCCTGCCTTAAACTCAAACAACCCAAAAATAGGATTGAATACTATATGTAGTCTATGTATTGACTTGACAAAAATAATCATTAAACGTTATAGACAGGCATGTTCAAAATAGCGTTTATCATTGACCGAAGCCAAGCAAAGACGATCGAATAGCCGGCAGGGGGGCATGATGTGAAACCCGGTCAATCGGCGGTCATTTGAAAACCTCTGGCCGCATGCGAGATGAAAGGGGGTAAAAAAATGCAGACTCTGGCATGGTTGACGCAGGAAATTCCGTTGATGATGGCCCCGGCGGTACTAATAGCAGCAACGGCGTCGATCTCCATAATTTCAGCTGTGATTCGATCGACAGATATAGCGTCAAAGGCAATGGTCATTGGGGTAATGGTCGCATTAACGGTCGGCATCATGTTAATGGAAGCCGCGCCTTAGATTAACCACATGACTTAAAAGACTTCGCAAAATCCAGGCTTAAATTTTCTGATATTGATTCAAATAATTTCAAATTACCACGACTTCCCAACTCTCATTTACTAGCCACTGAAATCTTACGGTTCTAATTGAACATAATCTATAGATAGACAACCGGTAAAACCTATCAATCGATTTCTCTTGATTGATGCAGCGGGATTAATATACTGATAGTATGCCAAAAAAAATGATGTATTAGGTGAAGAGGGGGGGGGTTCCATGGAACGAACGAAAATATTCAAACTGCTAAAATCAGAAACGCCTGCCGCAGAAGTGTTGATAAAAGGCTGGATTCGAACCCGCCGGGATTCAAAAGCATTTTCATTTCTTGAAATCAACGATGGGTCGTGTCTGAAGAATATTCAGGTAATTGCCAATGACACGCTACCCAACTATGACGAGATAAAAAAATTGACCACCGGGTCGGCGGTGGTTGTGCGTGGCGAGCTGGTCGAATCCCAGGGCGGAGGCCAAAAATGGGAAATCGCAGGCGCTCAGATCGACATCATCAGCCTGGCCCCGGAAAACTATCCCCTGCAAAAAAAGCGTCATACCGACGAATTTTTGAGGACCATAGCCCATCTGCGACCCAGAACCAACAAATACGGTGCGGCCTACCGCTTGCGATCTGACATGTCGTATGCGATTCACCAATTTTTCCGCGATAGCGGTTTTCGATATGTCCACACACCGATATTGACCGGTTCGGATTGTGAAGGTGCCGGCGAATTATTCAAAGTGACGGCGCTGGATCTGGAAAGCCTGCCGCAAAAGGAAGGCAAAACGGATTATTTACAGGATTTTTTCGCCAAAGAGGCCAATCTTACCGTCTCCGGGCAACTCAGCGCAGAAATGTTTTGCCTGGCCCTGGGCGATGTCTATACGTTTGGACCGACGTTTAGAGCTGAAAATTCCAACACCCGCCGGCATGCAGCCGAGTTTTGGATGATCGAACCGGAAATGGCGTTTTGCGATCTGCAGGGCAATATGGATCTGGGAGAGGCGCTGATCAAATACCTGACATCCTATGTCATGCGGGAATGTGCCGATGATCTGGAGCTTTTCGCAAAATGGGTGGATACAAATTTGATGCAGACGCTGGAAAATACCGCCATCTCGGATTACATCCGCCTGCCCTACCGGGAAGCGGTGGAAGTACTGCAAAAATCCGGCCGGAAATTTGAGTATGAGGTCGGCTTCGGCAACGACCTTCAAACAGAGCACGAACGTTTTTTAACTGAAAAACATTTTAAAAAACCGGTCATCGTCTACGATTATCCCAAAACCATTAAGCCGTTTTACATGCGCTTAAATGACGACAATGAAACGGTGGCCGCCATGGATATTCTGGTCCCCAATATCGGAGAAATCATCGGCGGCAGCCAGCGTGAAGAACGTCTGGAGGTACTTGAAGCGCGCATGGTTGAAACCGGAATGGAAAAAGAGCCGTACTGGTGGTATCTTGAATCGCGTAAATTCGGCACCGTGCCGCACAGCGGATTTGGGTTGGGTTTTGAACGCCTGCTGATGCTGGTCACCGGCATCAGCAATATCCGCGACGTTATTCCCTTTCCGAGAACGCCCGGCAGTATAGAATTTTAGTTTTCATCCCCTACGCCTTGTGCGTAATCCGGTCGTAGAGATCGCGCTTATCGATGATGCGCCGGGCCTTGAATTCGGTGCGCGCCAGAGAGCCGGGCGCCAACATTTGCACGATGGTGCGCAACCCTTTGGCCTTAAGCTGGGTGGCCAGCTCATTTTGCAAGGTACCGATCTGCCCGGCAGACACTTCGGGCAGCGCTTCGGCCTGCACAATCAGCTCATCCATGGTTTTTTCCCGCGTAATAATGATGCGGAACTCGTCTGAAAAACCTTCAATGCCCCGGATCACGTCCTCGATGGCGCTGGGATAGACATTTTCACCCCGTACAATGAACATATCATCGGCCCGCCCGTAAATGCCCCGTGGGAACCGGGGATAGGTGCGGCCGCAGGCACAGCGCTCGTTCACCCAGCGGCTCAAATCACCGGCCCAGAATCGGATCATGGGCTGGGAGTTGCGTTCCAGGTGGGTGTAAACCGTTACACCTTCCTCACCGTAAGGCACCCGCTTGTGTGTTGCCGGGTCTACCAGCTCAGCATATACCACATCCTGCCACAAGTGCATTCCCTGGCGTCGGGCGCATTCCCCATCGGTCATCCAGGGCGACATTTCGCCGGTGGAGCCGGAATCCAGGCAAATGGCGCCATAGGTTTCTTCAATGCGCTTCCGGGTTGACGGCACGCCGGCACCGGGTTCACCGGAAAAAAACAGGATGCGGAAATTAAAGTCCCTGGCCGGATCAAAACCTCGTTCTTTGGCCCTCTCGGCGAGATACAGACTGTAAGATGGGGTTCCGTAAAAAACGGTGGGCTTGACGGTGGCCATCCACTCAATCGCCCGGTCGGTTTGACCGGGAACACCGGCTCCAAAGGGAAAAGCGGTTGCGCCCAGACGCTCGGCGCCCAGCATGGCTCCCCAACTGCCCCAGTAAAGGCTGAAAAAAGATCCGATAAAGACGATATCATCCGGACGCACCCCCATGGCCCACTGGACACGGGCGTGGGTTTCGGCGATGCGCTGGATGTCGCTCTTGCTGATGCCGAATGCAGTCGGTTTGCCGGTGGTACCCGAAGTGCCGTGCACCCGGGCCAATTCCTGGTATGAAACGCACAGGTTGCTGCCAAAAGGAGGTTGCTCAGCCTGATCGGCACGCAGCTCATCTTTAGTTAGAATGGGTATGGCCTCAAAGTCATCAAGGGTAAGGATATCATCTGGTTTTACCCCGGCAGCATCCCATTTTTTTTGATAAAGCCCGGAATGCTCATATGCATACTTAAGTTGCTGCTGGAGCTTGGGCAAAATAATAGTCTGCTCCCGTTCCGCCGGATCCATGGTTTCAATTTCCGGAAACCAGTAATCCTGGTCGGGAGCGGGATGATAGCCGGCGTCATAGACCGGCGGCCATTTTAGCATGAATTACCTCCCTGCCCGGACAAGCCGGGATTGAATATTGAAGATTGTAAATTGAATATTTGTGGTATTCTATCTATCTTATTTTTAGTGTTCTTACAATTTAATAAAAAAACCAATTATATAGATCCAAATCCTGAAATTTTGATTCTATAATCATCAATATTATAAAAATGGCCTGAGGGTCGATATAGATTTCTTTTTAAACAAGTTGTTAAAATTATAAACTAGCTAAGTTTTCATCTTTATAAAGACCGAGCAAAGCGACTTCCATAATTCTTCAATCTTCATTCTTCAATTTCAATTCCCCCCCCTTTTTTCTCAGCCAGAGCCTTCTGCAACCCGGAAACGATGGTATCCTGGGTCGCGCCGGGCGGAAAAACATCGTCAAATCCAAGGCTTAAAAGTTCCTCGGCATCTTCGGGTGAAAACACCCCCCCGATCAGAAACACAAATTCATCTTTCAGATCCGTTTGCTCGGCCTTGTGCAACAATAAGCTTCCCAGGCTCAGGTGGGCCCCGCCCAGCGAGCTAACCCCGATAACATCCACCTGCTCCTGCACGGCGGTGGCAAGGATTTCATCAGGCAGCGAATTGCCCAGATAAATCACCTCCATGCCCTTATCGCGCAATTCCATGGCCACAGTGATCACGCCCCGGTTATGCACATCCAGACCCAGCTTGGCCAATAGCACCTTAACCCTGCGGTTCATTTTTACTCCGTTTCAGACTGAATTTAAAACACAAATTGCTGATCGTTTAATTGATCTGCTATGGGAGCCGCTTCGACTCGACTGAGCCCGTCGCCGGCCAGCCGCGAACTGGATATTTTCAATGGCAAATTTGGATGCCGTTCCCCCATGAAAACTCTTTCGTTAAAATTACAGTTTTTAAGCCGGCTTTTTCGGCTTAAAAACTTACCACAACACCGGAGGCTTCCAAAGCCCGAAAGCGTTCTTAAAAACGGCAAACATTTCGCCTTCGCTGCAGCCTGCGTCGGCACATTGCACGGCCAAAGGCAAAATGTTGCTTCCAGCACGACAGGCTTTTTCCAGGTTATTCAAAGCTTGAGTGGCTTTGTGGTTGTCGCGGGTTTGCCGGAGTTGATCCAAACGCTGCTTTTGTCTTTCGGCTGCGCCCCGGGGATACCGGAATACATTGATCGAAGGAAGCTTGTCTTTGGACAAGTAGGTATTTTCAGCCACCACGCGGGTCTGGCCGCTTTCCACAAGCTCGCGTTCCCGGCGGAAATAATCTGATATTTTTCGATGAATCCAGCCGGTTTTTATGGCCGCCACATACCCCCCCATACTTTCGATTTCTTCCATTTCGTCAAGAATGCGCCGTTCCATCTCATTGGTGAGGGTTTCCACATAAAATGAGCCGCCCAGCGGATCGGCCACCTGGGTCACACCGGTTTCTTCCTGGAGAATTTGCTGGGTGCGCAAAGAGAGCAGGGCGGCTTCTTCGGTGGGCACCGAATAGGCCTCGTCAAAAGAGTCCACATGCAGGGACTGCACCCCACCCAGCACCGCCGCCAGGGCATGGTAGGAGGCTCGCACCACATTGTTCATCGGCTCCCGACGGGTCAGGGAAACACCCGAGGTCTGCACATGGCAGCGCATCCAGGTCGCCCGGGGATCTTTGGCGCTAAAACGATAGGTCATGATGCGGTGCCAAAGCCTGCGGACTGCCCGAATACGGGCCACTTCCTCGAAAAAATCGTTGCCGATGGACCAGAAAAAAGCCATCCGCTGACCGAGCCAGGCAGGGTCGTGACCGCGATCCTCGAGCGCCTCTAAAGTTTCTGCGGCATTGACCAGCGCCACGGCCATCTCGCTGACAGCAGAGGTTCCAAACTCGCGTAAATTGTAGCCATTGACGGTCATAAAATTCCAGAGCGGCACCTGCTGCCGAATAAACTCGATGTTATCGCACTGGATCCGAAAACAGTCCTGCGGCGGAATATACTCCGGCCCGCTGCGGACCACCTCCTCCAGAGTCATGTCGTTTTGGATGCTGCCCTTCAAGCGCTCCCAGGGGATACCACGCCGTTTAGCCAGGGCCAGGTACATGGGAAATAAAATGGCCGAATTGGAAGGATAGTGCGAAACCAGAGACACCGTCACGTCATCCAGGGCGATGTCCTTGAATAAAAGATCCATGTCTTCGACCGAATCAATGGCGACACCGGACATGCCCACCTGGCCGGTGGAAACCGGATCATCGGAGTCGTACATCTGGATTGTGGGTAAATCAAATATAATGGAAATGCCCGTAGCACCATGATCCAGCAGGAATTTAATGCGCTGGTTGGTGTCTTCGGGTCCGCCGTAACCGGCCAGCTGCCGCCGGGTAAACGCCCGTCCCCGGTACATGTTGGCATGAATACCGCGCGTGAAAGGCTGTTCGCCGGAATTGCCCAGATCGGCGGCGTAGTCAAATTCGGGGTTGTTCAACGGAGTATAAAGCAGATCCCGCGGTGTTTGGGATCCCAGAACCATCCGGGGGACGGTCTGCCAGTTTTCCAGATCGTCTGGCCGCACGCTTTCCTGCTGCCATTGGTTAAAGTTTTGACTGAGCTTATCGAGCGCTTTACGGTTATATAAGGGGGATTGCCGGAGATCCTTTAAGGCGTCTTTCAGCAACTGCTTGGTAGATTTTTTTGATTGTTTCATAACAATTCTTCTCAGCGGAACTTTATTTCGACGAAATAAAACCAACCCGGGGTCAATGATGGAATTTAATCGGCTATGGAAATGCCCGAAATGAGGCGCCTGGGAGCTTTGAATTGTAAATATTAAATTTTTACATGTCAACCATGTAATCCCGCTTTCCAGGCAAACGCCAAAGTAATTGTGCATATCAGGGTTGGCCAAATGTTATCTCTCACAAAGCCTCCGGGAAACCAATTTTTTTTAACTTTTTGGTTTTGGTGTATTAGGGTTAAAGTTTAATTATATAGGCATTATATCAAATTATATTTTTTGAAATTACTTGACAAACGAATTAAATTCGGGTATTAATAAATATTATTGCATTTAATTCGAAACCAATGGATATTTTAGATCGCAAAATATTGCGCGCCCTGCAGAAGGACGCCAGAGTCAAAAACGCCGACCTGGCCCGAGAACTGGGGGTGGCTCCGTCTACCATGCTGGAGCGGGTTCGCCGGCTTGAAGAACGTGGCTACTTCAACGGGTTTAAAGCCATCGTCAATCCGGAAAAGCTGGGATTTGGCGTCCAGGCTCTGGTCTCCGTTTCGTTGGGACAGCATTCGACCAAAACCATCCGACCTTTCGAACAGGCCGTCAAATTGATTCCCAATATTATGACCTGCTATCACGTCACCGGTCGTTTCGACTACATTCTTCACATTGTTGCCAAAAATCTCAAAGAGCTTGGCATTCTCGTCAAAGAACAGATTGCATCCCTGCCGGGCGTGGGTAAGACGGAAACCTTTCTGGTCTTTTCCGAGATAAAAAACGACAACGGCTACCCGCTGGAGGAAGCATGACTTATACAATATAGAAGGCGCTGAGTTTCCCAAAGACGAGCATTGTTACAAAATGATCGCCGGCGAAGAAGATAAATTTCTTAAGCTAGTTAGGGAATAATTGCCACAAGGAGTATACCCATGAATGACCTAAGACAGCAATTGAAGATATCGCAAGATCGTCTGAACGAAGTCAATGCGTTGTTAACCGATCCCGACAATGAAACCATCAGTCGAATTCTGGAAATTGTTGAAAAATACGGCGGTCCCCGGGAAATTAACCGCAAGGCAGCCGAAGCACGCAAACTTGATAACCTGGTCACCCGCTTAAAACAAATCAACTCGCCTTATGCAGCTGATCTCGATTGGCTGACTGAACAGCGCGATAACGGCACTTTTGTTTCCATGGCCGATTATTACGATCGGGTATTAGGGGATCGTGATGCCGTAGCAAAAATTAACCAGAATAACGCAGTGACCCTCGAGATCAGTGCCTTGCAGTATTTCCCGTGGCTGATCGCCGAAGCCAGAAAGTCCATTACAAACATGGAACTGATGCCCGGCCGCTATATCCGGGTGCGCAACATGAAAGAGCAGACTGCAGACAACGGCGACATACTGGCCACTGCCGCGGCGATGCAGATCGTCGGCGCCACCTATGTTGAAACCCTGGACACCAAGGGCACCGATGGTTCCAACGTACATCTCGGGGGCCCGGAATGCATTACCGGCTATTTCGGCGGCATCGGACAGCCCAATGAGTATCCCTATAAGTGGGTCGAGGAGTATCTTCTTTATTACACCAACTATGGCGTGCGCCAGGTGCTTAACATCAATTCCGGCACCATCCTGGCCGCCTATTTGCTTCACAAACTGGGCGTGGATAACGAGTTTAAGATTTCGGTTTTTATGGGTAACGACAATCCCCTGGCCGTGTTTTGGACGTTGATGGCCGCCCGCCTGTTTGCCCGCGATGACGGCACCACTTCATTGATCGGCTTTAATCTGTCCAATTCGGCCGACAACTGGACCCTGCGACAGGCGGCTCAAATACGCCAATCCTTGGGCCTGGAAAAGGTCGTGCGTTTTGAACACCACATCACCGAAACTCAGAAATCCATCGTACGTCAACCTTATAACCGACGCGATGAGCTGATCGAAGTGGCCCGGGATGTAGCCAACATTGCCGCCAAGCATGAAGGCGGCGATCCGGAAATTGACGGCAGCCGCCAGCATCCCAGCGATATTTTAGATTACTTCATGCCCCAAGAAGAAGTTGTCTCCCAGGGTTTAATGGATGCACTGCAGCTTAACTATCTGGATAAGCACGATGCGGTAAATTGCACTGCCAAAGCCCTGGTAAAAGCCGGTATCGGGGTTGTTTGCGCCTGGAATCTACACAAGTAGATGTCAAGAAACGTCTGTATCTTTCGATAAGTATCGTGTTTTTGCGGCTGTCCGGGTTGGTAAGTTACAGGCAATGATGGAATGCCGGGTATCAAAAGCGGAAAAAGATTTTTCCTCAACTGAGGAGGTTCGTTATGGGTAAAAATCATTTGTCTCATCTGTATAGTTCCGAATCTTTGAGCGCACAACCGTCTGCCATCCGTGACATTTGTGCCCTGGTTGCCCGACCGGAAATGCGTTCACTGGCCGGCGGCTGGCCCGACGCGGCAAGCTTTCCACTTGCGGAAATTCGCCGGATCTTTGACGAATTAATGGCCGTACGCGGCGCACAGATCCTTCAGTACGGTTCAACGGAAGGTTTGCGGACGCTGCGGTTGAAGCTTGCCAAACGGATGAGAAATGAGGGGGTAATTAATGCCAAAGCCGACAACCTAATAATTACCCATGGATCTGCCCAGGGCATGCACCTGGCGGCCCAGGTGTTTGTCGACAGAAACGATGTGGTCTTGGTCGGGCTGCCGACCTACTTTGGCGGTCCCGGCGCAGTAAGGTCACGGGGCGGCAGGGTTGTCGGGGTACCGGTAGATCGAAATGGAATGGATACCGCAGCACTGCAGCAGAAAGTGAAGCGTTTGAAAGCCGCCGGCGAATGCGTCAAAGGCGTCTACGTTATTCCAAACTTTCAGAATCCGACCGGGGTTACCCTCAGCCTCACAAGACGCCGCCAGCTTATCCGGCTGGCTGACGAATACGATTTGGTCATTTTTGAAGATGATCCTTATGGCGAATTGCGGTTTGAAGGCCGGCGCCTGCCCTCGCTAAAGTCGTTAGACGAAACTGGCCGGGTAATTCACCTGCGCTCATTGTCCAAAACTTTTGTGCCCGGCATGCGACTGGGTTGGGTCTATGGAGAAAAAGGGGCTATCCGCCAGATGGTGGTGGCCAAACAGTTTGCCGATGCGGCGACCAATACACCAGCCCAGCATATCCTGCTGGAGTTCATCCGGCAGGGACTTTTAGACAAACAAATTCAGGATAACACCTCATTTTACCTGGCCAAGCGCGATTTTATGCTGGAACAAATGGCGCACTATTTTCCGGCGCCAGTGTCCTGGAATCGACCCCAGGGCGGATTTTTTATTTTTGTTTACCTTCCCCCGGGCATGGATGCCGCAGAGCTATACCGCCGCGCTGTCGAGCACAACGTGGCCTTTGTAACCGGGCAGCCATTTTTCGTTGACAACAGTGGCCACAACACCTTCCGGCTGTCTTACGCCCAGGCC
Source organism: Olavius sp. associated proteobacterium Delta 1 (assembly GCA_902749685.1). GTDB lineage: Bacteria > Desulfobacterota > Desulfobacteria > Desulfobacterales > JAFDCJ01 > JAFDCJ01. The sequence continues at coordinate 544 of CACVKW010000771.1, read as the reverse complement.
GGCAAGGAGGACATAGAAATCGCTATCAGGGTACTCGGTAACTTGATCAAAGACAGCCTGCCTCACCCCAAAATAAAGAAAGCCGCTTGAACCTCACCCCTCAATTCATCACGGTTGACATTACAGGAACGTTGCTGTATCAAAATCAGAAGATCTAATATATTTTGCAATCATAACAATGATAGCAGCTATTTTAAAACGTTACTTCTGTTTTTCCTTTTGTCGACGGTCGATTCGGGTAATAATATGTTACGTTTTCAGCACAAAGAAATTGAAGCTATCTTAAAGCTCTTCGAAATGGAACTGTCGACCTTAAATCGCCTCAGCAAAATTGAAAAAATGAAAATAAGAAAAAGAGTTGCCAATTCAATTTTGCCGGCGTTATCAGGGAGCAATTCAGAACCTGATGCTTTCCTCAACATTGTAGAAAATAAATTAAAAGATGTATTTGATATCATTGCTGTCCAAAATAATTTGAAAATCAAATACTGCCTTTAATAAAAACAGGCAGTTATAAACGGGAAATTAGTGATTTAGAAATCAG